>DASSPT010000023.1:0-24403 GCA_035699465.1 Gemmatimonadota bacterium
TCGTGAAGTGATGGCCGAGCATCCGCTCTAGCTGCTGCAGCCGCTCCTCCTTCAGCTGCGCGGCGGAGTCGGATTTCCTTCGACGAAACCACTTCCAGATCATTCTGCTCCGATCATGGCTCGTATCTGCCCAGCGCCAGCGACGCGTTGTGGCCCCCGAATCCGAAGGAGTTCGTCAATGCCGCCCGGACCTCGGCCTCCCGCATGGTGTTGGGGACGTAATCCAGATCGCACAGCGGGTCAGGGGTCTCGAGGTTGATCGTGGGCGGAATCTTGCCCTCGCGCAGAACCATCGACGTGACGACGAACTCCAGGCCCCCCGCTCCGCCGAGCAGGTGACCGGTCATCGATTTCGTCGAGCCGACCATCAGCTCGTGCGCATGGTCCCCGAACACCGACTTGATCGCCATGGTCTCGAATTCGTCGTTGAACGGGGTCGACGTGCCGTGGGCGTTGATGTAGTCGAAGGCCTCGACGGGCAGGCCCGACTCCTCGACCGCCCGTCGCATGGCGCGGGCCGCGCCCTCGCCGTTGGGTGCCGGGGCCGTGATGTGGTACGCGTCGGCGGTCATGCCGACTCCCAGGGCCTCGGCGTAGATGCGGGCGCCTCGCGCCAGCGCGTGCTCCAGCTCTTCGAGCACCACCATCCCGGCGCCCTCGCCCAGGACGAAGCCGTCGCGGTCCGCGTCGAACGGGCGACTCGCGCGCTCGGGCTCGTCGTTCCGGGTCGACATCGCCTTCATGGCCGCGAACCCGCCGACCGACATGGCCGTGACCGCCGCCTCCGTCCCGCCGGCGATCATCACCTCGGCGTCCTCGTGCTTGATCAGCCGGAACGCGTCCCCGATCGCGTGCGCGCTCGAGGCGCAGGCGGAAACCGTGCAGTAGTTCGGTCCCTTGGCGCCATAGCGCATCGACACCACGCCGCTCGCGATGTCGGGGATCATCATCGGGATGTAGAAGGGGCTGATGCGTGAAGGGCCGCCCTCGAGGTAGCGCTCGTTCTGCACCTCGTGGGTCCGTATCCCGCCGATTCCGGACCCGATGATGACCCCCACCCGATGGCCGTCGCCTCCCGGCAGCTCGAGCCCGCTATCCTCCACGGCCATGCTGGCCGCGGCCACGGCGAACTGGGTGAAGAGGTCCTGCCGACGCGCTTCCTTCTTCTCCATCCAGCGCTCGGGCTCGAAATCCTTGACCTCGGCGGCGATCTGCGTGGCGAAACCCTCGGGATCGAAGCGCGTGATCCGGCGCACGCCGGATCGTCCCTCGAGAAGGGCCTCCCACGTCGTAGCCAGGTCGTTGCCCAGCGCGGTCAGGAGGCCCATTCCGGTGACGACTACGCGGCGTCCCATCCGGGCTAGGCTTCTGTCTTGCCCTTCAGATACGCGATCGCCTCGCCGACGGTGGTGAGCTTTTCCGCGTCTTCGTCGGGGATCTCGATGTCGAACTCCTCCTCGAACGCCATCACGAGCTCCACGGTATCGAGCGAGTCGGCCCCGAGATCCTCGACGAACGAAGCATCCTCGGTGACCTTTTCGTTGTCTACGCCGAGGTTTTCGACGATGATCTCCTTTACCTGCGATTCAACAGACATGCGCTTTCCTCCCGGACGAGTTCGACGAGCTCAACGCGTTAGCCCACCATCGACACAGATAACCTGGCCGGTAATATAGTCGCTCATAGGGGAGGCGAGGAACACCGTCAGGTCGGCCACGTCCCCCGTCGTACCCAGCTTACCGAGCGGGATGCGCGACAGGAACTCCGCCTGCGCTTCCTCGCCGAGGACGTGCGTCATCTCGGTTTCGATGAAGCCCGGCGCGATGACGTTCACGGTTATGCCGCGGGCCGCAACCTCGACCGCCAGCGACTTCGAGAACCCTATCAGGCCCGCCTTCGAGGCCGCGTAGTTGGTCTGGCCGGGATTGCCGATCACTCCGACGATGGATGAGATGTTGATGATCGTTCCGCTGCGCTGGCGGAGCATCTGCTTCGCCGCGAGCCGACACCATCTGAACGCGCCCGTCAGGTTGACGTCCAGAACGGCATGCCAGTCCTCGGGCTTCATCCTGAGCAGGAGGCCATCGCGAGTGATCCCCGCGTTGTTGACGAGGATGTCGAGCTGCCCGAACTCCTTCATCAGCGTATCCCACGCCCGCTCGACGTCCGCGTCGGATCCCACGTCACCGACCAGTGGCAGCCCCCGGACGCCCCGCCCCGACAGCGCGCGCGCCGCCTCCGCAACCGATTGCTCGTTGCGGGCGAACACCGCCACGTCCGCGCCCGCGTCGGCGAGACGCTCGGAGATCGTGCGCCCTATCCCACGGTTGCCCCCGGTCACCAACGCACGCTTGCCGTTCAGGTCGATGGTCACAGCCATGCTGCCGCTACCTCCTCGATCTGGTGGCTGGTACCCGCTGTCCGGCCTTCGAGCGAGCGATCGATGCGCTTGACGAGCCCCGTCAGCACGTGCCCGGGGCCCGGCTCGACGAGCTTGCGGACTCCCATGTCACGAAGGGACAGGACGCAATCGGTCCACCGGACGGCGCCGCTGACCTGCTCGACGAGCCGCTCCCGGATCGCATCGGGATCGACCACCGGGCGGCCGTCCACGTTGGCCACGACCGGGATCGACGCCGTACGGATGTCGACCGCGTCGAGAGCCGCGCGCAATGCGTCGACGGCCGGGGCCATCAGAGGCGAGTGGAATGCCCCCGACACCTGCAGCTCGATCGCCATGCGCGCGCCATGCTCCTTGGCCCCCGACACCACTCTGCGGACCGCCCCGGTGGAGCCCGAGATCACGATCTGGCCCGGTGAGTTGTAGTTGGCGGCGACCAGCTCCTCTCCCTCCCCGCGAGCCTCCTCGCACAACCGCTCGACCTGGGTCTCGTTCAGGCCGATGATCGCGGCCATCGTCCCCGGACGCTCTCTGCCTGCCCGCGCCATCGCCTCTCCCCGCACGCGGACGAGCTTGAGCGCGTCGCCGAAAGCGAGGCTGCCGGCGGCCACGTGGGCGGTGAACTCCCCCAGGCTGTGTCCCGCCGCCGCGACCGGAGTCACGCCACGCGCGGAAAGGACCCTGGCAGCCGCCACGCCGTGCGTCAGCAGCGCGGGCTGCGCGTTCTCGGTAGCGCGCAGCTCCTCTTCCGGGCCCTCCCAGCAGAGGCGCGACAGCTCGAATCCCAGCGTTTCGTCCGCCTCGTCGAAAACGGCCCGCGCCTCCGTATGCGCGTCGGCGAGATCCGCGCCCATGCCGACGGCCTGGCTGCCCTGGCCCGGAAACTGGAACGCCATCGAACCGGCCATCAGCAGGTCGTAGAAGAAGTCGGCAGGACGTTCAAAATGGCTCCGCCGACCCACTTCGTGGGTTCCCCGGGCGCGCGACGAGAGGATTCCGAGGCGTACGATCAGTACGCCGCAGGAAGACTCGAGGAGTGGAACGACGCGGATGAGCCATTTTCAACGTCCTGGCTAGAGCACGACCACGGAGGCGCCCCAGGCGAGTCCGCCGCCGAACGCCGTCATCAGGATCGTGGATCCCTCCCCCACGCGTCCCTGCCGACGGGCTTCGTCGAGTGCGATGGGGATCGAAGCCGAACTGGTGTTGCCGTAGCGATCGATGTTGACGAACACCCGATCGCGTTCCACTCCCAGCCGGCTCGCCACGGCATCGATGATCCGGATGTTGGCCTGATGGGGGATCACGAGGTCGATGTCGGATATGCGCCGATCCGTCGAATCGAGCACGCGGCGGCAAGCATCCTCCATGCACATCACCGCCTGCTTGAAGATCTCCCTTCCCTCCTGCTTGACGAACTCCATCCGTTCGAACCGCGTCTCGTCGGTGGAAGGCAGCGCCGCGCCACCCGCGGGCCGCCACAGGAGCCGCGCCTGCTTGCCGTTGGTGCGCATGTGCGTGCCGAGGATGCCGCGCCCGTTTCCGCCCCCCCTCGACACCAGTGCGGCTCCCGCCCCGTCGCCGAACAGAACGCAAGTCGTCCGATCGGTATAGTCGAGGATCGCCGACATCTTCTCGGAGCCGATGACCAGGACGTTCTCGTGCATCCCGCTCGTGATCAGCGCGTCGGCGAGCGAAACCCCGTAGAGCCAACCCGCGCAGGCCGCGCTGATGTCGAACGCAGCGGCGTTCTCGCAGCCCAGGAGGGCCTGAGTCTCGCATGCGGTGGCGGGAAGCAGGTGGTCGGGGGTCGCGGTGGAGAGGATCAGGATGTCCACGTCCTGGGGATCGAGCCCCGCGTCCTCGAGGGTCACTCGGCCGGCCTCGGCCGCCAGGTCGGCGGTGTTCTGGCCCTCGGCACACATGCGCCGCTCCTTGATCCCCGTCCGCGTGGTGATCCACTCGTCGCTGGTATCGACGAGGCGCTCGAAATCCGCGTTGGTCACGACCTTCTCGGGCACCGACATCCCGGTAGCCCGGATCTCCGTGCGCGGCGAGCTCGAGGTCATCGCTCTCCCCTCTCGGCCGCCACGGCGGGCGCGCCGATGGGGTGATCCGGCTGCTCGGCCCGGTTCGGGAACACGACCATGCCGGCGGAACGTGGGAGGCTCTCGCTCCGGCCGAGGGCGGTGAGCGCCGCCGAGGCCGGAGACTCGTCCATGCCGATGGCCTCCGGTGCGTGCAGCACGCTCCACCCGCGGAAATCGGTGTCGGGGGACAGCAGCGGGGTCAGCCGCGACTCGTCGCCCACGAGGACGATCCCGAAGTCGCGCGCCGCCTCGCGGATCGCGGCCGGCGCCCCAGCGACGGGCCGATCGGGGGCATGGTCGCCACCCATGACTGCGATCCGCATGCGCGGCAGCGCTCCTTTACCAGGATCCGGGGGCGGCCTAGAACTCCTCGTCGACTTCGATGACGTGGCGACCGGCGTAGTGACCGCAGTGAGGGCAGATACGATGTGCGATCTTCGGCTGAAGGCACTTATCGCACTTCACGAGAGTGGGCGCCGTCGCATGCTTGTGCGTGCGGCGCTTCCGCTTCCGCGTCTTGGAAGTCTTCCTTCTGGGAACGGCCATCTGAACTCTCTCCCTGTTCTCGTATGGTCAATCCGACGACTCGCCCTTCGATGAGCGAGATCGGTCTTGCTCGACTCCCGACCCGAGTCCCTCCAGGGCCTTCCACCTCGAGTCGACGGTCTCCAGCGCACACTCGCAGGGACCCTCGTTCAGGTTCCGCCCGCACCGCGGACAGATTCCCCGGCAGTCCTCCCTGCAGATCGGAAAGCGCTCCGTCTCGAGGAACAGCCGGTCCCGCACCTGGGCGTCGAGCTCGATCCGCTGGGCGCCGCGCTCCAGCCACACGACGTCGTCGTCGCCGGAGTCAGCACCCGGCTTCGCGTCGCGACCGGCCTCCTGATAGACGAGCCGCAGCGGCACGTCGATGGGAATCCGCGTCGGGACAAGGCACCGCCGGCATGGCGCCACCGCGGCGCCCGTCAACCGGCCGGTGACCACGTATGTCCCGCCGGAAGGGTTGCGGACCTCCAGGTCGAAGGTCAGCGGCTCGTGGATCTCCGCCTCGAGGCCTTGCGGAATCGGGCTTTCCGGGTCGATCTCGAAGCTCTGAGAAAGGCGGCCCTCTTCCAGCCGGGACAGATCCACGAACATAACAATTGAATATACCCCGGGCGCGGCCATGACGTCACCCCTGGGGGAAGAAGAACTCGATCTCCCGCTCGGCATTCTCGGGCGAGTCCGACGCGTGGATCGCGTTCCGCTCGACCGACTCCGCGTAGAGCCTTCGAATGGTGCCTTCGGCGGCCCGCGCCGGGTCGGTGGCCCCGATCGTTTCGCGGAGTGCCGACACCGCGCTCTTGCGCTCCAGCACCATCGGAACGCAGCGCCCGCTCGTCATGAACGCGACCAGGCTGCCGTAGAACGGCCGCTCCGCATGGACCTCGTAGAAGCGTCTGGCCTCGGCCTCCGAGAGGCGGGTCATCTGCAGGTCCGTCACCACGAAACCGGCCTCTTCGAGATGCGCGATTATCTTTCCGATGAGGCCTTTTTCCACTGCATCCGGCTTTATGATGGCGAGCGTTCGCTCTGCCCTCATGGTCTCCTCCTCGATTTGTATTCTCGCGGAATCAGAACTGGAGCAGCTTCCGGATGAGCGACCTGCGGCTTATGAGGCCCACCCACTTCCCCTCGCGCGTCAGCGGCAGTGGATCGACGTTCTTGTTGACGATGATCGAGGCCGCCTCGTTGATCGAGGCCTCCACCGGCAGGCAGAGCACCGCCTTCGACATGACGTCGCGCACGAGCGTTCGATCGGTGGACTCCCTCTCACCGCCGTCCTCCCCGCTGGTTCCGCCGGAAATCCGCAGGTAGCCCGGCAGGAACGCCTTGATTAGGTCCTTCTCGGAGACCATGCCGACGATCTCGTCGCGCTTGTTGACGACCGGCAATGCCGAATGGCGGCCGCGGATAAGCACGCGGGCGGCATCCGGAAGCGGCATGTCCGGGTACACGCGCTGGGCCGCCGGATCCATGACGTCGACCACCGACAGGCGCTGGACGCGACGCGCCTCCCGTATCGCTGGGAGATTCGCGATCCGCTCCGGATTGCCGGCCTTCAGGATCGCTTCGATCGTCCCCTCGGCGCGTAACGCGGCGGCGATCGACGCCACCTTCTCGAGATAGGCGGCGTGCTCGTCCGGCGGGGCGGCCGCCAGCACGAAAAGCCGTCCCCGGGTCTCCTCCCCGCTCTCCACCGGCACCCGAAGCGGCCGGGCCGTGATGCCCATCACGACGACCTCGCCGTCGATGGCGTCCGACTTGAGGTGCGGGAGGAAGGCGCCACCGCCCACCGCGATGGTGTCGTCGGCACCCAGCGAGGTCACCTGGCTCATGAACCGCTCGCCGTCGACGACCCCCGGCTGGCGGGCCGCGAACGCCGCCAGCTCGTCCAGGACCTCGGCGTAGGAGGTCGCCTCGAGGGGGGGCGATATCTGCGCCGTGTCGAGAAGCGGCTCGTGCGTCACCCGCTCAGCCAAGGGCCTGCCTCACCAGATCCACGATGTCGGCGGGTCTCCGGGCGACCACGATCCCGTGACCCTCGAACGCCTCCATCTTCTCCTTCGCGGTTCCCTCGCTGCCGGAGATGATCGCTCCGGCATGGCCCATGCGCCGGCCCGGTGGGGCGGTCTGCCCGGCGATGAACCCTACGACCGGCGTCTCCATGTCGCTCTCGACGAACGCGGCTGCTTCCTGCTCGTCGGTGCCGCCGATCTCCCCGATCAGGACGACCGCGCGGGTTTCGGGGTCGTCCTCGAAGAGCGACAAGCAGTCGATGAAGTCGGTGCCGATGATCGGATCGCCGCCGATCCCGATGCATGTCGACTGGCCGATGCCGGCACCCGTCAGGTGGTGGATGACCTCGTAGGTCAGCGTGCCGCTCCGCGAGACTACGCCGACGGGTCCCGGCGTGCAGATCTGACCCGGGAGGATCCCGACCTTGCTCTTGCCGGGGCTGATGAGGCCCGGGCAGTTGGGTCCTACGAGCCGCGAGCCGCACTCGGCGACGAACGGCATCGCGCGGGTCATGTCGAGAACCGGAATCCCCTCCGTTATGGCCACGATCAGCGGAACGCCGGCGTCGGCGGCCTCGTAGATCGCGTCCGCCGCAAACGCCGGAGGCACGTAGATCACCGACGCGTCCGCTCCGGTGTCGTCCATCGCTTCGGCGACCGTGTCGAAGATCGGGACGTCGCCCTCGAAGACCTGCCCGCCCTTGCCGGGAACCACTCCGCCCACCACCTGCGTGCCGTACTCGATCATCTGCCGGGCGTGAAACGACCCGTCGCGGCCGGTGATGCCCTGCACGAGGAGCTTCGTCGACCCGTCGATGAGGACGCTCACCTGGCGTCTCCCTTCGCCAGCTCGATCGCCTTCCGCACCACCTCGTCCATGGAGTTCGTGGCCGGGAGGTTCACCGAACGCAGGATCTCGAGCGCCTCCTTTTCGTTCGTGCCCGTCAGCCGGATCACGATCGGCACGTCGACCTCGAGCTGCTCGATCGCCTTGACGATCCCGTTGGCCACGTCGTCACACCGGGTGATGCCCCCGAAGATGTTGAACAGGATCGCCTTGACGTTGGGATCGGAGAGGATGATCCGCATCGCGCTGACGACCTTCTCGGGGTTCGAGGAGCCGCCGATGTCGAGGAAGTTGGCGGGTTCGGCGCCGTAGTACTTGATGAGGTCCATCGTCGCCATCGCGAGCCCTGCGCCATTGACGATGCAACCGACCGTGCCGTCCAGCTTGACGTAAGACAGGCCTTTCTCGCGGGCCATCGTCTCCGCCGGCTCCTCCGACGCGGGGTCACGGAGCTCCTCGAACTCCGGATGCCGGAATAGCGCGTTGTCGTCGAGATTCATCTTGGCGTCGATCGCCAGGAGCTCCCCTTGCTTCGTGACGACCAGCGGGTTGACCTCGGCGAGCGATGCGTCGCTGGCCTGGAAGGCCTCGTATAGCTGGCGGAAGAGCTGCGCCGCGGTGCGGACCCGCGGCAGGTCGTCGTACAGGTCGAAGCCCAGTCTCATCGCCTGATGATTGAGAAGCCCGTAGCGCGGGTCGATCTCGGCCTTGTGGATCTTCTCGGGAGTGCTGCGCGCAACCTCCTCGATGTCGACGCCTCCGGCGGCGCTGACCATGAGCACCGGACACTGGCTCACCCGGTCGACGATGATCCCGACGTAGGCCTCGTGCTCGATGTCGACCGCCGGAGCGACTAGGACCTTGCGCACCTCGAGGCCCTTGATATCCATGCCCAGGATCGCGCCCGCGACCTCCCGGGCGGCGGCCGGGTCCGAGGCGAGCTTCACGCCTCCCGCCTTGCCGCGCCCGCCGACGTGCACCTGGGCCTTGATGACTGCCGGCCCGCCCAGGTCGCGCGCGGCGGCCTCGGCCTCCTCCGGCGTCGCCGCCACCCTTTCGGGCGGCACCGGAAGGCCGTGGTCGCGGAAGATCTTCCGCGCCTGATACTCGTGGATCTTCATGTGGTCCTTTCGATGTGCAGCGATGGTGCGGCGGCGCGCCCGAAGCCGCGATAGGAAATGGCCGCATAAGCTAGGCGCACGCGGAACCGCGTTCAACCGGCCCGGCGCGGGTCCCCGGCCGTTGCCTCGGCGCCCAGCACATCGCCATACTGAAAAAACCCATGGCCCCTCCCCACTGATAGGGGATCGGACCGGCCAGACCACCCCCTCGAGGGAATGAGAATGGGAACACGCGACCCGCGCGTTGACGCGTACATCGAGAGATCCGCCGACTTCGCCAAGCCGATCCTGAAGCGACTCAGGGAGACCGTCCACTCGGCGATCCCTCAGGCGGAGGAGACCATCAAGTGGGGCGCGCCCTACTTCGACTACGAAGGCCCGATCTGCGGCATGGCAGCCTTCAAGCGCCACTGCGCGTTCGTGTTCTGGAAGGACAGGCTGGTCGTCGAGAACCCGAGCGACGAGGCGATGGGACAGCTCGGTCGGATCGAGCGCCTCGGCGATCTCCCCCCGAAGAAGACTCTGACCACGTGGTTGAAAAAGGCCGCCAGGCTGAACGAGGAAGGGGTGAAGGCGCCCAGGAGCGTCAGGCGTCCGAAGCCGCCGGTGGAGGTGCCCGGCGACCTGAAGAGCGCGCTGGCGAAGAACGCACGGGCGCGGGCCGCGTTCGAGTCCTTCAGCCCCAGCCACCGCCGCGAGTACGTGGAGTGGATCGCAGAGGCGAAGCGCGAGGAAACGCGCCGAAAGAGGCTGGCCACCGCGCTCGAGTGGATGGCGGAGGGGAAGTCCCGACACTGGAAGCACCAGTGACCGGCTGAGAACGCTTGGGCGCTAGACCGGACTGTTCGTCGTCCCTTCCAGCACGGAAGGGAGGTCTCCCTCCAGCGCGGCGGTCTGCCGATTCCAGCTGTGGATCGCCGCGCAGGAGACGCAGAAGACCCTGGACTCTATCCGGTCGAGCCGTTCGAAGGTGTCGTCGCGGATCACGATGCCGGTGTCCAGCCACCTTCCCGTCCCCGGGCAACGTGCCAGCAGGCGTCTCGGGATCCGTCGCATGGCGTGAGACTAGCCATGGACGAGCTGTCGACCCATTGCACATTCGTACCACTCGGGGCCCCCACCAGCACTAGACCGAACCTCATAGAAGTCCCTCTTGACAGCACCCCATGTATCCTATACGATTGAGTGTAGTATCTATCTCATAGACCTTGGGTTTCCGGAGGGCAAGATGTCCATTCGCATGACCCTCGCCGACGACCATCCCGTCGTCCTCGAAGGGCTGGCCTCCCTCCTCGCGCGCAACGAGGAGGTCGAGATCGTCGCCCGCGATCTGGACGGCCACGCCGCGCTGGAGGCGATCCGCGAGAAGACGCCCGACGTGGCGGTCATCGACGCGGTCATGCCGGGAGTGTCGGCGGTAGCGATCCTGAAGACCGTTCGCGACCTCGGCCTGCCGACACGCGTGGTTCTCCTGGCGGACGAGCTGGGTTCGGAAGATCTGACCGAGTCGATTCGCCTCGGCGTCGATGGAATCCTCATGAAGGACGAGGCGTCCAGCGTGCTCCTCGATTGCGTGAAGACCGTGGCGATGGGCGGCCGCTGGATCTCGGTGGAGCTGGTCGAGCGAGCGCTGAACATCGCGGCGAACGGGAACTCGGGCGCCCACGCGTTGACGCCGCGGGAGACCGAGATCGCCGAGGGCGTGGCCTCGGGCTTTCAGAACAAGCAGATCGCGGAGAGGCTGGGAATCGCCGACGGAACCGTGCGGATCCACGTCCACAACATCTTCAAGAAGCTCGGCATTCAGAACCGGGTCGAGCTCGCGAATCGGATCCGCGAGCGAAATTCGGCTCCCAGCGTCTGACGCGGATCAGCCCGGCCGCTTCCGCGCAGTAGACACCTTCTCGTCTCCGCCGGCCGGCCCCGAGCCCCTACGCATCCCGTACGCCCGCGCGATGAGCGCCACCCCCAGCCAGCCGACGGCGATCGCGAACGGGATCGCGAGCAGGCGGGGCCACAGGGCCGCGACGACTGCGGCGACCAGCGCCAATCCCCCGGCGGCTGCCACGATCCCCGCTTCCTGTGCGGCCAGTGTGCGGTGGCTCGTCACCGCGGCCGTAAGCGTGTTGCCGATGCGGATTCCCACGAGCGCCATCCGGCCCGCGCTCCCGCGTCTGGGGTTCCGCCGCACCGCGCGGCGGCGCGCGCTGCCCAGAATCACCTCGGTGGAGTTGGCGAGGTCGATCTCGTACTGCGCCGCCATAGTCTCGGCGAAGGCCGCGTCCTCGATCACCGCGTCCAGCTCGTAGTTCGCGAGCCAGCTGGCGATGTTCAGGTTGCTCGATCCGACGCGCGCCCAGCGCCCGTCGGCGACGGCCGTCTTGGAATGGAGCATGGGACCGTTCCATTCGAAGATCCGGACGCCCGCCTCGAGCAGCACCCGGTAGCCCGCCCGTGACATGATGCGAACGACGGGCAGGTCCGTGGCGCCCGGCAGAAGGAGTCTCACGTCCACCCCGTCGAGCGCCGCGGAGCGGAGCGCCTGCACGTGCGAGGGCACACCGGAGTAGTAGGCGTCGGCCAGCCACAGGGTCTCGCGCGCGGCGCTGGCGATCAGCTGGTCGAGGAGGAGGAGCACGGCGCGGTACGGCTCGCTCGCCACCACGCGCATGGCGACTTCGCCTGCCACCGGGACCGGCTCGGAGCGGCGTTCCCCCGCCGGTATGGGCGGTCCGATCAGCGCCCAGATGTCCGCGAACGCCCGCTCGATGGGCGTGACCGCGGGACCTTCGACCTGGATGCCCGTGTCCCGCCACGGCGGGATCCCTCGTGCGGGGTCTCCCACCCACTCGTCGCCCACGCAGAGACCCGTGATCGAGGCCGTGACCCCATCTACGATCAGGCTCTTCCGGTGGTTGCGATGCACCCAACCCAGCGGGCTCGTGAAGCGGAACGGATTGAAGCAGCGCACCTCGACGCCCGCCTCGCGCAGCTCGCCCAAGTACCGTCGCGATGTCTTTCCGAGGCCCCCGACCCAGTCGTAGGTGAGCCGGACCTTCACGCCGTCACGGACCCGGGCGGTCAACGCGTCCGCCAGCAGCTTTCCCGACTCGTCGTCGCGGATGATGTAGCTCTCGAAGTACACGTACCGCTCCGCGGCCGCGATGGCGTCCCGCCACGCGGGGTAGTGCTCGGCCGCGTCCCTCAGGAGCCGCACGCGATTGCCCTCGATCCGCTCGGCGCCCGTAGTGCGCGTGAACGCCTGATCGATGAGCGACCGATCCTCCGCGGAGATGGGGGCCGGCGACTCCATCATGGAGCTACTCCGCGGCAAGCTCTTCCAGGATCCGGCCGAGCTCGTCGAGGGCCTCACCATAGGCGGCCCAGTCGCCGGCCCGCTGCGCGGCGACCGCCCGGTCGTACGCGCCCCTGGCCTCGTCGGCGAGCGCGCCGGCGCTCGGCCGCGCCGGCTCCTCACCGGCGGCTGGCTCCGCCGGGAGCAGGGCTCCCGGCTCGGCCAGCCCGATCTCCTGCGCGACCTCCAGCGCGGCCATAGCGCCGGCCGAGCGGCGGACCAGCTGGAGCAGCGCGGCCTCGAGCGTCGGCTCCATCGCGATGTGCGTCCCGTATGTGGCGATCACCCGCGTCAGCTCGGGGAGCTGGCTTTGCTGCGCCTGCAGGAAGAGCGGCTCCACGTACAGCACGGTGTTCCCCATGGGAATGACCAGCAGATTCCCCCGGATGACGCTCGACCCCTTCTGGCTCCAGAGCGTGATCTGCTCGCTGATCACGGGGTCCTGGTCGATCCGGGCCTCGATCTGCATGGGCCCGTAGATGAGCCGGTCCTTCGGAAACTCGTAGATCACGCGCTGCCCGTAGTTGCCGGGATCGGACTTCGCCGCGAGGAGCGAGATCATATTGTCGCGGCGGTTCGGGGTGAATGGCAGGACCAGCTGGAAGGTGACTTCCTCGTCGTCGGGTAGCTGCACGAGGACGTAGTACGGTGCCATCGTCTGGGGCTGACCCTGGTAGATCTCGTTGGGGATGTTCCACAGGTCCTCGCGGTTGTAGAACACCTTGGCGTCCACCATGTGATACGACCTCAGGACCTCGGCCTGGATGGTGAACAGATCCTCGGGGTAGCGCATGTGCGCGCGCAGCCCCTCGGGCATCGATTCCGCGGGCACGAACAGCGTGGGGAACACGGCACGGTATGCGGCCAGGATGGGATCCTCGGGATCCCAAACGTAGAAGGTCACGCTGCCGTGGTATGCGTCGACCACGACCTTGACGCTGTTGCGGACGTAATTTAGCCGGACCCTGTCTCCGAAAGCCGATACGGTCTCCGAATACGGATAGCGGTCCGACACGGTGTAGGCGTCCTGCACCCACAGCATGCGGCCGTCCAGGAGCACCAGATACGCGTCGCGATCGTACTCCAGAAACGGCGCCAGGCGGCGGATCCGCTCGTGGATCTGCCGGTTGAGCAACAGCCGGGAATCGGCGTCGATCGCATCGGTCAGGAGGAACTTGAGCGACCCCAGGTACCATCCGAACAGCGCCTTTCTCCACCACGACTCGATCCTCAGCCCCCCGTTGCCCGAGTACGAGGTGTAGATGTTCTGGTCCCCCTGCGGATAGTCGAACTCCTGCTCCTGCGTCGCCACGAGCGCGTAGTTGAAGGTCCTTTCGCCGAAGTAGATTTCGGGCCGCGTCACCCGTAGCGCCGCTGCCAGAGTGTCCTGCGCAGTGGGCGGAATGTCGGACAGGAAGAACTTCGGCAGCCCCTCGTTCGTCACCTCGTTCACGGGGCTCATCACCAGGCCGTATCCGTGGGTGAAGATCAGGTGCTGATTCTGCCAGGTCTGGGACTGAGGGGGCAGCTCCTCGACGGCCATCTCGCGCGCCGACAACATGACCTGGCGCGGCCCCTGGCCCAGGTCGTAACGGTCCACGTCCGCGTCTTCGAACTCGTAGTAGAGGCGGATCTCCTGGAGCTGGCTGTAGGAATCGAGCAGGAGACGCCAGTCCCATAGGCGGATGTTGGACAGCGTCCTGTCGGCCTCGCCGAGCACTTCCGGGGACGGACTCCCCGCCACGTCGAAGGGCCGTTCTTCGATCGCCGTGAGGTCGAACGCGCGCCGCGTGTAGGCGATGTTCCGCGCGATGTAGGGCGCCTCCTTGTTGATCTCGTTGGGCTCGACCTCGAACTGCTGGACCGCGCCGGGATACAGCCCCTTGAACACGATGGCGCCGATGATCAGCGCCCCGAATGCGGTCAGCGCGAGGCCGTATCGCCCCCGGACGACGTCATAGACCGTGACTCCGAACCCGGCCAGCGACAGCGCCACCAGCACGCGATAGCCGAGCACCTGCGCATGCGCGTCCGTGTACGAGGCGCCGTACACGATGCCGCGCGAGGAGAACAGGAGCTCGTACAGATCGAGCCGGTAGCCCCAGGCAAGGACGAGGAACAGCAGCGCCAGATTGGCCACCACGTGTCGCAGCGGGCCTGCCCGGAAGCGGATCCTGTTCTCCGAGATCTCGAGCCCGCCGCTGGTGACGTAGAGCACCCCCAGGATGACGAGCGCCGCGATCAGGAGCAGGAACGCCAGGTTCTGCGCCAGCCTCAGGAGCGGCAGGGTGAAGACGTAGAAGCCCACGTTCTTGGAAAACAGCGGCTCCACCAGGTCGAACGGCTGGCGCTTTGTCCAGACGAGGACGTCCAGCCAGTGCCCGCTGACCGCCGTGCTGAACAGGAATGCCAGGAACGCCGCGGCCGCGAGCGCGGTCAGGGTGAGCCACTTTCCCGGGATCTCCTCGTGGATCTCGATGTTCGAGATCCGGCGCCGGATCGATCCGAACGACGAAGCTGCGAGGCGGAGATTGACGAAGAAGAACAGAAAGATGACGGCGCCGGCGAAGAATCTCACGACCAGCCGCGCCCTGAACGCCGTCCAGTACACGTCCTCGTATCCGAGTTCGTCGAACCACAGCACGTCGACGATCGTGTCGACCACCGACCCGACCACGATCAGCGCGAGGAGGATCGCTCCTCCCGCAATGACCGCGAGTCTGCGGTTCAGCCGCCCCAAGGAATCTCTTCGATCCCGCGCGTCGCCAGGAACTCCTCCATCCGACCCTTGATGGCCGCGAGCCCGGACTCGCTGTTCCCTTCCGCGCGCAGGACGACGACCGGCTGGGTGTTCGATGCGCGCAGGAGGACCCAGCCCTCGTCGAAGGAGATCCGCACCCCGTCGATGTCGACGATGTCGTACCGCCTACCGAACGTCTCCCTGGCCTCCTCGACGAGCTTCCACTTCCTGTCCTCGGTGGTCTCGATCCGCACTTCGGGAGTCGACGGGTAGCTCGCGAGCGAATCCACTATCTCCGCCAGGGACGATTCCGACTTCGAGACGATCTCGCACAGCTTGCACGCCCCGTAGATGGCGTCGTCGAATCCCCAGTAATCGTCGAAGAAGAAGAGGTGCCCGCTCATCTCCCCGCCGAAGGGAATGCCCTCCTCTTTCATCTTGAGCTTGGCGTGGCTGTGACCGGTCTTCCACATGAACGGAACGCCGCCGTGGGCGCGGATGTCCTCCTCGAGGGCGCGCGAGGACTTGACGTCGAAGAGGATCCTGGCGCCCGGCGTGCGCTCCAGCTGCTCCCGCGCGAACACCGCGGTCAGCTGGTCGCCGCGGACGAGTCGTCCGGTCGCGTCGACGGCACCGATCCGGTCGCAGTCTCCGTCGAGCCCGATTCCCATCTCCGCTCCGACCTCGACGACGCGCTTGCGGAGGTCGACGACGTTCGCGTCGACGGTAGGGTCCGGATGGTGGTTGGGAAAGGTGCCGTCGACATCGTCGTAGAGGCGGTCGACGCTGGCCCCGATCCGCTCGAGCAGATCGCCGGCGAACAGAGCGCCGCAGGCGTTGGCGGGATCGAGGACGAGCCGGACCTCGCGGGCCAGTCTCACCTTGGATGTCACCATGTCGCAGTAGTCTTCGGTGACGGGACGCTCCTCCACCGATCCGGCGCCCGACGCGAAGTCGTCGCTCTCGATCAGTAGCCGGACCCCCTGGATCTCCTCGCCGGAGAGGGGGAGATCGCGGTACCCCAGCTTGAACCCGTTGTACTCGGGAGGATTGTGACTGCCGGTGATCATCACCCCCCCGTCGGTGGCGAGACGGTGACAGGCGTAGTAGAGGACGGGGGTCGGTACGAGGCCCACGTCGAGGACCCGTGCGCCCGCCGCCACCATGCCTTCGGTCAGGGAATCCCGCAGCCGCCTGGACGACGGCCGCACGTCCCAGCCGAGGGCGAGCGTGACCCGGTCCGAACCGGTCTGGCGCCGCATGAAGGTCGCGAACGCGCGGCCCAGGGAGCGTACGAGATCGTCGGACAGATCCTCGTCGACGAGTCCGCGAACGTCGTACTCGCGAAAGATCCGGGCGGGGGTTTTCATCGGCTCGCGAAGGTAACCCGGCCCCTGGCGGCCTACAACTTGAAGCGCCCGCTCGGCGTGCCGATCTTCGGCGCCGTGGCCCCGCACATCGAGGATCTCTCGCGCGCGCTGCTCGCGTGGTTCGACGGCGCTCTGCGCGATCTGCCGTGGCGGCGGGATCGCGATCCCTATCGCGTCTGGATCTCGGAGATCATGCTCCAGCAGACGCGCGTCGAGACCGTGATTCCCCGCTTCGAGCGGTGGCTGGCGCGCTTCCCCACTCTGACGTCGCTCGCCGAGGCGGAGATCGACGAGGTTCTCTCGGAGTGGGAGGGCCTGGGCTACTATTCGCGCGCCCGGAACCTCCATGCGGCGGCGCGCATGGTGCGTGAGCGCCCGGGCGGCGGGCTGCCCGACACGCCCGAGGAACTCCGCGCGCTGCCCGGAGTCGGGGAGTACACGGCCGGGGCGATCGCTTCGATCGCATTCGACAGGACCGAGCCGGCGATCGACGTCAACGCCCGGCGCGTGCTGTCGCGGCTCTTCGACCTCGCCGACCCCACCCCGTCCGAGCTGCGGGAGCGCGCCGCGGCGATCATGCCCCGCGAGCGCCCCGGGGACTTCAACCAGGCGCTTATCGAGCTGGGCGCGACCGTCTGCCGGGCGCGATCCCCACGCTGCGCCGGGTGCCCGCTCTCCGCCACGTGCCGCGCGCGATCGCGCGGGACCCTCGCCGAGCGGCCCGGCCGCGCGCGGCGGCTCAGGGTCCCGACCTTCGAACTGGGAGTCGCGGTGGTGGTCTCCCCGGGGGGCCGCACGCTCATGGCGCGGCGTTCCGAGAACCGGATGCTGGGAGGCATGTGGGAGTTCCCGAGCCGCGAGGTCGAGCCCGGCGAAGACGCAGGCTCCGCGGCCGAGCGCGCGGCCGCCGCGCTGCTGGACGCCGCGCGCGTCCGCCCGCTGGCCGAGGTCACGCACGCCTACTCGCATCGCCGCCACGTCTACCGCGCGTTCCTGTTCGAATCGGAGGCCGAGTCCGCCCCGGACGCGCAAGCCGTGGCGGCGGGCGGTTGGACGGCCGCATCCTGGGAGGATCCCGATCCCGCCCGCCGTGCTCTCCCCGCGGCCCAGCGGAGGATCGCGCGCGCGCTCGCCGAGCTCGTCCCGTGCTGATCGTCGTCCCCTCGCGACGCGTCGCCGCGCGGATAGTCGACGCGTTCATGGCGGGGTCGGCCGGAAATGGAGCGGGGCTGGGGTCACGCGCCGCCTGGACTTCGGACGTGGTCACGATTCCCGAGCTCCTCGACCGGATCCTCACCGCGCAACCAGAGCCGCGCGCTCGCCTGACCGACCTCGCGGCGAGCTATCTGGTGGACGACATCGTCGAAGCCCTGGAACCCGAGGTGCGCCGCCTGTTCGGTCCGGGAGCCGAGGGCCCCGGGGCCTCACGGGCGATAGGCGCCGCGATCCGCGAGATCCGCGGGGCGGGTCTCCGAGCCGCAGACCTGGTGCCCGCCGTCGTCGGCAATCGACGCCTCCAGGCTCTCGCCGCGACGCTCGACGCGTTCGAACGGCGTCTCGAGGCTCTCGCCCGCTGGGACGAGGCCGACGCGCTGCGTGCCGCCATCTCCATCGTGCGCGCAGGGGCCTGGCCGTTGTCGAAGCTGGACGCTTTCGAGGTCACGGGCCTGTACGACGTGAGTCCGCTCCAGGGAGAGCTCCTGGTCGCGGTCTCGCTCCGCGCCGAGCGGGTGCGGGTGAGGATCCCCTTCCAGCCCGACGACCCGGACGCCACCGCGTACGCGTATCCGTTCGTCCACCGGTGGGAGCGAGTGAACGATCCCGCGCTCGACATCGAGATCGTGTATCCCGAGCCGGAGGATGCGCCACGAAGGGTGCGGTTCGCCGTCCCCAACCATCCCACCGAGGAAGCGCGCCAAGTGGCCGACTGGGCGCGCGCCAGGATCGACGCGGGTAGCCGCCCCGAGGAGATCTCCATCGTCCTGGCCGGAGGCGCCGCCAATGCCCGGCGGGTCGCCCGCGAGCTGTCGCGGCGCGGCATCGAGCACCATGCGCGCAGGGCCGCGCTCCTGACCGAGACTCCTACGTTCGCCACCGCGATGCTTCCCTTCCGCCTCATCGAGGAAGGGTTTCGCCGCGCGGACGTAGAGGCGTGGATCGCATCGCCCCTGACGGGCCGGCTCGATGCCGCGGCGCTTCTGCCCTACGTCCGCCGCGGCCCGGCATCCGGGGGCCCGTCGGCCGAATGGGGACGCGCGATCCTGGAGGTCCGCGGAGAGAGCGCGAAGGCGCTGAATCAGGTGCTCCAGCGTGTCGAGGCGCTGGGGCGCGCCGAGCGCCCGCCGGTCGAGTTCTGGGCCGCGTACGCGGACGCGCTTTCCGCGGCGGGCATCGAGCAGGCCGAAGGCGATCCCGGATGGGAGGCGTGGCGCACGGCGCTCCGCGACCTCCGTGACGGCCTCGAAGCCATGGGCCGCTGGAATGGTCCACCCATGGGATGGCGGTTCCATCGGCGAAGGCTCCTGGATGCGATCTCCGATCGGCGCGAGCGTCTCGGGCGGCCGGGGAGAGGCGTGGCGCTCCTGACTCCTCGGGACGGCCGCGCGCTTCGCTTCCGCCATACCGCGGTGATCGGCCTGTCGCGCGGATCCCTGATTGGCCGCGATGCCGCCGCACAGGTATTCGGCGACCGCGAGCGCCGGGCGCTCAACGACATCGCCGGCGCGCGCATCTTCCGGCTGTCCGCCGAAGCGGCGCGCGAAGGCGCGCTGCTTCTCGCCGAGCGCCGGCGCGAGACCGCGGAGGAGCTCTTCCTCAGCTGCCCCCTGGAGAACGACGACTCCACTCCCCTGCTCCCCGCCCTCGAGTACGAGGCGGCGCGCCGCCCCGCAGACCTAACGCCGGTCGAGGACTCCGCTACGGTGGACGCCCCCGCGTGGCGGCTGGTACGCGGAGCGGACGCGGTGGCGCGGCTGCAGGCGATCGAGCGCGACCGGGCGCTATTCCTGTCGCGCGACCAGGACGCGCGGCGCGGACAGGGTGGCGCGTACGACGGAACGTTCCGTGCGGAGCGCGCCCAGGCGCTCCTCGCGCTCGTGCCCGAGGGCCCCCTCGGGCGGTGGTCGGCCTCGCAGCTCGAGAGCTGGCGGCAGTGTCCGCATCAGTTCTTCCAGCGCTACGTGCTGCGGCTGAAGCGTCCGGACGAAAGCCCCGTGGAAGCCGAGGCGAGCGCGGTCGGCATCCTCGTCCACCGCGCGCTCAACGTCCTCTACGAAGAGGGACCTGGCGCGGTTCCGGCGGATCTGGAGAGCGTCGAGGCCATCCTGGCGGCCGCCGAGGACGCCGTCGACGTCGCGCTGCGCGGCGATCCCGCGGTATGGGCGGCGACGCGCCGCCGCACCGCGGCCGAGCTCGTCGCGTATCTGCGGCACGTGGCCGCCAAGCATCCACCCGGATCGGGCGAGCGGTCGCTGGCATTCGAGCTGGGGTTCGGGCTCGACGAGGACGGTTCGCCGGCGGTCGAGATCGAGACCGTCCACGGCAGAGTGGAGCTCCGCGGCCGCCTCGACCGACTCGACCACGACGAGGCGAGCGGAGCGCTCCACGTTCTCGACTACAAGCACAGCAAGCGGCGGAAGAGCCATCAGGACGCGGTGGACGAGAGTATCTGCGGCATCGACCGCTTCCAGCTCTATGCCTACTTCCTTGCCGCGGTCGAATGGGCCGCGCGCGAGGGACTGAACAAGCCGCCCGCGATCACGGGTGCCATCCACTGCATCCGCGAGCCGCGGGTTCTCGGCTCCCTGAGGGCGCCCGCGACGGAGGAGATCCGGGAGCGAATCGCGGCCGCGATCGAGGACGCTCTGGACGGCCGATACGACCCCTCGCCGCGGGACCGCGACGTCTGCGGATACTGCGACTTCCGCCGCTCGTGCCGGATCGCGCTCGTGGCGCCGGGAGATCCCGCCTCGATCGAGACCGAGGAGGAGGCGTGAGCGCCGGCCCGGGCCGAGTGCCAGGGGATCAGCTGGACCTCGACTTCGGGGTGGAGCCGCGCGGCATCGCCACATGCGCGACCGCCGACGCGCCCACCGACGCGGGAAACGAGCCGTCGCCCGCCGGCATCCCGAGCGACGAACAGCGCGCCGTGATCGCGTTCGAGACGGATCTCGTCGTAACCGCCGGAGCGGGTTCCGGCAAGACACGCACGCTGGTCGATCTCTACACGCGGATCCTCGACGAGCCACGGCTGGTGGGTGCGGAGTCCATCGGCCCGCGCGAGATCCTCTGTCTAACGTTCACGGAGCGCGCGGCCCGCGAGCTGCAGGAGCGGATCCGCGCGGGGATCGCGGACCCCGATACGCTGCGCGAGCTCGAGTCGGCTCCCGTGACCACCTTCCACGGCTGGTGCGCGGGCCTCCTGCGCGATCACCCGCTCGAGGCGGGTGTCGACCCGCGCTTCGCGATCCTGAGCGAGGAGGCCGCCGACGAGCTCCTCCACCGGACGACCGTCGAGACCCTGCGCTCCCGGCTCGCTTCCGATCCAGCCGCGCGTCAAGCCGTCGAGATCCTGGGCCTCCGGGAGTCGAGCGCGCGGATCGCGGCGCTCGTCCGGGATCTCCGCACCGCCGGGTGGAGCCGGACGCGCCCGATCGAGCGCTTCGAGGAACGGCTCGCCGAGCTCGAGCGGGAGATCTCCGGTGCTCTACCCGGGCGGGTCGCCGCGGCCGCCGCGGAGCTCCTGGCGGCCGCCCGCTCCGCATCGCTGACCCCCAAGGCACGGGCGTTCCTGACCGCATACGAGGAAGCCGTCGGCGCCTGGGGATCCGACCCTTCCGCCGGCGCCGAAGAGGCGCTCCGCGAAGCCGCGCGCGCCCCGAGCCGGACCTGGCGCTTCCATGACGCGACGCCTCTCCGCCACGCGGTAGTCGCGGCGATCGACGGGCTCCGCGCCGCGCGGAGCGAGATCGAGCACCGCTTCCAGCTCGGCGTATGGCCCGCGCTCGCAGTTTCCGTGCGCGACGCCTACCGGGCGGCGCGGGCGGCGCGACACGCGCTGGACTACGACGACTTGCTCCTCAAGTCGCGCGCGCTCCTTCTGGGCGACTCCGAGGTCCTGGAGGGATTTCGCGGGCGGATGCGCGTGGTGCTGGTCGACGAGCACCAGGACACCGACCCCGTCCAGCACGACATCCTGCGCCTCGTGGTCGGTGACGATGCGCTGGCCGGCGCTGCGCGTCCCGGGGGGATCCGCTGGTGCGTGGTCGGCGACTCCCAGCAGTCGATCTACGGGTTTCGCGGGGCCACGGTAGAGGCCTTCGAGCGGCTGGCGCGCGCCGCCGCAGCTCGGGGGGCCCGCCGTCCGCTGGCCACCAACTACCGGGCGCGGCCCGAGCTGATCGAGTTCCTGAACGCGTTCTTCCCCGGGGTGCTGATCGGCGGCGAGCGCGAGGACGACATCGGCTATCTCCCGCAGAGGCCCGCGCGTCCCGCCAGGGGTGGATTGTGCGTGGAGGTCCTGCACCCCGGCGACGCCGCTCCGGCTGCCGCAAAGGCCCGCGAGATCGAAGCGCGCTCCCTGGCCGCGCGGATCGCCGCCGCCTGCGAGCCCGACGGTCCGGAGTCGATTCGCGTCGAGGATCGCCGCACGGGCGAGGAACGGACGGCCAGGCCGGGGGACGTCGTCGTCCTGCTCAGGAGATTGACCCAGGTCGAGCCCTACCGCCGCGCGCTCGAGGGGGTCGGTCTCGAGTCGATCGTGGTCGGCGGCAGCGGTTTCTACAACCGGCAGGAGGTGTACGACGTGCTATCTGCCCTCCAGGCGGCGCTCCTTCCCTTCGACCCCATCCCGCTCGTCGGCTTCCTGCGCTCTCCCATGGTCGGCCTGGCAGACGACGCGATCTGGGCGCTGCTCACCGGCTGGTCCCATCGGGATGGGCCGCTCCTTCCCCGGCTCCAGACGGTGGCGGCGTCTGGCGGCGGCCTCGCTGACGAGGAGTCCGCCGCGCTCGCGGACGGGCTGGACGTCCTCGCCGAGCTCCGGCAGCGAGCCGACCACGAGCCGCCGGCGGACGTCGTCGGCTGGCTCGTCGACCGGACCGGATATGCGGCTGTCATCGACGCCCTCCCCGATCGCGTGCAGCGGCGCGCGAACCTGGACCGGCTCCTGACGCTCGCCGAGCGCGCTCCATCCGAGGGCGCGGTCCTCCTCTCGGATTGGATCGCGCTCCTCAAGAGGCGCGTCGAGCGCCCACCCCGTGAGCGCGACGCGTCGCTGCCCGAAGCCGGTGACCGCGTGCGCGTCATGACCATCCACCAATCCAAGGGGCTGGAGTTCCCGATCGTCGCGCTGGCGGACATCGGCGGTAAGATGCCGGAGGGCCTTGGAGGCGTGGCCTTCGATCCGGATCTCGGCGTGGTCTCCAAGTGGTGGGAGGACGCCGGCGTCGAGGGCGAGCCGACGCTCGGGTACCATGCGGCGAAGCAAGCCGCGGCGCGACGCGAGCGAGCCGAGGAAGGACGGCTCCTCTACGTCGCTGCCACACGCGCTAGGGAGCACCTCATCCTGTCGGCGGGGGCGACCGATCACTGGTGGTTCGCGCGGGTGCGGGAGTTCGTCGCGTCGGAGCCGGGCGCGGCGCTCGCGCGCGCTTCGGCCCTCGACGTCTGGCTGCCTCGCTTCGCCGCCGCCCTCGGCCAGTCGCCTCCGCTGGCGGATCCCGGCGTGGCCGTCCTGGCGCCCCTGCCGGCGGCTCCCGGGGAGGCGAGCGCGCGCGAGATGGCGGCCCTCCTGGCGGGGGGCGCACTTCCGGCCGCGGACTGGCCGGGCGCGCGCCCCCTGGCCGAAGAGGCCATGCGGCGAGGCGAACGCGGCCACCGGGCTCTCGAGCGAATGCCGCTGGCCGTCACCGCGGAAGACGATCTCGCGGCGTGGCTCGCGGGACCCGGCGCCCTGGCGGAGCCGGAAGCGCGCGCGCTCGCCAGCTATGCCCAGCGCCGCGTGCTCCCCGACCTCCGCGGAGCGGACGATGTGGCGCGGGAGCATCCCTTCCGCTTGCGCGCTCCCGGCGGGGGCGTGGTGACCGGGGCGATCGACGTCCTCTGGCGGGACGCGGCCGGCGGATGGTGGGTCGGCGACTACAAGTTCGCTGAGGCCGACCCGACCTCGACCGCCAGACACGAGGCGCAGCTCGCGATCTACGCCCTGGCCGCCGCCGCGGCGCTGGGGCTCGAAGAGGTCGGCGGGCGACTCTGGTACGTCGACCAGGACGAGCGCCGCGACCTACGCTGGAGCGCGGCCGACCTGCGCGCGCTCGAGCGCGCGTTGGAGGAAGCGTTCGACGGGCTGCCGCTCCTCGGCCGGCCCGATCCGGAGCTCCAGGATCTCTGACCCGCTCGGCTACTACTGCTTCGTCGAGTGAATCTCCATCGTCTTGTACATCTCGCCGTCTGGTCCCGGACCCCAGTTCTCGTAGTGGACGGTGGCGTCGTCCAGGAGCCGGGTCGTGTTGCGGACCTTCTTCTCCAGGTCGCCGGTCATCGGATCGGCGAAGGTCCCCTCCATCGTCATCGTCCTGGTCTCGGGATCCCACGATCCCCACGATATCATCGGACCGGTGGACATGTTGTCGTGAAACAGCGCGAAGTACTGGCCCCTCACCTTATCGTAGCCCATGACCTCGCGGCCTTCGAAGGGAGTGCCCAGGAAGTCGCCGTCGATCTCCGTCACGAGGTAACGGCCGCCCATCGTCATCTCCGCGCTGCTCGTGGCCGTCATCTGCATGGGCTCGGCCCCCGGCGCGGGATAGAAGGTGACGGCGTGGCTCCACGAGCCGGCCAGCTGCTCCAGCACCTCATGGTTCTCGTCGGGCGCCACGGCCTCCATCATGGCCGTCATCTGTTCGGCGGTTGGATCCTGGGC
>DASSPT010000024.1:0-2180 GCA_035699465.1 Gemmatimonadota bacterium
ACACCAGCAGCTGCCCGGCTTCGTTCTGCTTCAGGGATTTTACGAAAAAGGCGAACGCTTTCTGAACCGCTTCGGTCTGCTTGCCCTTCCCGTAGGCGTCGAAGACCTGGCCGCAGTTCACCGTGGCCACGTGACGCAGGCTGTTGGGAGTCGGGAAGATCGCGGCGATGGCGCCGCCGATGTCTCCCGACGGGCAGAACTGGGCGACACCGGTCAGTTCGAGGCCGGTGTCGACTGGCGATCCCGACTCCCGATCCGTCCCGCATGCCGCGAGGATCGAGAGGGCGGGCAATGCCAGTGCGAAGAAGAAACGAAGGCTCGTTCGCATGTGCTGTCTCCTTGTTGGCGGGCGGCCCAGCGGGGGTCTCGGACCCAGCATATCGATGTGCGAATTTTCCAGTGTACCCGAGCCGCGGAGGCGATGTCAAAAGTCGCCCCGACGTAACTACGGAACTCGTCGAGAGGTTCCGGAAATGTGGTAGAGCTGCGCCGCGATCGCGGAACGGGGATTCCGTGCCGGACTAGAGGCCGAGCCAGCGGGCGATGATCGACCGCTGCATCTCGTTCGTTCCCGAATAGATCGTGCTCGCGACCGCGTCACGGAGCGTCCGCTCGACGCCCTGCTCGACCAGGAACCCGTAGCCACCCATGATCTGCAACGCGTCGTGCGCGCTCGCCACGAGCGAGTCGCTGACGTGGAGCTTGGCGATCGAGGCGTCCATCGCGGCCGCGCGCGTCTGCTCGAGCCGCCATGCCGCCTGGTACGTCAGCAGGCGCGAGGCCTCGAGCCGCACCTTCATGTCCGCGATCTTGTGGCTGACGGCCTGGTTCTTCCCGATCGGCTGCCCGCCGGACTTGCGAGTCCGGGCCTGCTTCACCGCGGACTCGAGGAGCCGCTGCATGGTCCCCACGTGCGTGGCGCCGAGACAGGCGCGCTCCCAATCCATCGACTGAGAGAACACCGTCGCCCCGGCGTCCACCCCGCCCAAGACCGCGTCGTCGCCGACCCGCGCGTCTTCGAGCACGAGGTCTCCGATCGGACAGCTCCGCAGACCCATCTTCTCGAACTTCTGACCGGCACGGAATCCGCCGGCGCCTTTCTCGACGACGAACGCCGTGATCCCGCCGAACCCCTTGTCGGGGTTCGTGACGGCGTAGACCAGGGCCAGGTCCGCGATCGGACCGTTCGACGAGAATGTCTTGGCCCCGTTGATGATCCACCCGTCGCCGTCCCTCCGCGCCCGCGTCGACATCGCGAACGCGTCCGAGCCCGACTCCGGCTCCGTCATTCCGTTGACGGCGATCAGAGACCCTTCGCAGAGCCCCGGCAGCCAGCGCCGGCGCTGCTCTTCGGTGCCGTGCTTCCAGATCGGCACCACGCAGGCCAGCAGATGGGCGCAGATCGCGAACACTAGGCCCCCGTCCTCGCAGCCGTAGCCCAGCGCCTCGAGCGCGATCGCGGTGCCGAGCGCGTCGAGCCCGCCGCCCCCGTACTCCTCGGGCACCGGCAACCCCTGGAGCCGCATCTCGCCGCACTTCCCCCACAGCTCGCGCGGAAACACCTGATCGCGATCGCGCTCGCGCGCGCCGGCGTTCAGCTCCGCGCGGGCGAAGCGCGTGATCTCGCCCTGGAGGAGCTTCTGCTCGGGTGTCAGGTCGAGGTTCACGATCCCCCTCTTGCGAGAGCCTGATAATCGATCTTGTCGGTGGACGTCTTGGGGAGCGACTGCCGGAACTGGAACCGGTCGGGGATCATGTAGAGCGGCAGCTCCTTCGAGCAGAAGGTCTTGATCTCGATGATCGAGCCCTTGCCGCCGTCCGCGCGGCACACGAACGCCTCGATGCTGATTCCGTCCTCTCCCGGGAGCGCGAGGACGGCGGCCTCGACGATCTCGGGGTGGCGGTACAGCGCGGTCTCGATCTCCCCGAGCTCGACCCGGTAGCCGCGCCGCTTGACCATCCGATCACGACGTCCGGAAAAGAGCAGCGTCCCGTCGGCGTCCTCCCGCACGAGGTCTCCCGTCCGGTACCATCGACCACCCTGCGAATCCACGTGGAAAGCGGACGCCGTGCGCTCGGGCAGGTTCCAGTACCCCTGCATCACCGTGCCGCCGCGGATGAGGAGCTCCCCTTCCTCGCCGGCGGGGACCGCGATCCCGTCCTCGTCGACGACCAGCCCC
>DASSPT010000025.1:0-6518 GCA_035699465.1 Gemmatimonadota bacterium
CCGCTCAAAACGGCTCAGATGCAAGGCGCGCGAGGAAGCCGTTCCGAGGCGTGGTCATTCCCACGCCGCAGGACCGGCGACGAAGCGGAACGAAGCAGATGAGCCGTTTTCAGCGGCCGACTAGAGTCGGAAGTCTTCGCCGAGATACAACCTGCGAGCCTCCGGGTCCGCGATCAGTGCGTCCGCCGGCCCGGACTTGAGGATCCGCCCGTCGTACAGCAGGTACGCGCGGTCGGTGATGGACAGCGTCTCGCGGACGTTGTGGTCGGTGATGAGGATCCCGAGCCCCCGGTCCCGCAGTGCCGACACGATCGACTGCAGATCGTCGACGGCGATCGGATCGACGCCGGCGAACGGCTCGTCGAGCAGCATGTAGCGGGGCTGGGTGACCAGCGCCCGGGTGATCTCGAGCCGCCTCCGCTCGCCGCCCGAGAGCGCGTAGGCCTTGGTCTTACGGACCCGCCTCAGCCCCAGCTCGTCGAGCAGCGCCTCCAGACGGTTCTTCCGCTCCTGCCGCGAATATGGGCAGGTCTCGAGGATGGCCCTGATGTTGTCCTCGACGGTGAGCTTGCGGAAAACCGAGGGCTCCTGGGACAGGTAGCCGATTCCCATGCGCGCGCGCTTGTACATGGCCTTATGGGTGATCTCCTCGCTGTCGAGGAAGATCCTCCCCTGGGAATGCTTGATGAGGCCCACGATCATGTAGAAGGTGGTCGTCTTCCCGGCGCCGTTGGGGCCCAGCAGGCCCACGACCTCGCCGGGATGGACCTCCAGGGATACGTCGTCGACGACCCGACGCTTGCCGTACCGTTTGACGAGATGCTCCGCGCGGAGGAGCGAATCCGGTCGGACCCGCAAGTCGGGCAACAGGGCCTCCGAGCCGTGCTCGACGGGGGTCGACGCGGGGGTGGCGCCGATGGCGTCGCTCATCGCGCTCCGCGCGCCGGCTGGTCCGGCGCCTTCCTGAGACGGCCCGGCGCGCCCGCCGCCAGGAGCGCCATCTCGGGAAGCGGGATCGGTTCGCTCGGCCGCCGCTCCGGCCCGGCCTTGCGGACCTCTTCGCTCCGGTACACCCCGCGGTGACCGCCGCTCGCCACCACGCGGCTCAGCGTGTCACCACGGAAGCTCAGCTCGAGCCTCTCCCCCAGCAGATAGTTGACGCTCCAGGTCTCGACGGGGCCCGGCACCGACTCCAGCGCGTAGTTGAGGCTCCGTGCCCGGCCCTGCGCCACCAACCACTCGATCACCCCAGCGTCGAACTCGATGAGCAGGCTGTCTCCCTCCAGGAACGAGTGCTCGCTCACGTGATTGAACGCCGCCGGGACCGCGGGAGGCAGCGAATCCGTCTTGTCGACGGCACGGGCCCCCCCCAGCGCAATCAGCGCGTCCAGCCGGTTATCCTCCAGCAGCACGTCGATCCGCTCGGCCGTCAGGTACGTCTCGCTGGTCTCCACCCGCGGCTCCTTTCGAAGCGCCACCCGGCTGACGCGCTCGTCGTAGTGGAGACTGTCGCCGACGGCCGTGATGTCCGTGCGCTCGATGAGCACGTGGCCGAGCCCGTCCATCTCCGTACCCGTCGAGTCGCTGTGGAACACCATCAGGTCCGCCCAGACGTGAAACGGGTCCTCCTGCGCGGTGGTGTCCTGGGGCAGGACGATCCCGTGCGGCCGCGGGTGCGCGGTGATCACGTCCCGCACGCGGTCGTACAACACGGTGTCCGCCGCCACCTGGGAGCCGCTCCGCCGGTCGATCACCTGGACGCTTCCGGTCGCCACGGCCTGGTCGGTGACCTCGTAATACAACAGCCGGTCCGCGTAGATCTCCGTGGTCGCGTCCCAGAAGTGGACGTTGCCCTGGAAGTCCGCCACCTGGCTCAGCCGGAATATCGAGGCGCGGTCGCTCCGCATCTGGATCGGTCCCCGGTGCGCTCGCACCGCGCCTTCGAGGAAGTAGGTCAGCGAGTCGCCCTCGACGACCCTTCGCAGGACGTTCGCGTGGTCGATGACGACCGGCTGGTCGCCCGCCTGCGCGCGCAGCGTGCCCGCCGCGGCGCCGCACAGCCCGGCTGCTATCAGAGCGCTCACCAGGATTCTAGGGGGTCGCCGCACCGGTCGTGTCCGCCTCCTGCCGGCGCGGCTCCCGGCCGAGCTCCGGCTCCGACCGGATCACCGCCGAGCCGCCGCGGATCCGGATGTTGGTCAGCGCGGGATCGCTCTCCACTCCGCTCCCGCGGATGACGTTGCCGGCCTGGAATATCTCCGTGGGCTTGTCGCTGGTGACCAGGTTTCGCTGCGGATCGTAGTGCAGCTCCTCGGTGGTGATTCGCGAGCTGGACCCCCGCACCACCACGTTGCCGCGCGCGATCATGTCATCGCTGTGCTGGCTCATCTCGCCCTCGAGCGCGGTGAGCATCGACTGGAACGCTCCTCCATCGTCGAAGAACGAGACTTGAATCGTGTCCCCGTAGACCTTTCCCTCGTCGTTGTAGAAGTAGAGCTGCTCGGCGACGAGGACGGCCTTCTTGACGCCCTGGACCGTGACGACGTGCTCCCCGTTCTCGACGACCTGATCGGGAGATCCGAGCCCCGGGCGGCCGGCCGGCAGCTCCGCCGTCCCGGTTTGCGTGGGCTCATCCCCTCCGCACCCCAGGAAGCACGAGACCAGCGCGATGCCGGCGATACGCCGCATCAGACGACTCCGGCCCGCATGCAGTCGTGGAGGTGCACGATACCCTCCAGGTGCCCCTCGTCGTCCACCACCGGCATGGCCACGATGCCGTGGTTCTCCATCTGGTTGACGGCCGTCGCCGCGAGGGCATCGGCGATGATCGTCTTGGGGGCGCGCGACATGACCCGCTCCACCGGGATAGAAAAGACGCTGTCGGTCTCCTCCATGAGGCGCATGAGGTCTCCGTTCGTCACCACTCCCACCACACGCCCGGCCTCGTCCACGACCGGCACGGTGCCCCGCTTGTGCGCCATCTCTACGATCGCCTCCCGCATCGTGGCGTCCCGCGCCACGCTGGGCACTCCCTCTCCCGTCACCATCACGTCCGCGACCGTGAGGAGGAGCCGCTTCCCGAGGCTCCCGGCCGGATGGAAGACGGCGAAATCCTCGGGTCGGAAGTCGCGCCGCGTCAGCAGCGCCATGGCCAGCGCGTCGCCCATCGCGAGCATCGCGGTCGAGGACGCGGTGGGCGTGAGATCGTGGGGACATGCCTCCTCGGCGATGGAGCAGTCGAGCACCACGTCCGCGCGGCGCGCGAGGGTCGACTGCGGCGCCCCGACGAGCGCGATGACGGGCAGGTCGAACCGCTTGAACACGCCCATGAGCTGGAGCAGCTCGCCGGTCTCACCGCTCTTGGACAGCGCGATCACCACGTCTCCCTTGAGCGCGAGTCCGGCATCCCCGTGCACTCCCTCGGCGGGATGGAGGTAGACGGACGGCGTGCCTGTGGAGGTCAGCGTGGCGGCGATCTTCCTCCCCACCAGACCGCTCTTCCCCATTCCGGTGACGATCGTCCGGCCGCGGCACAGGAAGAGCCTGTCCACGGCATCGACGAACGCGGGACCGATGCGCGACTCGAGCGAGCGGATCGATTCGGCCTCGACGACCAGTGTCTCTCGCGCGCGCGCCAGCCACTCGGCCTGGGCGACCGTCATTCCGCCGCCTCCGGGCCGGTCACCCGCTCGCGGTACGCGGCCAGCGCCTCGTCGAGGCGGCCCGCGCCCTCGAGGAGCCACTCGATCGCCTCGCGCACGGCGCCCTGGCCGCCCCGCCTCACCGTGACGTGGGACGCCTGCTGACGCACGTGGGGATCGGCACCGGCGGGCGCCACCGAAAGGCCGACGGCCTCGAAGACCGGCAGATCGATGTGATCGTCTCCCATATAGAGGACCTCTTCGAGCGCCAGCCCCTTGGTGTCCGCCCATTCGGCGACCCGGGCCGCCTTGTCGCGAACCCCCTGATACACTTCGCGAATGCCGAGTTCCTCGGCGCGGATCGTGGTAGCCCTCGATTCCCGCCCGCTGACGAGCGCCAGGTGGTAGCCGAGCATCCGGCACCAGACGATCGCCGTGCCGTCGAGGATCGAGAACAGCTTGCTCTCCTCGCCCGACGACGAGATGGCCACCGTCCCGTCGGTCAGGACTCCGTCGACGTCGAGCGCGATGCCCCGGATCCGCGCGCGAGCGCTCATGGACGAATCGCCGGGCCGGCGCGCACGGCGTGCAACTCGCGGAGCTCGCGCATCAGGTTCTCGAAGTCCGACAGCGGCCACTGGCTGGCCGCGTCGCAGAGTGCGGTCTCGGGGGACGGATGGGTCTCCAGGAAGACCCCGTCGATCCCGGCGGCCGTGGCCGCGCGCGCGAGAAGCGCCACGTACTGACGCTCCCCACCCGAGACTCCCCCCGCGGCCGACGGCAGCTGGACCGAGTGGGTGGCATCGAAGACGACCGGATATCCGAGCTCGCGCAGCCGGCCCAGCGAGCGCATGTCCACCACCAGGTTGTGGTACCCGAACGTCGTGCCGCGCTCGGTCACGATGACGCGGTCGTTGCCCGCCGCCGTGACCTTGTCGATCGCCTGCGCCATGTCGTCGGGCGCCAGGAACTGGCCCTTCTTCAGATTGACGACACGGCCCGTCTCGGCCGCCGCACGAATGAGAAACGTCTGTCGCGACAGGAAGGCCGGGATCTGGAGCACGTCGACGACGTCCGCGGCCGGCCCCACTTCCTCGATCGAGTGCACGTCGGTGAGGACCGGAAGCCCCGTCTCGCGCCGGACCTCGGCCAGGATCTCGAGCCCGGCCTCCAGCCCCGGGCCCGCGTACGAGCTTCCCGCCGTGCGGTTCGCCTTCAGATACGAGGACTTGAAAACGAGCGGCAGGCCGAGCCGGTCGGCGGCCTCCCGGAGCCCGCGCGCCGTGACGAGCGCCAGCTCGCGGCTCTCCAACACGTCCGGGCCCGCGATCGCGAAGAGCGTGCCATCGCCCAGCACGTGCGAACCGCAGGGAACGGGGTGCCGCGCCTTCTGCGCAGCCCCGGTCAAGTCGCGACTTCTTCTTCTTCTCGGGCGGCCGATTGCAGACGGGACGATTCCTCGGCCCCGCGGCGCTCCCGGTGCTCGACGGCGGCGCGCACGAAGTCGCGGAACAGCGGATGGGGGCGGATGGGCCGCGACTTCACGTCGGGATGAAACTGGCACCCGATGAACCAGGGGTGGTCGGGGAGCTCGATCATCTCGACCAGTCGCTCGTCCGGCGAAGTCCCGCTGAACACCATGCCGTGCTCGGCCAGGACGCCGCGATATGCGTTGTTCACCTCATAGCGATGACGGTGCCGCTCGGACACCACCTCGGCGTCGTAGATGCGGCGGGCGAGCGTGCCCTCGTGCAGCAGGCACGGATACGCGCCGAGCCGCATCGTCCCGCCCTTCGCGAGGACGCCCACCTGATCGGGCATCAGCGCGATGACGGGGTTCGCTCCATCGGGGTCGAACTCCGTCGATGTCGCGTCCTCTATTCCGCAGGCGTGGCGCGCGAACTCGATCGTCGCCATCTGCATTCCGAGGCAGATCCCGAAGAACGGCGTCCCGGTCTCGCGCGCGTATCGGATCGCCTCGATCATCCCTTCGGTGGCCCGCTCGCCGAAGCCGGGCGGCACCAGCAACCCGTCGCACCCGTCGATCTTCGCGGCCACGTTCTCCCGCGTCACTGTCTCCGAGTTGATCCATGAGATCCTGACCTCGACGTCGTTCTCCACGCCCCCGTGAACGAGCGCCTCCTCGATGGACTTGTACGAGTCGCGCAGATCCACGTACTTGCCGCAGATGGCGATGTCGACATGCGACGCCGCGTGGTAGATGCGCCCTACCATGCGGCGCCACACGGAAAGGTCCGGCTCGTCGGTCTCGAGCTCCAGGTGATCGACGACGAAGCGATCGAGGCCCTGCTCGTGGAGCGCGAGCGGTACCTGGTAGATCGACGATACGTCACGCGCGGGGATGACCGCTTCGACGGGAACGTTGCAGAAGAGCGCCATCTTGCGGCGCATCTCTTCGGTTAGCGGGTATTCGCACCGTGCGAGCAGGATATCGGGCTGGATGCCGATGGCCCGCAGCTCGCGCACGGAGTGCTGGGTCGGCTTGGTCTTCAACTCCTCGGCGGCCTTGATGAACGGGACCAGCGTCACGTGGATGAAGCACGTGTTGCGGCTCCCGTGCTCGAGGCGGAACTGCCGGATCGCCTCCAGGAACGGCAGGCTCTCGATGTCGCCCACGGTGCCGCCGATCTCGGTGATCACGACGTCGAGATCGGGCTCCTTCTGGGGAAGCCGCGTGATCGCGCTCTTGATCTCGTCGGTGATGTGCGGGATGACCTGGACTGTAGCGCCCAGGTAGTCCCCGCGACGCTCCTTCGCGATCACCGACTGGTAGATGCGCCCGGTGGTGACGTTGTTGTCCTGCGATAGCGAGCGGTCGATGAACCGCTCGTAGTGCCCCAGATCCAGATCGGTCTC
>DASSPT010000026.1:0-9722 GCA_035699465.1 Gemmatimonadota bacterium
GTAGGCGCGCGAGCCACCCTTGTCCGGCCCCAGATAGTAGGCCCGCTCGAGGAATACGGGATCGACCTCGTCGGCGGGCACGAACTCCGTGATCTCTATGCCTTCCGACACCGGAGTCTCGATCGCCTCCAGCTCCTCGGGGGTGAACAGGACGTATTGGTCCTTCGAGAACTCGTATCCCTTTACGATCTCCTCCTTCTCGACCACGACGTCGCACCGCGGGCAGATGTACTGTTGCCGCAGCCGCGAGCCGCACTTCTGGTGGACGAGGTTGAAGGAGACCTTGGCCCCGGATTGCCCGGTCGCGTACAGCTTGACCGGCACGCTGACGAGACCGAACGAGATCGTGGTGGAGGCGATCGGGCGGGCTGCCATGGGCGGGAAGGGTACCGGTCGCGGTCGCGACCCCGCAAGGGGCTTCCGCACCGCGACCGACGTATCCGAGCCGTTCCAAGGTGCCCGAACGCGCTGTCCTGCATAGGTTTGTCGCCCCCATGCCCGATCGACTGAAGACGTACCGCGCCAAACGCGCTCCCGGAAAGACTCCCGAGCCCATGGGCGGCGCGGTGGAGACCGGCGGCCGGCTCCTCTGCGTCCAGCAGCACGCCGCGCGAAACCTCCACTGGGACCTGCGGCTCGAGATGGGCGGCACGCTCGTCTCGTGGGCCGTTCCCAAAGGCCCCTCCCCGAACCCGGCCGATAAGCGGCTCGCCATGAAGGTCGAGGACCACCCGCTCGAGTACGGCGACTTCGAGGGCGTGATCCCCGACGGCCAGTACGGCGCCGGGCCGGTGATCCTGTGGGACAAAGGCACGTGGACGCCGCTGGAGGATCCGGTCGAGGGTCTCGTCAAGGGGAAGCTCCTGTTCGACCTCCACGGCTACAAGCTCCGCGGCCGCTGGACGCTGGTGAAGACGAAGCAGGCCGCCAACTCGTGGCTTCTCATCAAGGAGCGGGACGAGCACGTCGACCCGCGTGGAACCGACGCGTATCCCCACGACTCGATCTACTCCGGCCTGAGCGTCGAGGAGCGCCGCGACCCGAGCGCGGTGCGGGCCGCCGTCGCGGAGCGGCTCGCGGGCGCGGGGGCCGCGCGGCGCGCCGTCGATGTCGCCAGGCTCTCGCCCATGCTGGCGGTCTCGGCGGACGCGCCCTTCTCCCGCGCGGGCTGGGTGTTCGAGATCAAGCTGGACGGCTACCGCCTCCTCGCCGCCCGCGAGAAGGGCGAGGCCAGGCTCGTCTCGCGGAACGGCAACGACCTGACCTCCACCTTCCCCGAGATCGCGCGCGCGGTCCGGGGACTCCCCTACGAGGGCCTCGTCCTGGACGGCGAGGTAGTGGTCCACGACGCGCGCGGCATCCCGAGCTTCCAGGAGCTCCAGAAGCGCGGGCGGCTGACGCGCTGGAGCGACGTCCAGCGCGCGGCCGCCGAGCGGCCGGCCACGTTCTATGCGTTCGACCTCCTGGCCTGCGAGGGGCTCGACGCGCGCGAGCTCCCGCTCCTGGAGCGCAAGGCCGTGCTTCGCGAGGTGCTGCCGCGCTGCGGTCCCATCCGCTTCAGCGACCACGTGGAGGAGCGCGGCGAGGAGGTCTACGAGCAGGTCACCGCGCTCGACCTGGAGGGGATCGTCGGGAAGAAGGCCGACGCCCCCTACCGCGCCGGACAGCGCTCGCGAGACTGGATCAAGGTGCGGGCGATGCGGGCGGACGACTTCGCCGTCGTCGGCTGGAGCGACCCCTCCGGCTCGCGCGGGGGCTTCGGCTCGCTCCACCTCGCGCAGTACGACGCGGGGGGCATGCCGGTCTATGCCGGCGCGGTCGGGTCGGGCTTCACCGGCAAGCAGCTGGGCGCGCTCTCCCGGCGGCTGGCCGCGATGGAGGCGAGCTCCGCGCCCGGCGGCCCGCGGCCGGCCGGCCGCGGCCACCACTGGGTGCGACCCGAGTTCGTCGTGGAGGTGCGCTACCGGGAGGTCACCGAGGAGGGACTCCTGCGCCAGCCCACGTTCCTGCGCGTCCGCGACGACAAGGCGCCGGCGGAATGCGTCCGGCAGCAGGACGTCCACGCTCCGGACCCTGCGGTCGCACCCGCCGCGGTCGCGCCCCGAACGGAACCGATGCACTCGATCCCCTTCACGAACCTCGACAAAGTGCTGTACCCCGGATCGGGGTTCACGAAGGGCGACGTGATCGAGTACTACCGCGCGGTAGCCGACTGGATGCTGCCCTTCCTGCGGGACCGGCCGCTCGTCCTGACGCGCTACCCTGACGGGATCGCCGGGAAGTCCTTCTATCAGAAGAACGCCCCGGAGTGGAAGCCGGACTGGGTGCGGACCGTGCGCGTGTACAGCGAAGGCTCGGAGCGGGACCTCGACTACTTCGTCGTCGACGACCTGGACTCGCTCCTCTACATCGCCAACTCCGCCGCGCTCCTGCTCCACGTCTGGTCGAGTCGCGTGGAGACGCTGGGCAATCCGGACTGGTGCATCCTCGACCTCGACCCCAAGGACGCGCCGTTCGAGCACGTCGTCGAGATCGCGCGCCTGCTCCACCGGATCTGCGACGAGATCGAGCTGCCCGCCTTCGTCAAGACGAGCGGATCGACCGGCCTCCACGTCCTCGTGCCCCTGGGGCGTAAGGTGACCTACGACCAGTCGCGCACCTTGGGCGAGCTCCTGGCGCGGGTCGTCGTGCGGGAGCTCCCGCGGATCGCCACGATCGAGCGCGTCGTCGAGAAGCGGGACGGCAGAGTGTACGTCGACTTCCTGCAGAACGGGCATGGCAAGCTGCTCGTGGCGCCCTACAGCACGCGGCCGCTTCCCGCCGCGCCGGTTTCGGCGCCGCTCCGCTGGAGCGAGGTCAAGCGCGGCCTCGACATCTCGCGCTTCACGATCGATTCCATGCCCCGGCGGCTCCGTGCGATGAAGCGCGATCCGCTGGCCCCGCTGCTGGATCTGGATCCCGACCTCGTGGGCGCGCTGGAGCGTCTCGCCGGGCGCATCGACGGCCGGCGGCGCGCCGGAACCAAGTGAGGTGGCCGCGCCCACCGGGCGGCGTGACGGCCTGGTCGCTCGTCGCCCTCGCCATCGGTTGCCTGCTCGGCGCGGCCGGGCACGCCACGGGCAGCCCCGCGATCGCGGAACTGGCGCAGGCGCTGGAGCCGCTGGGAGCGGCCTGGCTGGGGGCTCTGAAGCTCCTCGTGCTGCCGCTCGTGGTCCTGCACGTGATGGCGGCGATCGTCTCGGCGCGCGAGAGCGGCGCGGTCGGCGGACTCGGGGTGCGCGCGGTCCTGCTTTTCGTCGCAATGCTCCTGGGGGCCGGGGCGTTCACGATCGCAGCCACGACCGCGATGCTGAGCCGGTTCTCCCTCGACTCCACGGTGCTCGAGGCAGGGCTGGCCGAGGCCTCCTCTGCGACAGTGGGCACGCGAGCCGTGCCCGAGCAGCCGAGCTTCCTCGAGTGGCTGGCAGGGTTGTTCCCGGCGAACCCGGTGACGGCGGCGCTTTCCGGCAACGTGCTGCCGCTCCTGGTTCTGTCCATGCTTCTGGCATGGATGATCACGCGACTCCACGAGCGGAGGCGCGCGCCGCTCACGCGGTCGATTCGCGCCGCCGCCGCCGCCGTCCTGGGGCTCGCCCGCGGGCTGCTGTGGCTCCTCCCTGCGGCCGTGCTGATCCTCGTCTTCCCGATGGTGCTCGAAACGGGTGGCGGGGTAACGGGATTCCTTGCGCTGTACGTGGCGATCCAGTGCGCCCTGGTCCTCGCCGTAATTCTTCTGCTCTATCCACTGACCGCCTCTTTCGGCCGGGTATCGCTGCGCGCGTTCGCGCGCGGCGTGGCGCCGGCGCAACTGGTCGCCGCGAGCACGCGCTCCTCGATCGCCTCGCTGCCCGCCCTCGTCGAAGGAGGCCGCGATCTCCTGCGCCTCCCGGCGACGGCGACAGGGGTCGTCCTGCCGCTCGCCGTGGCGATGTTCAAGCTCAACCGCACGGTGTCCGCTCCGCTCCGGCTGCTCGTCCTGGCCCGCGTGTACGACGTCCCGTTGCGTCCCGCCACGGTGGCGATCTTCGTGGTGACCATCATCGTGCTGAGCTTCGGCACCGTGGGGCTGCCCAGTGGCGTGTTGCCGATCCCCACCCTCCCGGCATACATGGCGGCCGGAATCCCGATCGAGGGGGTGGTGATCCTCGAAGCCGTCGACGCGATCCCCGACATCTTCAAGACCGTGCTCAACGTGACCGGGGACATGAGCGCCGCGGCGATCCTCTCGCGCTCGAATCGCCGATCCGAATCCGGATGCGATGTCGATCGCTCCCCGGTGGAGATCGGGGACGCGGCGTGATCCACTACCTGGTGACCGCCGCCCAGGAACACTCCATCCGGGACTATCTGGAGTCCCGCGGGAAGAGCCTGAACGACCGGATACGGATTCTTCACTACGAGGACCTGCCGGACCGCGTCCGGTTCGAGCGCGGGACGTACATCCTCTCCGCGCTCGAGTACACGAGCCGGCCCATGCGGGCGCTACTGACCGCCATCCACCGCCAGCTCGCGGAGGTGGAGGGATTCCGCTTCCTGAATCACCCGGTCCGCACTCTCGGGCGCTTCGATCTTCTGGGGGAGCTCGCGCGCACGGGGTGGAACCCCTTCCGGGCGGTCCGCGCGGGCGGCGACCTGACGGGCCTGCGCTATCCCGTCTTCCTGCGGGCCGAGCGCAGCCACGACGGAGCCGTCTCGCCGCTGCTCGGATCGCCTCGCGAAGTCGAGGCCGCGATCGGCCGCGCGCTCATCGCGGGCCGCCGGCTCGCGGACCTGCTGGTGGTCGAGTTCTGCGATACGGCAGACGAGCGAGGCCGCTACCGGAAGTACGGCGCCTTCGTCATCGGCGACCAGATCGTCTCCCGCCGCTTCGACTACGGCCGCGCGTGGATGCTGAAGCGCGAGAACAGTGAATTCTCGGCCGCCATGGGGCTCGAGGAGCTGGAGTACGTGCGCACCGACCCGCACGCGGACGCGCTCCGCGAGATCTGCCACCACGCTTCGGTCGGTTACGGATGCGTCGATTACGCCGTGAAGGACGGGCGAATCGTGGTGTGGGAGATTAACGTGGCGCCCAGGATCGGCCCGGGCCGGGGGGACGTCCAGGTCCCCAAGCCGCCGGAGTACGAGCGCGTCCAGGAACGCACGCGCGAGATCTTCCACCCCAAGCTGCGGGCGGCCTTCGAAGCGCTGGACGTTCCGACGGCGGGACCGGCGGTGACCGTGGACGTAGACCCTGCTTTAAGCCGAGCGGCGCGCGAGAGCGCGAGCGGACTTCCGCGCCAACGCGGGCGACTGATTCGCGCATTCGGGCCGGCGCGGGCCGTGATCGAACCTCTGACTACACCCTTCCTGCCCATCGTCGGTCGAATGGCACGCCGTCGCGGAGGGCGGCCCGTCGCGGGCCGGCACGACCGCCCCGGGAGGTCCACGTGATCCATTTCGTCGTGACCGCCGCGCAGGACCACTCCATTCGGAACTACCTCGCCTCACGGGGGAAGAGCCTGGCCGACCGGATCGAGGTCATCCACTGCGAAGAGCTTCCCGATCGCCGGCGATTCGAGCGCGGGACCTACATCCTCTCGGCGTTGGAGTACCTGAGCGCGCCCATGTCGTCGCTATTGACGGCCATTCATGCCCAGCTGTCCGAAGTGGAGGGCTTCCGCTTCCTCAACCACCCCACACGCACCCTGGGGCGCTTCGGCCTCCTGCAGGAGCTCGCGCGAACGGGGTGCAACCCCTTCCGGGCGGTGCGCGCGACCGACGATCTCGGCGCCCTGCGCTACCCCGTCTTCCTCCGGGCCGAGCGGTCCCATGACGGAGCCGTGTCGCCGCTCCTCCGGACGGCTCGCGAAGTCGAGGCCGCGATCGGCCGAGCGGTCCTCACCGGGCGGCGGATCCAGGATCTGCTCGTAGTGGAGTTCTGCGACACCTCCGACGAGCGCGGATACTACCGGAAGTACGGCGCCTTCATCGTGGGCGACAGCATCATCCCACGCCGCCTCGACTACGGCCGCGGATGGATGCTCAAACGCGAGGGTTCCGAGTTCTCGCGCGCTATGGCGGTCGAGGAGTTGGAGTACGTGCGCGCCAACCCGCACGCCGAACGCTTGCGGGAGATCGTCGATCTCGCGGGCGTGGGCTACGGCTGCATCGACTACGCGGTCAAAGAGGAGCGCCTCGTGGTATGGGAGATCAACGTGACGCCCACGATGGGACGGGCACTCGGCGCTCGCGTTCCCAGGACGCCCGAGTACAAGCGGATCCATCAAGAGACCGGAGAAGTGTACCACCCGCGGTTGCGGGCTGCGTTCGAGGCGCTGGACATGCGGACCGCCGGCCAGCCCGTGACCGTGGAGGTGGATCCGGCGCTCGTCGGGGCCGCGCGGGCGAGCGCGAACGGACTACCGGTTGCCGCCGGCCGGCTGGCCCGGCTCGTGGGGCGAGCGAGGCCCGTGCTCGAGCCGCTGACGGCCCCCGTCCTTCCCCTGGTCGGCCGGATGGCGCGGCGGCGCGGCCGGGCCGGTCGCGAAAGCGGAGCCTAGACGGGGCGCTGCACGAGGAAGCGCCTGAACCACTCCTCGCGCGGGAACGACAGCGCGGCGCCGAGCAGCACCACGACGACGGCCGCGGCGAGCACTCCGACGCTTCCGGTCAACAGGTGGACCGTCGCGCCGATCAGACCCACGGCCTCGAGGAACGCATAAGCGGCGATCAGCCGTGAGGTCACCCCGCGGGGACCCTTCCGCAGCTCGACCTCCGGCCGGGCGACCGTCGAAGGCGTGGGAGCACGGGCCCGACCCCAGATGACCATCCAGCCGAGCACGCCGATCAGCATGACGGCGACGAACACCTGCTTGAGCACGTCGGCGGCACCGGGATCGACTGCCGCGACGGATCCCGAGCGCCTGAGGTACCACGCCACCGCGGCGTACACGATGACCGCGGCGACCAGCGCGCCACAGACGATGCGCGCGCTCTTCATTGCCCGCTCGACCTCGGCGGACACGCCCCCCGCGTTCCCTTCGTTCATCGGCTCAGCCTCCGCATCAGTCGGTCCCAGAAATCGAGCGCCTCGTAGAAGCGCTTCACCGACACGCGCTCGTCGCGGCCATGGGCCCGGGAATCCTGAGAGTCGTTGAAGATCGCCCCCGCGCCATACACCGGGATGCCCGCGTTCCGCACGTAGAGCCCGTCGGTGGCTCCCGTGGACATGACCGGCACGACCGTCGCGCCCGGCCAGATCTCCTCCACGGTCGCCTCGATCGGCTCCACGATCTCGGGTCTCAGCGGCGATGGCGGACTCTCGGTCGGCTCGCGCTTCCGCGTAAGCCGGATGCGAGGATCCCCCAGCACCGCATTCAGAGTACTCTCGACGCCGTCGATCGGCTCGCCCGGCAGGATCCGGCAGTTCACCGTCGCCCGCGCGGTCTGGGGCAGGGCGTTGTCGGCGTGGCCGGCCTCGAGCCTGGTCGCCGTGCAGGTCGTGCGCAGGAGCGCGTTGAAAAACGGCGACTCCGAGAGCCGCGCCGCGGCGGCCGAGTCGGGCTGAATCGCCGCCACCGCCCGCATGTCGGCGGCCACGGATCCCCGCTCGTACGCGGCGGATCGTTCGAAGAAGCCCCGCGTCACCTCGTTCATCGTGACCGGGAATCGATGCGCGGCGAGCCGCACGAGCCCGCGCGCCAGCGCGTCGATCGCGTTGTCCGGGGTCGGCCGGGAGCTGTGGCCGCCGTCGTCGGTGACCTCGAGCTCGAACGTCAGGTACACCTTTTCGCTCGCCTGGACCTCGAACATGACGTCGCGGCCGTCCAGCGTAATGCCGCCTCCCGAGTCGGTGTTGAGGGCGAACTCCGGCTCGCCGATCAGGTGCCGGCCCTCGGTTACGAGCCACCGGATGCCCGCGCTGTTGGTCTCCTCGTCGGAGGTGAGCGCCACGATCCAGTCGCGGTCCGGGACGAACCCCTCGCGCCGGGCGCGGATCAGGTTGAAGACGAGGAACGCCGCCCCGGCCTTGTTGTCCCCGGTTCCACGGCCGTACCACCAGCCGTCCTGCTCGACGAGCGTGAACGGGTCCGTAGACCAGTCCGTGCGCAGGGCGGGGACCACGTCGAGGTGGGCCAGCATGAGGAGCGGTGGGGGCGCACCGGCCCCCGGCAGCCGCGCCACCAGTACCTGAGCGCTGTCGGGACCCGCGATCTGGGCTTCGATCCCTGCGGCCTCGAGCCGGGCGGCGGTGTTCGACAGGATCCGCTGCGCGTCCTCGCTCCCCGAGACGGAGGGGATCGCGACCATCTCGGCGTAGATCTCCGCCGCGAGCAGGCTGTCGGCGGCGCTCAGCGCGGTCTGTCCGGAGGCCGCGGCTGGACCGGCGAGCAGGGCTCCCAGGCCGAGCAACGCGAGTCGGTGAGCCACCCGCGCTCGTCGCATCGACGCGCTGCGCCTCACCGCGACGCCGGCGCGGGATCCTCGGGTTCCGGCGGGGTGTGCTCCTCCAGGTAACGGGTCAGCACCGAATACAGGTGCAGGGTCGTGTTCTCCCCCTCGAAGATCCCATGCGTCCGGTTCGGGTAGGCCATCATCTGGAACGGCTTGTTCGCCGTTATCAGCGCGTTGATCAGGCGCTCCGTGCCCTGGTAGTGGACGTTGTCGTCGCCGGTCCCGTGGACGACCAGGAGGTTCCCCTCGAGCTGGTCCGCGAACGTCAGTGGCGAGCTCTGCGCGTAGTCCTCGGGGTTGTCCTGCGGCAGCCCCATGTAGCGCTCCTGATAGATCGTGTCGTAGAGCCGGATGTCGGGGACTGGCGCCACCGCCATGCCGGTCTCGAAAACCTCGGGGTAGCGGAACAGCGAGTTCAGGGTCTGCGATCCTCCCCCGCTCCAGCCCCAGATCGCCGTGCGATCCGGATCCACGTAGGGCCACTCCTCGATCGCGGCGACGGCGCCGGCGATGTCGCGCGACGTCAGCGTGCCGATTCGGCGGTAGATCGTCTTGCGCCACTCGCGGCCGCGGGGCGCGGGCGTGCCACGCGGGTCCACGCTGGCCACCAGATACCCCTGTTGAGTCAGGAAGAGATGCCACAGATAGGAGCTGCCACCCCATCCGTCCTCCACGGTCGTGCCCCACGGCTCGCCGTAGACGTGGACCAGCAGCGGGTACTTGCGGGCCGGATCGAAATCCGGAGGCTTCATGATCCAGCCATCGATCATGACGCCGTCGCCCTGGTCGACGCGGAAGAACTCCACTTCCCCGCGATCGAGCGCCGCGACCTTGTCGCGATAGACCTGATTCCCCGCCAGCACGCGCTGCACGCGGTGGTCGGGCAGGTGAACGAGCTCGGTCATCGGCGGGGTGCCGAACGACGACTGCACGTGGAACGCCCATTCCGCACCGGGACTCGCGTCATAGGAGTGGGACCCGCTCATGTCGGTGGGGGTGACGCGCTCCGGCGATCCCTCGCCGTCCAGCCGCGAACGGAACAGGAACGCGTGCGTGGGATCCTCGGGAGAGGCGATGTAGTAGAGCCAGCCGTCCTCCTCGTCGATCCCCACGACGTCGATGATGTCGAACTCCCCCCGCGTCACCAGCCGCTTCGAGGAGCCGTCGCGCGCGATCACGTAGGCGTGGCGCCAGCCGTCGGACTCGCTGATCCATGCGAATTCGCGACCGTCGTCCAGCCACTCCAT
>DASSPT010000027.1:0-28537 GCA_035699465.1 Gemmatimonadota bacterium
GAGCCGCTGGGCTCCCCCCTTGCCGGTGTGGGGATCCTCGACGCCGAAGACGACCTCTCGGATGCCCGCCGCGACGAGCGCGTCGACGCAGGGTGGTGTCCGTCCCTGCCGCGCGCACGGCTCGAGGGTGACGACGGCGACCATCCCGCGCGGGTCTCCACCCGCGGCGCGGACGGCGGCGAGCGCCTCCACCTCCGCGTGGTTCTCCCCGGCCCGGCGATGGAATCCCTCACCGAGGATGCGGCCGTCCGGCGCGGCGATCACGCATCCTACCATGGGATTGGGAGCCGTCGCGCCCCCGCCGCGTTCCGCCAGCGCGAGCGCGCGATCCATCAGGCTCTCCAGCGACGCGTCGTCGATCAAATGCCGGCGCGGATCGCGAGGGTGGCGAACGTTCCGCCGTCGTAGACACCGCCCTCGATCGAGGCGGTCAGCAGGAGGAGCGAGAGATCGGTTCCGGCGTAGAACACGTGGTGCGTGCTCGCCGGATCGATCGAGCCGCGGATCTCCGTCCCCAGCGTCGAGAGCTCGGCGGGGATCACGTACGACGCGTCGATCCGCGTGCGATCGATCCCCGCTCCGGCGTACGGCGAGAGGAGCACGAGGTTCTTGGAGATGTCCGCGCGCAAGGACGTCACGGCCACGTCGCCGCGGAACGACACCTCGTCGGGCTCGCCGTATACGATCTCTTCGGTCCACGCCTGCTCGAGCGCGACGCTGACGGCGGGCGTCAGCGGCGTCTCCCCGAGGAGCGCGGCCCGCACGCCGATCCCGTAGAGCTTCGAGGCGTCCTCGATCTCGTCCCGCGCGGTCACGATCCCCACCCGTCCGAGGAGGTCGATCGCGCCCACGCCACCGATCGGCCCCTCGGATGCCAGGCCCGACGTCAGGCCCACGGCGAACCGCGCGCCCGCCGTCGGCAGCAGGAACTCGACCGTGCCCGATTCCCGCTGCGGATCTTCGATGTCGATGCGGGTGACACCGATGCCGATCGAGGCCAGGAAGTGGCCCAGGCCGCCGGTCGTCGCGGCCGGCGCGGTCATCGGGCTTCCGCCGGCCACGGACTGGCCGAGGCCCCGCGCGGCGTCGTCGACGGCGGCGCGGACGCGCTGCTCCGAGATCTCCTGCGCGCCGGCAACGCCCGCCAGCGAGACGATCCACACGAGGAGCGGGCCTACCCATCTCAATCCCATGTCACGCCTTCTCCCGTCACCACTTCCCCGATCTCGACGGCGGCCGCCCCGGCATCGCCGCACGCGCGGGCGAGCCTACCGGCTTCCCGCCGATCGACGTACAGGCAGAAGCCGATCCCCATGTTGAAGACTCGAACCATCTCGTCCGGCGCGATGTTCCCTTCGCGTTCGAGGAACTGGAACAACGGCGGCGGCACCCACGCGTCACGGCGCAGGCGCACGCCGACCCCCGGCCTCAAGGGCCGCGCCAGGTTCCCCGCGAATCCGCCGCCGGTCACGTGCGCGCAGCCGTGAAGCGCGGGATCGTCCAGAAGGGGAAGCACGGCCGGTAGATACGAGCGGTGCACGGCGAGCAGCGCGTCGGCCCAGGTGCCCGCTCCCCAGGGGACGGGATCGGTGATCGAGCGCTCTCCGGCGAGAATGACCTTCCGCGCCAGTGTGTACCCGTTGGTGTGGAGGCCGCTCGAGGGCAGGCCGAGGACCACGTCGCCGGGCCCGATTGCCGCGCCCAGGCGATCGAGCCGGGAGCGCGGCGCGACGCCGACGATGAACCCCGCCAGGTCGTAGCCGTCCGCCTCGTAGACGTCCGGCATCTCCGCGGTCTCCCCGCCGAGGAGCGGGATACCGTTCTCGCGGCAGCCGGCGGCGAAGCCCTCGACGAGCGCGAGCGCCACCTCCTCGTCGAGGCGCCCCGACGCGATGTAGTCGAGGAAAAAGAGCGGGCGCGCGCCCTGCGCGAGCAAGTCGTCGACGCAGTGGTTCACCAGGTCGCGCCCCACCGTGTCGTGCCGGCCCGCGGTGCGTGCGACCAGCACCTTGGTACCGACGCCGTCGGCGGACGCCACCAGCACCGGGTCGGCCTCGCCCACGCCGACCAGCGTGAAGCAGCCGCCGAACCCGCCGAGGCCCCCGACCACCCCGTCGGCGGGGGTCCCCGCGACGATCCGCTTCAGCTTCTCCTTGAAGCGATCGGCGGCCTCGAGGTCCACGCCGGCGGCGCGATAGGCGGACGCCGGATCGCGCGTCTCAGGCATGCAGCTGAATCGGCGCGTGATCGAAATGGGTGAGACGCTTGTACTCCTGGAACCGGTCCTCGATCTCGTGCGGAGCGAGATCGACCAGCTTCTCGGTGGAGAACGCCTCGCAGCACAGCGACCCCATCGTCGATCCGTAGATCGTGGCGCGCCGCAGGGCCTCCGGCGAGCGATCGCCGGTCGCGGCGAGGTATCCGAGGAAGCCCCCGGCGAAGGAGTCGCCCGCACCCGTCGGATCGATGATCGAGTCGAGCGGCAGGCCGGGCACGGCGAAGATCCCCTCGCGCGAGAACGTCACCGCGCCGTCCTCGCCCTTCTTGACGACCAGCATCTCCGGCCCCAACCCGAGGATCTGGCCCGCCGCCCTGCGGAGGATCGGCTCGCCCGCGAGCTGCCGCGCCTCGGAATCGTTGATCAGCAGGACGTCGACTCGGGTCAGCACCTCCCGCAGCTCCTCCGGCGTCCGTTCGATCCAGTAGTTCATCGTGTCCAGCGCTGTCATCTCGGGCCGGTCCACCTGGCTGAGAACGTCCATCTGGAGGTTCGGATGGATGTTGGCGAGGAACACGTTGGGAGTCTGCCGGAAGCGTTCCGGGATCTGCGGCTGGAAACCCGCGAACGCGCCGAGGTCGGTGAACGTCGTCTCGCGGGCGTTGAAGTCGTACCCGTACTTGCCGCCCCAGCGGAAGGTCTCGCCATCGACGACCTGGAGCCCAGCGAGGTCGATGCCACGCGAGGACAGCAGTTCGAGGTGGGCGGCCGGAAAGTCCCGACCGACCACACCCACGAGCCGCACTTCGGTGAAGTACGATGCCGCCAGCCCGAAGTACACGGCCGCTCCCCCGAGCGCGCCCTCTCGATGCCCGAAGGGCGTCTCCACGTCGTCGAGGGCGACCGATCCGACTACCAGGATGGGCATGATCCGTCCTCCTACATCGTCTCGGGGGCTTCGACTCCCAGCAGGGCGAGCCCCTCGCGAAGCGCGTTCGCGGACGCGCGAGCGAGCGCCAGCCGGGCGCGCACCAGCTGCTCGTCGTCCACCAGGATCCGATGGTCGTGGTACCAAAGATGGGTCCGCCGGGCGAGTTCCTCCAGCGCGTCCGTCATGCGGTGCGGCTCGAGGGCGTCGGCGGCGTCGGCGACGACGTCGGGAAGATCGTCGAGCGACCGGAGGAGGTCGATCTCGCGCTCGGCGTCCAGCCGGTCGAGCGAGCCGGGAACTCCCGAAAGCGCGGGGTCCCATTCGGGGCGCTCGTTCCTCGCGAACACGCCGGCCAGCCGCGCGTGCGCGTACTGGACGTAGTAGACGGGGTTCTCGTCCGACTGCCGCCGGGCGAGATCGAGGTCGAAGGTCATGTGCGTGTCTCCCTTCCGCATGAGCAGGAACCAGCGGGTGACGTCCACGCCCACGTCGTCGAGGAGCTCGCGCAGCGTGACCATACGGTTCTTGCGGGTCGAGAGCCGCACCTCCTCTCCGTCCTCGATCAGGCTGATCTGCTGGTAGATGACCGTGCGCAGCCAGTCCGCCGGATAGCCGAGGGCCCGGAGGCCGGCCTGCATGCGGACGGCGTAGCTGTGATGGTCCGCGCCCCACACGTCGACGGCCTGATCGAACCCGCGCTCGTGCTTGTCGCGGTGATACGCGAGATCGGGGAGCAGGTACGTGGGATGCCCCGTGCTCTTGACCAGCACGCGATCCTCGGTATCGCCATAGTCCGTCGCGCGGAGCCACGCCGCACCGTCCTTCTCGTAGGCCGCGCCCAGAGCTTTGAGCTCCTCGAGCGTCTGCTCCATGCGTCCGTCGCGATAGAGCGTAGACTCGTTGAACCAGACGTCGAAGGTGACCCGGAAGCGCGCCAGATCGGCGCGGATCCCGGCGCTGATGCGATCGCCGGCGAACGACCGGAACTCCGCCTGGCATTCCTCGAGCGGTACGTCCCGCAACGCGTCCCCGCGCTCGGCGGCAAATTCCCGCGCCAGATCGGCGATGTACTCGCCCTGGTATCCCTCGTCGGGGAACGGAAAGTCCGGCTCCGTCATCTGCCGGTAGCGCGCGTAGACGGACGCGCCCAGGATGTCCATCTGACGGCCCGCGTCGTTGAAGTAGTACTCGCGGGTGACGTCCGCGCCCTGACTCGCGAAGAGCGCCGCGATTCCGTCGCCGAGCGCCGCGTTCCGCGCATGGCCCACGTGGAGCGGGCCGGTCGGATTCGAGCTCACGAACTCGACGTTGATCCGGCGTCCCGCGAGGCGGGCGGATCGCATGTGCCCCGCCGGCTCTTCGATCAGATGTCGAACGACGTCCTGGAGGTAGGGACGAGCCAGGCGGAAGTTGAGGAATCCCGCTCCGGCGACCTCGGGCTCCTCCCAGCGCATGGGATCGAGCGAGAGCGCGGCGGCGAGCTCGGCCGCGATCTCCCGCGGGGCGCGCCGAAGCGGACGGGCGAGGGCCAGCGCCACGGGACTCGCCCAGTCGCCGCGTGCGCGGTCGTTGGGGCGCTCGATCGCGACCTCTTCGGAGGGCCAGCCCCGCTCCACGCAAAGGGCCGTCAGCCGGGAGCGGAGCTCGTCTCGCGGCCTCATCGCTTCTTTTTCTTCGATCCCCCGCGGGACTTCTTCGTCGCCACCGGCTTGGCGGCCGTCTTGTCGGCCGCGGACTCAGGGCCGGCCGGTTTGGTGTCCGCCCCGTCGCCCGCCGGGGCGGCCTTCTCGGTCTCGGCCTTGTGCTTCGAACGGTACTCTTCGCTGCGGTAGTCGGTGATGTAGAAGCCCTCGCCTTTGAACAAGAACCCCGCCCCGCCCGAGATCTGGCGCTCGCCGCGGCCCCCGCAGGTTGGGCACTTCCGCGTCTTCACGCGGCTCGTCATCTTCTCGAAGTGCTCGAACTGCCGACCGCACTCGCGGCAGCGGTAGACGTATGTCGGCATGTCCGGTCCTCCCGCCGCCTAGTGCGTTCTCACTGAAGTCTCATCGCATTCGACCATCGGTGCTACAGGAGATTTCTGCGGCACCGCACTACCCGCCGATGCCGGCGGGATCGCTGTAGGTTCCGAACTCCGCCCGCAGGACGTCCGCGATCTCGCCCACGGTGGCGCCGGCCTCGCAGGCGTCGCGGATGAGCGGAAGCAGGTTCTCGCTGCCGCGGGCCCCCTGCACCAGCCGGTCGAGCGCCGCGGCGGTCCGGCCGGCGTCGCGCCTTGCGCGCCACTCGGCCAGGCGCTCCTTCTGCCGCTCGGCGAGCGCCTCGGTGTCGACGCGCGGGATCCGCGGCTCGACGTCCTCCGCCTTCTGCCACCTGTTCACGCCCACGACGATCTCCTCGCCGCTCTCCACTCGACGCTGGTGGGCGTACGCTTCGCGCTCGATCTCGGCGCGGAAGAACCCCTGCTCGATAGCGGCGATCGCGCCGCCCATGTCGGCGATACGGTCGAGGTAGTCGCGGACGCGACCTTCGAGGTCGGCCGTAAGGCGCTCGACAAAGTACGAGCCCCCGAGGGGGTCGGCAGTATCCGCCACACCGCTCTCGTGGGCGACGATCTGCTGCGTCCGCAGGGCGAGCTCGGCCGATTCCTCGCTCGGCAGCGCAAGCGCTTCGTCGTACCCGTTGGTGTGGAGGCTCTGGGTCCCGCCGAGGACCGCCGCCAGCGCCTGCAGCGTGACCCGCACGACGTTGTTGAGCGGCTGCTGCGCCGTCAGGGTCGCGCCATCGGTCTGGGTGTGGAACCTGAGCCGCGCCGCGTCCGAATCGGCCACGCCGAACCGCTCGCGCACGAGGCCGGCCCAGATCCGCCGCGCGGCGCGGAACTTCGCGACCTCCTCGAAGAGATCGCTGTGGACGCCGAAGAAGAACGACAGCCGCCCGACGAACTCGTTCGCATCCAGACCCGCCGACTGCGCCGCCTCCATGTAGCAGATCGCGTTCGCGAACGTGAACGCGACCTCCTGTGCCGCGGTGGCGCCCGCCTCGCGGATGTGGTATCCGGAGATCGAGATCGGGTTCCAGCGCGGCATCTCGCGCGCGCACCACGCGAACGAGTCGACGACGAGCCGCAGGCTCCCCGCCGGCGGATAGATGTACGTGCCGCGCGCTATGTATTCCTTGAGGATGTCGTTCTGAATCGTCCCCCTCAGCGCGCGGCGCGACGTGCCCTGCTCCTCCGCCACCAGGGTGTAGAGCGAGAGCAGCGTCGTGGCGGTGGCGTTGATCGTCATCGACGTCGATACGTCGGCCAGCGGAATTCCGGCGAACAGACGGCGCATGTCGTCCAGCGTGTCGATCGCCACCCCGGTCCTCCCGACCTCTCCCTCGGCGCGCTCGCTGTCGGAGTCGTACCCCATCTGGGTGGGGAGGTCGAAGGCGGTCGACAGGCCAGTCTGACCGTGGTCGAGGAGGAAGCGGAAGCGCGCGTTCGTCTCCTCGGCGGTGCCGAACCCCGCGTACTGACGCATCGTCCACAGGCGGCCGCGGTACATGTTGGGATAGATGCCGCGGGTGAACGGCAACTCGCCCGGCCAGCCGGCGGCGGCGGGATCGGCGTCTCCGGGGCCGTAGGCCGGCTCGATCCCCAGACCGCTCGAGGTCTCGAACCTCGCGTCCCGCTCGGGGCTCTGCGCCAGATGGGGCTCGAGCGTGCGACGCTTCCAGGCGGACTTGTCGGACGACTCGGTCACGAGCCCTCGGGATCCACCACGCAGAGCAGGGCGTCCCGCTCCACCGCGTCTCCGGCCGAGACCGCCAGGCGTCGGACGACGCCCGCGATCGGCGCGCGTATCTCGTTCTCCATCTTCATCGCCTCGATGATCAGGATCCCCTGACCCTTCTCGACCGGATCGCCATCCCCCACTTCGAGCACGAGAACGAGCCCCGGCATCGGAGCGCGCACGCCGGCCGCCGTCTCGGCTCCCGCGGACGCGAGTCCGAGCTCGGAGGCCCGGTGGGCCGCATCGCTCTCGACACGCAGCTCGTGCGTCCAGCCGTCCACCGAGAGCCCCCCCAGATCCGGCTCCCACCGGTAGCGAACCGGTCGCGATCCCGACCACGCGAGCCCCGGATCCGCGCCGGCCGTGATCGGGAACGTCCAGCGCTCCCCGTCCCGCTCGACGTCGGCCTCCCAGCCGCCGCGAACGGAGCGCAGGGCCACACGGTAGGGACTTCCGGCGCCCGGTGTCACCCAGAACTGGCGCGCGCCGGTCATGGGCCGCTCTCGCGCGAAAGCGAGGCCACCGTCTCGACGTGCGCGGTCTGAGGGAAGAGGTCGAAGGCGCGGATCGACTCCAGCCGCCACGCGCTCCCCAGCCGGCGGACATCCCGCGCGAGGGTGGTCGGGTCGCACGACACGTACACGAGGCGCCGCGCGCTGGAGCGGGAGATCGAATCGAGCACCGCGGGCGCGCATCCCGATCGGGGCGGGTTGAGCGCGACGCGGTCCGGCCGGGGCCGCCGCCAGTCCACGCGCTCGGCCGGGAGCTCGAGCACGTGCACGGGCTCGCCGCTGGCCGCGGCCGCGTTGGCGCGCAGATCGGAGGCGGCGCCGGCATGAGCTTCGACCGCGGTGACGCGCGCGCCCGTCCGCGACAGGCGGCACGTCAGCACGCCGATCCCCGCATACCCGTCGATTACTCGATCCCCCGGACGAACTGCCAGAGCGCTCTCGACGCCGTCGTACAGCCGGGCGGCGGCCACCGGATCGGCCTGGAGGAAGCTATCGAAGCCCACCCGGAGCCTCAACCCGGCGATCTCTATCCGCGATACGAGCCGGGGCGCACCGGCTGCCAGCGCGAACGGCGCGGCCGTGCCTGACCGGGCCCCCCAGGTCGTGGCGATCCCCGTGCGCGCCGCACAGTGAGCGGCGAGCTCACGCGCGCGCTCCGCGGAATCGCAGAAGACTCCCGCCTGGGCGTCCTGTCCGGGCAGCGCCCGGACCGCGATCCGCGCCTCCTCGGGCGCGTCCCCGCCGGCTGGAGGCGCATCGGCGAGCGCCTCTTTCAGGCCGGCGAGAGCCGCGTTGCCGCGCTCCGCGAAGATCGGACACGCGTCGACGTCGACGATCGCGCCCGGGTCGTCGGCGGCATGGAATCCGAGGGCCGACATCCCCTTCGATCGCCGCCACGTGAACGTCGCCCGGCGCCGGTAGTGCCAGGGTTCGGCCGCCGGCTCGCACGCGAGCGGCGCCGCGAGCGGCTTTCCCGCGATCCTCTCGAAGGCGTCGGCGACCGCCCGGGCCTTGGACGCGAGCTGTGCGTCGCGGTCGAGATGCTGCAACTGGCAGCCACCGCAGATCCCGAACACCGGGCAGCCCGGCTCGACCCTGGCATCGGCGGCGGCCAGGACTCCCTCGAGACGAGCGCGGGCGTACCGGGGGTGTCGCTCGACGATCCGTGCGCGAACCCGCTCTCCGGGCGCGGTCCAGGGAACGAACACGACCAGGCCGTCCGCGCGGCCCACCCCGTCGCCTCCGTAGGCTATCCGCTCGACCTCGAGCTCGACATCGTCGCCCGCGGCGGGGCCCGTCGCCTGCTCGCTCACGACAGCCCGGTCCAGCGGGCCGCCGCGCGCCAGCGCGCGCCGCCGCCGTCCCCTGCCCGACCCCGGGGCGCGGCACCCGGCGGCCGCTCCGCCTCGAGCCAGGCGGCCAGCGCGGCGGCCAGCGGCTCCGACTCCCGGCGCATGGCGCCCTCGGCCTCGAGCACCTCGCTCGCGTGCTCCTCGAGCCAGCGCGTGTGGACCCGACCCTGCCGCATCGCCGGATGCGCTACGACCGTGCGCTGGAAGCCGACGTTCGTCCGTATCCCTCCGACGTCCAGCTCGGCCAGTGCGCGCGCCATCCTCGCCATCGCCTCCGCGCGGTCGCGACCGTGCGCGACGACCTTGAGCAGCAGGGGGTCGTAGTGCGGCGTCACTTCGCTCCCGGCCGCGACCCCGCTGTCGACACGGATTCCCGGTCCCGCCGGCCCGACGTACGCGCGGATCCTGCCCGTCGACGGAACGAACCCTCGCGCGGGGTCCTCGGCCGCGATCCGGCATTCGATCGCGTGGCCGGCCAGCCGAACCTGGTCCTGCTCGATCGGCAGCCCGCCCCCGGCCGCGATGGCGAGCTGGGCCCGCACGAGGTCCAGACCCGTCACCATCTCGGTGACGGGATGCTCCACCTGGAGCCGCGTGTTCATCTCGAGGAACCAGAAGGAATCGTCGGGCGCCAGCAGGAACTCGACCGTGCCCGCCCCGACGTACCCCACGGCCTCCGCGGCGCGGACGGCGACCGCCCCCATCCGCTCCCGCGTCTCGGGACCGAGGCCGGGCGCGGGACACTCCTCGAGGATTTTCTGGTGCCGGCGCTGGAGCGAGCACTCCCGCTCGCCCAGGTGGATCACGCGGCCCGACTCGTCGGCGAGAATCTGGATCTCGACGTGCCGCGCTTCGAGGATGTACCGCTCGAGATAGAGTGCCGGATCGCCGAAGGCGCCCAGCGCCTCCCGGGTCGCGGCGGCGAACGCTCCTTCGAATTCCGCGGGCTCTCGCACCACCCGCATTCCCTTCCCCCCGCCGCCCGCCGCCGCCTTGAGAAGGACGGGGAAACCGGTCTCCGCGGCCGCCTCGAGGGCGGCCGCCGGCTCGCTCACCGGCTCCACGGTACCGGGGACGACGGGCACGCCGGCGGCCTGCATGGTCCGCCGGGCCGCGGTCTTCTCGCCCATCGCCCGGATCGCCGCCGGCGGTGGTCCGATCCAGACGAGCCCCGCACGCTCGACCGCCTCGGCGAAGGCCGCGTTCTCGGCCAGGAACCCGTACCCCGGATGCACCGAGCCCGCGTCCAGTCGGCGCGCCGCCTCGAGGATACGATCGGCGGCGAGATACGATTCGCGCGCGGGTCCCGGCCCGATCTCCAGAGCGCGCTCGGCCGCCCGCACGTGGCAGGCCTCGGCATCGGCGGTCGAGTAGACGGTCGCGGTCGCCAACCCCGCCTCGCGACAGGCCCGCAGGACCCGGACCGCGATCTCCCCCCGGTTGGCGACCAGGACACGGCCCAGCGATCTCAAGTTGACACGCAAGCTGATATGGTTTGGACTATCCCGTTGCCTTGCAACGAGATCAAAGGGGGATATTGCCGTGCTTACGGACCGGGTTCGCGTCCCGCTTGGACGCCAGCGCAGAGAGCCCCGCGATCAGCAGCGCGCGCGTGTCCGCGGGATCGACCACGGCGTCGACGTAGCCGCGTTCCGCCGCGACGTACGGGTTGGCGAAGCGCTCACGGAATTCCTCGGTCCGCTGCTCGAGGAGGGTGAGCGGGTCCTGGGCGGTCTCGATCTCGCGTTTCCATAGGATCTCGACGGCGCCCTTCGGCCCCATGACGGCGATCTCGGCCGAGGGCCACGCGAGGTTCAGATCCCCCCGGATGTGCTTCGAAGACATCACGTCGTAGGCGCCGCCGTACGCCTTTCGCAGGATCACGGTCAGCTTGGGGACGGTTGCCTCGCAGTACGCGTACAGGAGCTTCGCGCCGTGCTTGATGATCCCTCCCCACTCCTGCTCCGTCCCGGGCATGAAGCCCGGCACGTCCACGAACGTGACCAGCGGGATGTTGAACGCGTCGCAGAAGCGGACGAAGCGCGCGGCCTTCAAGCTGGCGTCGATGTCCAGGACACCCGCCAGAACGGCGGGCTGGTTGGCGAGAATCCCCACGGTGCGGCCGTCGAGTCGAGCGAACCCGACCACGATATTCGCCGCGTAATCGGGTTGGACCTCGAAGAACGATCCGCGGTCCACCACCTCCGAGACGATCTCGTGGACGTCGTACGGCTTGTTCGCGTTCTCAGGGACGACGTCACGGAGAGCCGGCGACCGGCGCAGGGGGTCGTCGGTGGATTCGACGAGCGGAGGATCCTCCTGGTTGTTCGCCGGCAGGTAGCCGATCAGCGCGCGGATGCCGGCGAAGCAGGCCGGCTCGTCGGGGAACGTGAGGTGACTGACGCCGCTCTTGACCCCGTGCACGGCGGCGCCGCCCAGCTCCTCGAACGACACCTCCTCGTGCGTGACCGTCTTCACCACGGTCGGCCCCGTCACGAACATGTACGAGACGCCCTCGACCATGCAGACGAAATCGGTGATGGCGGGCGAGTAGACGGCCCCGCCCGCGCAGGGGCCCAGGACGGCGCTTATCTGCGGCACGACCCCGCTGGCGAGCGTGTTCCTGAGGAAGATCTCGGCGTATCCCCCCAGCGAGGCGACTCCCTCCTGGATGCGCGCGCCCCCGGAGTCGTTGAGGCCGATCACCGGATGCCCCGTCTTCAGCGCCAGATCGAGGACCTTGCAGATCTTCTCGGCGTGCGCCTCCGAGAGCGATCCGCCGAACACGGTGAAGTCCTGGCTGAAGACCCACACCCGACGGCCGTCGATGGTGCCGTGGCCGGTGACGACCCCGTCGCCGGGGATTCGCTGCGAAGAGAGACCGAACTCTTCGGTGCGGTGGGTGACGAACATGTCGAGCTCGAAGAACGAGCCGGGGTCGAGCAGGAGCTCGAGTCGTTCGCGTGCCCCGAGCTTTCCCTTGGCGTGCTGGGCGGCGAGCCGGGTGGCTCCCCCGCCCTCGCGCGCTTTCGCTTCGCGCGCGCGCAGCTCCTCGAGTCTGTCCACGGGCCCTACCAGTCCACCGCTACCGGCTCGCCGCGCTCGATCCGGTGCACGATGACCGCGCGCCGGATGCCCTGCGGGCCGAAGCGGAACAGCCCGGTCACTCCGCGGTACTCGCCGCTCTCTGGAGGCGCATTGGACGGCCGAAGGCGCTCGAGCGCGATGCGCGCTGCGTCATAGCCCCACCCGGGAATCAGGCTGGCCGGCGCCTCTCCGAAGCGCGCCTCATACCGCTCGGCGAAGGACTCCCATCCGGTGATCCGAGGGTCGCGGCTGTAGGTGTCGGCGAAGTAACCGCGCACGAAACGCCGGCCCTGCCGATAGAAGTCGGCGTCGTTCCACGCGTCCGTTCCAAGCGGCAGGATGCCGCCGAGCTCGTAGAACGCCATCTGGTTCAGGATCCGCAGCGCCTCGCTGGGGCTCTTGGTGGCGATGAAGAGCGCGTCGGCGCCGGAGCGGACGATCGCCCCCAGCTGATCGGTATACTGCGTCGATCCGCGCTCGTACTGGAAACGGTAGACCACGCGTGCGCCGGAGGATTGGACCGCGGCGGCGAACGCGTCCGCCTGGATCCGGCCGTAGGCGTCGTCCACCGACAGTATCGCGAAGCGGCGCCGCTCCAGATTCGTGGCCGCGTAGGTCCCGATCGTGTGCCCGATCGCGCCGTCCAGCGCGTTGACGGTGTACACGCGCGGATCGATCTCCAGCAGGCGCGCGTCGGTGGCGGTCGGGCTTACGAGCGGCACTCCCTCCTCCACCGCGAGCCGGGCGGCCGGCAGCGCGTACTCGCTGGTCAGCGGACCCAGGATCGCCGCCACGTGCTCGTTCCGAGCCAGCGCGCGGATCACCGCTGCCGTCGAGTCGGGATCGTTCTCGGCCGAGCGTGTCACGAGGGCCACCGGGGTCTGCCCCGTCCGGTTCACGTCCTCGAGCGCCAGCTCGACTCCACGCCGGATCTGCTCGGCGACTTCCGCGAAGCGCCCCTCAGTGGGCGCTATGAGACCCAGGCTGGGGGCGATCGCCGCCGCCTGGCCGCCGGGGCCGATGAGCGCGCGCGCCTCGGCGAGAATGGACGGCGGAAGCTCGGGAAACTCCGTTACGCGCGAGGCTATGTCGCTGGCCCGCGTGGCGTCTCCGGCCGCGTGCGCCCAGCGCGCGGTCTGCAGGTAGAACGGAGCTACGAAGTTGCGCGTCGGCGTGCGGCTCGCCGCGGCTTCGATCTCGGCCCGCGGCAGTCGGTTGAGCATGTCCCGGAAGAGCGCCAGATAATCGTCGAGCAGCTCGCTCGAGACGCTACGCATCTCCAGCGCCGCCTGGAGGGCGGCCTCGTAGCGAGTCTGGTTGTAGAGGGAGTTCGCCAGCAGCAGGGTAGCATGCTCGGCATGCGGGACGTCGGACGCCAGCCGGAGGTAACGGTCGAACGCGGTCGCCGCCTCTTCGTCCCGCCCGAGCTGATAGGCGGCACGCCCCCGCCAGTACAGGGCGAGACCCGCGTAGCGGCTCGACGGGTAGCGCTCGACGACGAGCGTGAACTCGGAGAGCGCCCCTTCGTACGTCCCCTGCTCGAAGAGCCCGAGCCCCCGCTCGTAGGCCGCCAGAGCGGTCGCCTGGTCGGCGCGGCTGATGGACTCGGTGCCGAGCGGGGGCGGAAGGCTCTCGCGGGCCGCGCACGCGGCGAGCGACAGCGCCGCCGCCCACAGGATCGCTGTTAGAGAGCTTCGCAACGGGGTGGAACAGGAGGGGGAAGCATCACGCGGCGGCCGGGTCGCGGCGCCTTATTCTGCGGATTCGCGGTCCGCCGCTTCCTCCGCGGCCTCTCTGGACTTGCCGGCGCCGACTTCGACCTGCGCCTCCGCCATGGCGTCCGCCATCTGGGTCGGCTGCTCTTCCTGCGGCACGTCGCCATCCATGGACTCCGCAGGCTCGATCGGCTCTTCCTCACCGCGCTCGCGGTGGCTGGGAATGTCGATGACGGAGAGCACGATCCTCCGGCTGTCGGGGTCGGACTCGATGACCTTGAGGACCAGCAGATCGCCCTCGCGGAACTTGTCGGCGGGGTTCTCGAGGTTGCGGTAGCCGAGCTGCGAGATCGGCACGAACCCTTCGACGTCGCCGCCCAGGTCCACGACCACGCCCTTGTCCAGCAGCCGCACGACCTTGCCTTCGGTCTCAACGCCCACCGAGTACTTCTGTCCCAGGTCCTGCCACGGGTTCTCCTGGAGGTCCTTGATCGAAAGCGAGATCCGCTTGTTCTCGGTGTCGATGTTGAGGACCTGGACCTTCACGGTCTCGCCCTTGCGCACCACCTCCGACGGGTGATGGATCCGGCGCGTCCACGACATGTCGCTGATGTGCACCAGGCCGTCGATACCCTCTTCGATCTCCACGAAGGCGCCGAACGACGTCAGGTTCCTCACCTTCCCGGCGATGACCGTGCCCGGCGGATACTTCTCGGCCAGGCCGTCCCACGGGTCTTCCTCGATCTGTTTCATGCCGAGGGAGATCTTCTCTTCCTCCTCGTTCACGTTGAGGACGACCGCTTCGATGATGTCGCCGATGGAGACGACCTTGGACGGGTGCTTGATGTGCCGCGTCCACGACATCTCCGAGATGTGGACCAGACCCTCCACGCCCTTCTCCAGCTCCACGAACGCGCCGTAGTTGGTGATCGAGACGACTTTCCCCTGAATCCGTGACCCGACCGGGTACTTCTGGGAGACGTTCTCCCACGGGTAGGGCTGGAGCTGTTTGAGCCCGAGCGAGATGCGGTTGTTCTGCAGATCGAGGTCCAGGATCTTGATCTCCAGCTCGTCCCCGATCGTGACGAGCTCGGAGGGATGGCCAACCCGGCCCCACGACATGTCGGTGATGTGCAGGAGACCGTCGGCGCCGCCCAGGTCGATGAACGCGCCGAAGTCCGTGATGTTCTTGACGATTCCCTTGCGGACCTGTCCCACGGCGATCTCCTCGAGGAGCTTGCCGCGCTTCTGCTCGCGGATCTGCTCGAGGATCATCCGGCGGCTGACCACGATGTTCCGCCGGCGCTTGTTGAGCTTGATGATCTTGAATTCCATCGTCTGGCCTATGAGAGCGTCGATGTCGGGGACGCGCCGCAGCGCGATCTGGGAGCCCGGCAGGAAGGCGTCGACGCCGAACAGGTCGACGATCACCCCGCCCTTGATCTTCCGCGCCAGTCGCCCCTGGACGATCGTCCCGTTGTCGTACGCGATCCGGATCTTGTCCCAGACCTTGAAGAAGTCGGCCTTCTTCTTGGACAGGACGACCCGCCCCTCCTGGTCCTCGAGGTTCTCGAGGAACACGTCGACTTCGGCACCCACCTCGAGCGAATCCGTGGGCTTGAACTCGTCGAGCGGGACGGCGCCCTCGCTCTTGAAGCCGACGTCGAGCACGACGACGTTCTCGTCCACGCGCAGGATGTGACCCGTGACGATCTGGCCTTCCTGGATGTCCTGAATGGACTCCTCGTACATCCCGAGGAGCTCCTCGTATTCGTCGATCGAATACTCGTCCTCGTCGAAGAGGTCGGGACGAAGGTTGTTGCGGCCGGGATTGTTCTGGGGTCGTTTCTGAAGCGTGGGGGTCGCCTCCGCCTCGGTCTCCGCCGTGGTCGAGGCGGTGCTCTTGTCGTCGGTCATCTAGTTGGGATCCAATGGGTTGCGTGCCAAAAGGAGGCCCCGGGCCGCATGCGGCGCGGCCGGCGACCTCACGAGCTATATCGAGAACCCTAAACCTACTCGGGACAGTCAGATAGTGTCAAGTGCTGCCGATCCGATCCCGCGCCGCGCGGACGATCCGGGCCACCTGGCTGTCGAAGTCCAGCCCGCTCGTGTCGATGTGCAGCGCGTCCTCGGCCATTCGGAGGGGAGCCACGGAGCGTTCCCGGTCGCGGCGGTCCCGTTCGGCGAGACTCTGCGCGTAGCTCGTCAGCGCCACCGGATCGGCGGCCCTGGCGGGCTCCGCCTCCGCAACGCGGCGACGGGCACGCTCTTCGAGCGTCGCGTCCAGATACACCTTGAGGAACGCTTCGGGGAAGACGACCGTGCCGATGTCCCGCCCGTCGATCACCGCCGGCCCCTCCCCCACCTGCGCGCGCAGGCCGGCGTTGACGATCTCCCGGAGAGCCGGGTCGTCGGCGACCCGCGAGACGATCGCCGTCACCGCGGGCGTGCGGATCTCGACCGAGACGTCCTCGCCCGCGAGGCGTGTGTGCGAGGCGCCGCCCAGGACCTCCTGCTCGATATCGGCGTCCTCCAGGACCTGCCGCAGGCGGGCCCGGTCCGCGGGATCCGCGAGACCGAGCCCGTGGCGGAGCGCGAGGAGCGCGGCCACCCGGTAGAAGGCGCCGCTGTCGACGTAGCGCCACCCGAGCCGGCGGGCGACCTCGCGCGCGGTGGTGGACTTCCCCGTCCCCGCCGGTCCGTCGATGGCGATGACGCGCGCCGTCATGGGAAGCCCCGCGCTCACCGCCCGCCGAGGAGAAGGACCGCGTTGAGGTACAGCTTCTTCAGGCCGTAGGTGATGCCGCGAAAGGCCGGATCGTTGGCGAAGGCGACGACGGTCCCGTCCCCCAACTCGCGCGCCACCGCATAGGGCCGGCCCCCGAGCCGCTCGCGCGCGTCTTCGGGCATGTACCCCGCGAGCGGCGGCTCGTCCGCGAACACCCAGGCGTTTCCCTCCTCGGCCAGCTCGAGCTCGAGGGGCTCGATGGCGAGCACGGTCGCGCGCCCGTCGGGGTATCCGTACCCCAGGGCCGCCGTCGTGTCCACCACCGCGGCCAGCAAGGTTCCCGGGATGCGCGAGCGGAGCCGGTCGTTCTCGCGCGCCGCCTCCGGCGCCCGACGGTCGGCCTCGTCCGGCGGCGGAGGGTCGGGCGCGAGCTCGAGTCCCCCCATTCCGATGGCCGAATCGGCGAGCCACGCAGCGGCCGCGCCGACCGCGACGAGCGTGCCGCCTTCCCGAACCCATCGCTCCAAGCGCCGCGCTCCCTCCGGCCCGAGAGCCGCGCCGTAGGACGCAGGCCCGTCGGCCTCCGGGAGGAGGATCGCGCTGTAGAGCGACAAGTCCAGCGGTGCGCGCCCGAGCGCGGACAGGGAGTCCCCGTCGCCGTCGGCGCCGGCCGCGAGGTCGCCGAGCCGTACGACGTCGATGGGCAGTTGCGCCTCGGCGCCGAAGAGCTGCCATGCGCTTCCCACGGACGACGGCTGGGTCCCGGGCCCGGCCGCGATCGCGATCCGGGGCTCGACGATGCGGCGGGCGCGATCGGATCCCAGGTCGATCCCCTCCTCGCTCTCGAACGAGCGCAGGGGCGTGGCGCGGGCACCGGACTCCGAGATCCGAACCGCCAGCGACCCGAGATCCTCCGCCTGACCACCGGGCCCGGGCTCCGCCTCCACCACGAACGACCCGCGGGGAAAGCGCCTGCCTTCCGCGGTGAACGGGCGGTCCGCGACGCGGACACGCACGCCGCTCGCCGCCAGCCTCCCGGCGGCCACGACGTCGGCCAACTCCTCGTAGGCCCATGCCAGCGCGACCGCCTCCGGCGGGACCGGCTGTGCCGCGCCCGGCTGTGGAGCGACCCACCCGTCGCGGGGGGCCTCGGGCAGCGCGCCGACGCGCCAGGCGTCGACATCGTAGAGATACGGAATCGACCACCCCGTGATGTCGTAGAACAGCGACGTGTCGGGAAGCGCGGTCGTAGGCTCCAGCAGGGCCGCGGCGTAGCGCCCGAGCGGCTGGTCGGCGGCGATCAGGAGCGTCCCGGCCGAAAGCGAATCGGCGTCCGCGGTCCCCGCGAACGGCTCGAGCGCGAGCCCGCGCGCGGTAGCCGCCAGCGTGTCGACCTCGATCCCCTGGCGGACGAGGACTTCGGCCAGCGTGGCCTCGGCTCCGTCCGCCCCGGAGACGGCCCATGCCGCCGGCGCGCCCGGCGCCACGCGATCGGGCGAGCGCCAGAAGGCGTCGAAGTCGGCGAGCCGCCGTTCCCGGTTCTCCACGGCGGTGGCGATCGTGACGAGCGCCGCGGTGAGGTGGCGCGACACGCGGTCGGTGAGGGTCAGCATGCGATCGCCCGAACGCTCCAGGACGACTCCCGCTTCTCCGCCGCCCGCCTGTTCGTACGTCATCCCGGTGGCGCCGAGAAAGCTCGGCCACGAGTCGCCGTACCCGGGGTAATAGAGATCGAAGTCCTCGCCGGTGAAGTACGCCCAGCCGCGCGCGTCGAACGCCGCCGCGTTGGCCTCACCGAAGATCCGCCCCCACTCCCCGGTGCTGGCCGGGTAGTAGCCGTGGATCGGCGGCGCGGCCGGAAAGAAGAAGTAGGTCGACCCCGCGTCCATCTCGTGGAAATCGACGTGCACGTGCGGCATCGTGGCGAGGTACGCGGCGAGACGCGCGCGAGTCTCGGGCTGCACTCCCCACGCCCAGTCGCGGTTCAGGTCCGCGTACCAGTGGTTCGTGCGGCCCGAGGGCCACGGCGGGCGATGCTCGCGGGCCTCGGGATCGGGATCGGGGACCGGCCCCGCGACCGAGCGGAACCACGCGGCGTAGCGCTCGTGACCGTCCGGGTTGAGGAGCGGGTCGACGATCACCACCGCCCGCTCGAGCCACCCCGCGACCTCCGGGTCCCCCGACGCCGCCAGGTGGTAGACGAGCTCGAGCGCGGCCTCCGTCGACGAGGCCTCGTCGCCGTGGACCCCGAACGAGAGCCAGACGAAGATCGGCCTCCCCGCCAGCGGGACCGGGTCTCCCTCGACGGCCGCACGGTTCGCCGAGCGCAGGGAGTCGAGACGCGCGAGGTTGTGGGGCGCGGAGATCCAGGCGAGCCACAGAACGCGCCCCTCGACAGACCGCCCGTACCTCTCCAGCCGGACCCGCTCGGAGGCGGCGTCGATTCCCCGAAGAACGTCCTCGACGTCGGCGTGAACGGAGAATCCGGTGCCGGTCTCGAACCCCCGGGACTCGGCGACCGTGGGCACCTCGGGAGCATAAGGTCCCGGACCGGGAACGAAGGGTTCCTGCGCGCCGAGGACGCCGGCCGCCGACAGGAGCGCCCCGCAGCACAGGACGACCGGCCTCGGCGTCAAGAGCCCTGCGCGCAAGACCGCGGCGACGGACTCATATCCATCTCCGCCTGCGGAAGTAGAACAGCAGGCCTCCGGTGACCGCCAGCATGATCCCCCAGAGGATGTAATAGCCGTAGCGCCAGTGGAGCTCGGGCATGAAGTCGAAGTTCATCCCGTACACGCCGACGATGAATGTCAGCGGCAGCATGATGGTCGAGAAGATCGTCAGCACCTTCATGACTTCGTTCAGCCGGTGGCTGATCATCGATATGTGAGCGTCCAGCGTGCCGCTGAGGACGTCGCGATACGAGTCGGCGACCTCGGCCAGCCGGTAGGTCGAATCGTAGAGGTCGCGGTAGAACACCACCGTCTGAGGAGTGATCTCTTCGAACTCGTTGCGCGCGATCCGGCCGAAGAGCTCGCGGTGCGGAGTCAGCGCGCGCTTGATCTCCAACACCCTGCGCTTGAGGCCCAGGATCGCGTCCAGGGTGTTCTCGTCGTCGGCGAAGAAGATCCGTTCCTCGACGGCCTCGATCTCCTGCTCGATCCGCTCGAGCACCGGAAAATAGAACTCGATCATGTGATCCAGGATCTCGTAGAGCAGATAGTCGACGCCGCGGAAGAGGTCTCCCTTCTCGTCGTGGGCGTACTTGGTCAGCACGGCCGCCACGCTGCGCATCGGGCGGCGGTGGTACGTGATCAGATAGTTGGGACCCAGAAACGCGGCCAGCTTGATCGTTTCGAAGCGGTCGGCCGGAGGATCGAGATCCACGCCGCGGAAGATGAGGAACAGGTACGGCCCGAAGTCTTCGATCTTCGGCTGGTGCTCGGGAGTGAGGCAGTCCTCGATGGCCAGCGGATGGAAGGCGAACGGGTCCTCGAGGAGCCGGAGCTCGTCTACCGTCGGCGCCTCCAGGTCGATCCAGATGGTGGCCGGGGAGTCGTGTGTCCAGCCGGAGGCCGCCAAATCCGGATGGCGCCTTGCCGGAGAGCCCGGATCGAATCGCGTGACCGTGATCAAGGCACGGCGGGTCGTCCGCTCAGGGAGTGCAGTCCACGCACCGGAAAGCGGTCGGCAGCTCCTCCAGACGCGCGCGCGGGATCGGCTTCCCGCAGACCTGGCAGTATCCGTATTCCTTCTGATCGATGAGGCCCAGGGCCGCCTGGATCTTCCTCAGCTCCTCGGTCTCGCGGTCCTCGAGCCGGATCAGGATGTCGCGGTCCTTCTCCTCCTGGGCCCACTCCTCCAGCTCGCGAGGCGTTTCCTCGAGTCCTCGCAGCTCGTCGCGGAGCTCGTCGAGCCGGCGCGTGATCTGCTGGCGCTGATCGAGGAGCTTCTGGCGGAAGTGGTCGAAGAAGGCGGCGTCTCTCCCCGGTGCGCGCTTGGTCGCCCTGGCCTTCGCCGGGCGGGTAGTAGCGGCGCCGCGGGCCGCCTTGCGGACCGGCGCCTTCGAGCTCATGCGGGCCGGCGTCCGCTTGGCGGCCGCCTTCTTCTTCCCCGCCGACTTGCGCGCGGCACCGCGAGCGGCCTTCCTGACGGATGCCTTCCCGCGCGGCGCCCTCTTGCCCGGGGCCTTCTTCTTCGCCGAGGCCTTCTTCCGGGCGGCCTTCTTCGCGGACTTCGCGGCGACCTTCTTCCGAGAGCTCTTCCTGGCGGGCTTGTTCGACTTCCGGGACCCTCCGGAACCCTTCTTCTTCTGCGCCATGACAGACTCCCGGGTGGAGAAAGATGGAAAAACGGGGCCGCTATGATAGCGGCGGCTATCGGGTGCCGCAAGGAGCCGAGCGTCCGATTACACCACTACCGGCGGCGGGGGACCTAGGGCAGCAGGGCCCTAAGGCGTCTGAGCCAACGGCGCCAGCCGGGCGTGTCGCGGCTTGCCGCGGATCCACCTTCCATGATCGCCTCGGCGTCCCTCCCCACGAGAACCGTCACGTCCAGGTACAGGGAGGTGTCGACCTCCGAGCGGATCGGGACTCCGCGCAGGGCGGCGGCCACCTCGAGCGCCCCCTCGCGCGCGCCCACCCGGTCGATCACCACCGTGCGCGGCACGTCGGATACTTCGGCGTTGCCGAAGTCGACCACGTCGAACCCCGCCTCGCGCAGGTACTCGGTGACCTGGGCGGCGGCTCCCGGGATCCCCGAGCCGTTCCGCACCTGGACGCGTATCCTGGCGCGCTCGAGCGAGCGCCGGGAGAGCGAATCGGCCGGCGCGGCCGCCGGCGCCCCGCGGCTCGCATCCCTGCCGCCGACGTGGCGCAACCAGGTCGATGCGGCGAAGGCTCCCAGGACCAGCGCGAAGACGACGATGGCCCCGGTTTCCAGGCACCCCGTCCGCGAGCCGCGGCCGCGCGTGGAGGACTTGCCCGCCCTCACCCTCCCACCGGCGTCGCCACCCAGGCGTTCCACGTCCGGACCGAATCCGGATGGATCGGCCGCTTCTCGTCGATCGCGCGCCGCAGCCGGAGGACGAGCACCTCGAGCGCCACGACGGCCAGGGACTCGGCGTCGGAGGCGGCTCGCTCCAGCAGGCTGTCCGTGTGGAGAGCCGCGGCGAACGCGCGTGTCGGCTCGCAGAAGTCGGCTACGTAGAGGGCGCGTCCCACGGCGCCCCAGTCGGGATGTCCGGTGGGATGGTGCCGCACGGCGAGCAGGACCTCCGGGTCGGCCTCGCTCGTCGCCGTCGGCGCCCAGGCGGCGGCCGCCTGCGCGTGGAGCAGAACCGGCGCGTGGCGGAGTGCCCAAGGGTCGGGCTCCTCGCCCGCCGAGCGGATGGCCGCCACCGATTGCTCGACGGTCGCGTTCCGCCAGGCGTCGTGGAGCCACGCGGCCCTTCGCGCCGCCGCACGCCGGTCCGGTGTCCAGGCGCGCGCGACCTTCCCGATCGCCTCCGCCACGGACTCCACATGGGCCATGCGCCGGGCGGTGAGTCGCGGCGCGACCAGGGCCCGGAGCGCCTCCGGCGTCAGTCCGCTCCCTGCCGCACGTACGGCTGCACGATCGAGCCGTGCGGGATCGTCGTGTGCGCGATCAGGTTCCATCCCTTGAGCTCCACGCCCCGGCCGAGGTGCGCGTTCGCGATCCGCGTGAAGGGGCCGATCACCGACTCGCGCCCCACGCTCGAGACGCCTTCGATGATGACGCCGGGGTAGATCACCGTGTCGGGACCGATCTGCACGTCGGCGTCGATCAGCGTCGTGTCGGGGGAGACGAACGTGACCCCCTCTCGCATGAGCCGGCGTCGGATCCGGTCGCGCAGCACCGCCTCCGCCTCGGCCAGCTGGGCGCGATCGTTGACTCCCATGAGCTCCTGAGGATCGGACAGGAGGACCGAGCGCGCCGGGGTTCCCGCCTCGGCCAGCATCTCCATGACGTCGGTCAGGTACAGCTCGCCCTGCGCGTTGTCGGCCGAGAGCCGGTCGAGCAGGGGACCCACCGTTCGCCACGCGAAGCAGTAGACGCCGGTGTTGATCAGGCGGATCCGTCGCGTCGGCTCGTCGGCGTCCTTCTGCTCGACGATGCGCAGGACTCCGCCCTCGGAGTCCAGCACCACGCGCCCGTAGCCGGTGGGGTCGGGGAGCTCGGCGACCAGGAGCGTGGCCCGCGCCCCGTGCTCGCGGTGGACATCGACCACCTCGTGGAGCGTCTCCCGGGTGAGGAGCGGCGTGTCGGCGCACACGACGAGCACGTCGCCGTCGAACCCCTCGAGCGCGGGCGATGCGCACCTGAGCGCGTGCCCCGTTCCCCGCTGATCCTCCTGCACGGCGAACTCGACCGTCGGCAGGCCGCCCAGGGCGTCCGTGACCTGCTCCCGCGGGTAGCCGACCACGCACACGACCCGGTCCGCTCCCACCTCCTGCACGGCCAGGAGCACGTGGCGGATCATCTGCCGGCCGGCCAGGGGGTGCAGGATCTTGATGAGCGCGGACTTCATCCGCGTTCCCTGCCCGGCCGCCAGGATCACCGCAGCGAGGGGCGCCGTTCGCTCAGCGCTCACGGGGCTCCAGAACGACGTTGTCGATGAGTCGCGTGTCTCCCACTCGCGCGGCGACGGCGGCCACGGCAGGACCGGAGAGCCGCCGAACCGGGCGGAACGAATCACGCTCGACGATCGCGACGTAGTCGACGACCAGGGCCGGATGCCGGGAGAGCTCTTCCCGAATGGCCTCGAGCAGCCGATCGGCGTCGTCGACCCCCTCCCGCGCCAGCGAGTCCGCTCTGTCGAGCGCGGCGTGGAGCGCCAGGGCTTCGCGCCGATCAGCCGCGCTCAAGAAGGCGTTCCTGCTCGAGAGCGCGAGCCCGTCCGGCTCACGCACCGTAGGGCCGACGATCACCTCTATCGGAAAATCGAGGTCCGCCACCATGCGCCGAATGGCGGCCGCCTGCTGCGCGTCCTTCTGGCCGAACACCGCCACGTCCGGCTGCACCACGTGGAAGAGCTTGGCGACGATCGTCAGCACCCCGTCGAAATGGCCCGGCCTGTGCGCTCCTTCGAGGTCGTCGGTGATCCCGCGCATCGTGACCGTGGTCATGAGCGGCTCGGGATACATGGTCCGCGTGTCCGGCGCGAACACGATCGACGCACCGCGGCCCGCCAGCAGCCGCACGTCCCTCTCGAGGTCGCGCGGATAGCGGTCGAAGTCCTCGTGCGGTCCGAACTGCGCCGGGTTGACGAACACCGAGACGACCAGGACGTCGGCGCGCTCGCGCGCCAGGTCGACCAGCGAGAGGTGGCCCTCATGGAGTGCGCCCATCGTGGGGACGAGCGCGACGCGCCGGCCGGGCCGGAGCCGCGCGATCGCGCCGCGACACTCCTCGATCGTAGTCGCGACGAGGACGCTCACGGGTGCGGCGCGGCGAATGTGCGCTGGCAGTGGTGTTCGTGGGTGCACCCTCCGGACTGCTCTGTGAATGACCTGGAAGTACGAGAATTCCGGTCGCCCCGGCGTGCTCCAGTGCCTCGGGAGGAGCGGCTTCCTCGTCGGCGATCTCGCAGACTTCCAATCCATTTACAGAGCAGTGCAGAGGAGGGGTGTCCCGACACAGGGCGTCTCACGGGTAGGACTCCTCCTCGCCGGGAAACGATCCGTCGCGCACCTCGGCGGCGAAGCGCCCGAGGGCGTCGCGGACGATCCGGTCGAGGTCCGCGTAGCGCCGCACGAAGCGTGGCCGGAAGTCGGGAGTGAGTCCCAGCAGGTCCGGCGTGACCAGCACCTGACCGTCCGTGCCCGGACCCGCGCCGATCCCGATCGTCGGGATCTCGAGGGCGGCGCTCACCTCGGCGGCCAGGGCGCGCGGGATCTTCTCTAGGACCAGGGAGAAGCAGCCCGCCCGCTCCAGCGCGCGGGCGTCGGATCGCAGACGATCGGCTTCGGCGGCTTCGGAAGCGCGCAGGCCGTATCCGCCGAAGGCGTGCACGGACTGAGGCGTGAGGCCGAGGTGACCCATGACGGGGATCCCGCACGCCACGAGGCGCTCGATCGTCTCGGCCAGGGCGGCGCCGCCTTCGACCTTCACCGCCTGGGCCTCGGTCTCCTTCATCACGCGACCCGCGTTCCTGAGCGTGTCCTCGGGACTCACCTGAAAGCTCAGGAACGGCATGTCGACGATCAGGAACCGGTCGGGCGCTCCCCGGCGCACGGCGCGCGCGTGGTAGATCATGTCGTCGAGCGTCACCGGGAGCGTGGTCCGGTGACCGGCGAACACCTGGCCCGCGGAATCGCCCACCAGGATCGCGTCGACCCCGGCCGCGTCCAGGTAGCGCGCCAGCATCCAATCGTAGGCCGTCAGTACGACGATCTTTCGCCCCTCGGCCTTCATGCGGCGAAACGTCCGCGTCGTGACGGTCTTGCTCATGCGGCAACCGGCGCCGGCAGCCACGCCTCGGGCGCGCCGGCGGTCCGGCAGAGCTCGACGAAGAACCGACGCGCGGCGAGACGCGGGTGCGGGACGGTCACGCCCGGCTCGTCGATCGAGATCCCGTCGTACAGGAGGATGTCGACGTCGATCGTGCGCGGACCGCGCCGCGGTCCCGCGGAGCGGTCGCGGCCCATCGCGCGCTCGACGCCGAGACAGGCGTCCAGCAGCATCCGCGGAGAGAGATGGGTGTCGACGCCCAGCACCTGGTTGAGGAACCGCGGCTGCTCGGTGACGTCGACCGGATCGGTTTCGATCACGGGGGAAAAAGCAGCCAGGCGGATGTCCGCGCGCGCGATCAAAGCGGAGCGCGCCGCGCCCAGCAGCTCGACCCTGTCCCCGAGGTTGGACCCGAGGCTGAGGTAGGCGCGGCGTCTCACGGCCGTTCGATCTCGATCTCGACCTTCGCCACCGGCCCCGGCAGCACCGCCCTGGGCTTGCGGCAGCGGACCCGGACGCTCTCGACGCCCTCCAGCGCGAGGAGCCGTCCGGCGACCCGCTCGGCGATCGCCTCGAGCAGATGCGGAGCCCCTGCGGCCTGGTCCTCCACGGCCCCGGCCACCGCGCGGTACAGGAGCCGGTAGTCGAGCGAATCGGCGAGGCGGTCCGACCGCCCCGCCGGCGCGAGGTCGGCCCGCACCGCGACGTCCAGCTCGAGCGGCTGCGGCGTCGTGCGCTCGTGCGGCAGGTCGCCGATCAGGGTGAAGAACTGAAGTCCTTCCAGCGTGATCGTGTCGGACACCCGATCACCTTCTCAGCGGACGAACAGGATGCGGACCATCTTCTCGCTCCCGCCCGACTCGAGCCGCGCCAGATAGACGCCGCTCGGCACGGTTGCGCCGGCGTCGGAGGCCCCGTCCCACGTGACGGCCTGCTCCCCCGCGATCACGTCGCCGTCGACGAGCGTACGGACGCGGCGGCCCAGGACGTCGTAGATCACGAGCGCGGCGCGCGGCGGGCCGGAGGCCGGCTCCGGCACGGCGAAGCGGATCGTGGTCTGCTCCCCGAGCCGGAACGGATTCGGGAAGTTCTGCTCCAGCGTGAGATCGGTGGGCGGCGGAGGAGGGGGCGGCGGCTCGATACCCAGAACGCGCACGAAGTACGCCTCGCGCGCGGCCTCGGCGTTTGCCTGGAGCGCCGCCTGATTCTGGCCCGCGACTAGGGCGACCGCGACGGTGTCGCTGGCGCCCGCCGCGATCGCCAGCGGACCCACGCCGATGATCTGATACAGGTCCTGCGGGTTCGACTCCGCCGTGTTCGTCTGCCCGCTCGAGAGCGCGTTCCACTTCTCCGTGTCCGAGAACTCCCCGATGTCGGGCGCCTGGGCCACGACCGGCGCGCGGTTTCCCGGCGCGGGCGGATTGCCCACCGTGCTCTCGATCACGTCCTCGCGGCGGACGACCGCGTACGTCACCTGGCCCAGCGCCACGTCGTCGAGCCAGACGACGCCCAGCGCGGGTTGGCCCGCGACCGCTCCAGCGACGAATCCCAGCCTCCGCGAGGGGTCCCACCCGGCGGTCTCCTGCGGATCGCCGCCCGATCCCGGCAGGTCCCAGTCGGCGAACAGGCCGAGTCGGAGCCCGGCCAGCGACTGCGCCGAGGTGTTCCGTATCACGTATTGAAGCAGGACGAAAGCGTCGTCGCCCGCATCGTCGAACGCGAACGATCGCTGCACGACCTCGAGACCGAGAGGCGAGAGCGCGCGGCGGTCGTCGTAAGCGGCCTCGATCATCTGTCCACCGGCTGCCTCGCCGACCTCGATCGGCGCGCCGAAGAGCGGGATCCAGTCGGTCGATGCCTCCGTGTCCTCGCCATAGGGGATGTCGTCCGAGAGTCGGGTCGGCCCCGTGCCCGCCAGGAATCCGCCGTGGAAGAGCCAGTTGGGGCTCGTCGGCGGGAACCGGAACCCCTCGCCGCGAAGGACGAAGTCGAAGCCGTGGATGCCCGTGTAGTAGCCGAGCCCGCCGAAGTTCGTCACGCTGAGCCGCACCTGGCCGACGTCGTGCGTGGCGAAGCCGCCCTCGACCGGGTCGCCGGCCTTGATGATCATCCGGAAGGGACCGACGGACGCCCCGTTCACGGTCAGGATCAGCGAAATGTCGCTTCCCGGGGCGACCGACTGCCCGACCTCGACGCCGAACGACTCGCCTCCCGCCGATCCGAAGAACTCGCCCGTCGCGACGGCGGCGAGCGGAACGGTCGAGCGCGTCACGGTGACGCCGGGGGTCGAGCTCGACAGCACGCCGGTCGTCGCGGGCAGCGCGGGGCCGTGGTTGGACAGTAGCGGAAAGAGATCCGCGGCCTGCCCTGGTCTCAGGACGAGCGCGTCCTCGATCGCCGCCGGTCCCAGCTTCCCTGCCGGCACCGGTCCCACGGGGCGGTACCCTACCAGGCGCGCGAGCGGCTGCGTGGGTCGATCCACCCGCGCGAGTGCGGCCTCCGCGTCGACCAGGCCGTACCCGAATGTGTTGTCGTCACCACCCGGGCCCAGGTCCGACGCGGTCTCGATGAGGATCGTCTTCGCCTCTTCCGGCGTGATCGTCGGGTCCTTCGACCGCATCAGGGCAGCCACGCCGGCGATGACGGGCGTGGCGAAGGACGTGCCGGTGAAGGTCCCGATAGTGGCGTTGAATTTCGAGCGACTCGTCATGAGGAAGCCCGGCGCCACGATCTCGGGCTTCGTCGAGAAGGAGCCCCCGCACGCCGATGGACCTCTGCCGCTGAAGTCGAGGATCTCGTTCTGATCGTCCACGGCGCCGACGGCGAACGCGTTGACTTCGGTGTCGGCCCGGCTCGCGGGCGCGGTTACCCCGTCCGTCCCCTCGTTACCCGCTGTGTTGATCACGATCGACCCCGCCGCTTCCATCGCGTCGATCGCCTCGTTGAAGATGGGATCGCACTGCAGTCGCCCCTGCTGATCCTGGTTCGTATCGATCCCCCAGGAATTGTTCACGACGTCGGGCACATCGGTGGTGGTGGCGGGGTCCCCGTCGGGGTCGGTGAGCCATTCGAATATCTTGACCGCCGTCGATACGAAGCCCTCGTCCTCCTCGAACAGGTCGCCGGCGATCCACGTGGCGTCGAAGGCGACGCCGAACGTCTCGGCCCCGCCCGCGAGGATGCCCATCACGGGAGTGCCATGGCCGACGCCGGCGCCGTCGTCCTCGGGAAAGACGGTCAATGCGACCGGCGCGTACCAGCTGGCGTCGCTCCCCGCGAAGAGGCCTCGCCAGCTGTCTTCCATCGTGTCGTCGTCGCCGTGGACGCCCGTGTCCACGTTCGCGACGATCACGCCCTTGCCGGTGACCCCGTCCGCCCACACGGCCGGCACGCCGATCTGCTCGAGCTCCGGCGTCGGAACGAGCGCGTCGGAAGCCGCCGCGCCGGCGGGAGTCGCCAGGGGCGGGGCTGCCAGCTTGAGCCGGCGATCGACGACGACACGAGCGATCGCAGGATCGGCCTCGAGCCGCGAAATCCACTCCGGGTCGACCAGCGCGACGACGGCGTTCACCGACCATAGACGGTCGAGCTCCGTCAGCGCGCCCGACCGGCGCGCCTCCTCGAGCACGTCGCGGGCTTCGGACAGCGAGGCGGAGTGGATGGCGCGAAGCCCCTCTACGACGCGCTGGTGGCGAGCTTCGAGACTGAGCGGGAGGGCGACCGACTCCCGGAGGAGACGCTCG
>DASSPT010000028.1:0-10546 GCA_035699465.1 Gemmatimonadota bacterium
TCCCGCGCGGTGAGATGGACGTCGGCGCCGTCGACGGTGACGATGCGAGCGGCGGGGTCGAGCCTCAACCCGGCGAATCCCAGCACCTTCGATCGCCCCCGCTCGCCGCGCGAACGGCGCAGAACCGCGCCCACCCGCAGCAGCAGCTCCCGCAGATTGAACGGCTTGGTGATGTAGTCGTCGGCGCCCAGCTCGAGTCCGACGATGCGGTCGACCGGCTCCTGCCGGGCCGTCAGCATGATGACCGGCAGGCGGGCGGTGCGCTCGTCGCGCTTCAGTCTCCGGCAGACCTCGATCCCATCGACATGCGGCAGCATGAGGTCGAGGAGGACGAGGTCCAGCGTCTCGGTGGTCGCCTTCTCCAGCGCCTCGATCCCGTCCTCGGCGAGGAACACCTTGTAGCCGGCCTGCTCCAGCGAGCGGTCGAGGAGGTTCCTCAGGTCGGGCTCGTCTTCGACGACGAGGACCCGCGCCGGTATTCCGTTACTGGTCGAATTCACCCTCGGTCTCCATGTCCGAAACGACCTCCCCCGCGTGGTGCTTCACGGTCCGCGCTTCGACGATGTAGATGACGTCCTCGGCGAGATTGGTGGCGAGATCGGCGATCCGCTCCAGGTTCCGGGCCACCAGCATCATCTGTAGCGCAGCTACGATAGCACCAGGATACCGGGTCATCTCCGAGAGCATGCCGCGAAAGACCGAGTCGTTGTAGCGGTCGACCCGGTCGTCCCGCTGACACACGTCGCGGGCGAGCTCGGCGTTCCGGTCGATGAACGCGGCGATGGCGTCCCGCAGCATCTCCGTCGATACGTCAGCCATTTCGTCCAGGTCGCCCACCTCGGGGACGGGGAGCGCCTCGGCCAATCGCTTGGCGCATTGCGCGATGTTGACCGCGTGGTCGCCTACCCGCTCGATGTCCGTCGAGATCTTGAGCGTCATGACGAGCGTCCGCAGGTCCCCGGCCATCGGTTGCCGGCGGGCGAGCAGGTTGATCGCCCGCTCCTCGATCTCGAGCTCGAGCGCGTCGATCTCGCCATCGCGGTCGATGGACCGCTGCGCGGCCTGCGCGTCCCGCTGCTTGACGGCGGCCAGGGCGTTCCGAACCTGCTCCTCCGCGCGGCTCGCCATCCGGAGCAGGAGATCGCGCAGCTCCTGGAGCTCCTGGTCGAAGTGCCGCGACGCTCTACCCGAATCTGCCGGTGACATAGTCCTCCGTGTGCTTCTCGTGGGGTGCGGTGAATATCGTGTTCGTGTCATCGTACTCGATCAGCTCGCCGATATAGAGGTACGCGGTGTAGTGAGAGACGCGAGCGGCCTGCTGCATGTTGTGCGTGACGATCACGATCGTGTAGTGCTCCACCAGCTGCTGGATGAGCTCCTCGATCTTGGCTGTGGCGATGGGGTCCAGCGCCGATGCCGGCTCGTCCATGAGCAGGATCTCCGGAGTCACCGCCAGGGCGCGCGCGATGCAGAGCCGCTGCTGCTGTCCCCCCGAGAGACCCAGCGCGCTGTCGTTCATCCGGTCCTTGACCTCGTCCCAGAGCGCCGCCTGGCGCAGCGAGCGCTCCACTATGTCATCCAGGTCCGGGGGGCGGCCGTACAGGCGGGGCCCGAAGGCGACGTTGTCGTAGATCGATTTGGGGAACGGGTTGGGCTTCTGGAAGACCATTCCGATCCGGCGCCGCACCTCGACCGGGTCGACGTGGTCTGCATACAGGTTCTCGCCGTGGAACAATACCTCGCCGGTCACGGCAGCGGACGGGACGAGATCGTTCATCCGGTTGAAGCAGCGAAGCAGCGTCGACTTGCCGCAACCGGACGGTCCGATCAGCGCCACTACGCGCTTGCGCGGGATCTCCATCGTGATCCCCTTGATGGCCTCGTTGTCGCCGTAGCGGACCCGAACGTCGCGCGTTTCGAGCGCGGCCTCCCCATTGGCGCTCACCCTGATCGTCGGCACGCTACCACTCCCTGTGGTGTCGGTTCCGGAGCCAGATCGCCAGCGCGTTCATCGAGAGGAGCAGCACCAGCAGAACGATGATCGCCGCGGCCGCCAGATGCTGGAAGTCGGCCTGCGGCCGGCTGGCCCAGTTGTAGATCTGGATCGAGAGTACGGTGAACTGGTCGCGCGGGCCGTCGGGGACGAAGGCGATGAACGTCAGCGCGCCGATCATGATCAGCGGAGCCGTCTCGCCGATGGCGCGCGACATGGCCAGGATCGTCCCCGTCAGGATGCCGGGCATGGCGTTGGGAAGGACGTGGTGCCGGACGGTCTGCCACTTCGTCGCCCCCAGGCCATACGACGCCTCGCGGATCGACCCCGGCACGGCGCGGATCGCCTCCTGGCTGGCGATGATCAGGACCGGCAGCACCAGGAGCGAGATCGTCAGCGCTCCGGAGATGACGCTCCGGCCGCCCGTGAACGGGACCATCCAGCGCACGAATACGGCGAGCCCGAGGATCCCGTAGACGATCGAGGGGACGCCGGCCAGGTTGGCGATGTTGGTCTGGATGACCGTCTGGAGCCACCCCTTCCTCGCATACTCCTCCAGCCAGACCGCCGCCGCGACACCGAGCGGGAACGAGATCAGGGCGCAGAGACCCATGAGCCAGACGGTCCCGTAGAGGGCCGACTTGATGCCCGCCCGGGCCGGAATGCGCGATGGGAACTCGGTGAAGAACGTGGCCGACAGCCAGGTCACGCCGTCGATCAGTACGTCGGCGAGGAGAACCACCAGCGTCACGACACCCACAAGTGTGGCGGAAAGACACAGGTACTGGAACACCTGTCCCCGCCGCCGCCGGGCTACCAGCTCGGGCGGAGCCGCGAGGCTGTACCGCTCGGGGCTCACGCGTATTCCTCTCGATAGCGTTTCAGGAACCAGCGGCCGAAGACATTCATCCCCAGCGTGACCGCGAACAGCAGTAGCCCCACCGCGAAGATCGACTGGTACTCGATCGAGCCGAACGGAGTGTCGCCGAGGCTCACCTGAACGATGTAGGCGGTCAGCGTCTGGATCGACTCGCGTACGTCGAGCGTGAGGTTGGGCGTCATGCCGGCGGCCAGGACGACCGCCATCGTCTCGCCGATCGCCCGCGAGATCGCCAGGATGAAGGACGCCACGATGCCCGATAGCGCGGCCGGGGTCACGACCCGGGTCGCGACCTCGAACTTCGTCGCACCCAGCGCGTAGGCGCCCTGCCGGAGTCCCCGCGGAACCGCGTTCATCGCGTCCTCCGACAGCGACGCGATCAGCGGCAGCACCATGATGCCGACCACGATCCCTGCGGAGAGCGCGTTGAACAGCTGGAGCCCGGGGACCAGTGGCTGGAGGAGCGGTGTCACGAACGTCAGCGCGAAGTAGCCGTAGACGACCGATGGCACTCCGGCCAGGATCTCGAGGATCGGCTTCAGATAGCGACGGAGGCGGTCGGGTGCGAACTCGCTCAGGTAGATCGCAGACCCGAGCCCCAGCGGGATCGCGATCGCCGCCGCGATGATCGACACCAGCACGGAGCCCAGGAGCAGCGGGAGCACGCCGAAGTGCTGCGGGACGAAGAGCGGCGTCCACACGGTGCCGGTCAGGAACTCGGCGACCGATACGCGGCGGAAGAATGCGAGCGACTCCCACACCAGGACCGCGATGATCCCGACGGTGGTGAGGATGGAGACCGCGCCGGCGGCGAACAGGAGCCCGCCGATCACCGCTTCCTTGGCCGTCCGGGAGCGGGCGCCCCTCAGACTGACGCGGGGAGCGCCGCCCCCGACTCCCCGCGTCGCTTCGATGACCGCGCGCTCGCTCACTGGGCCGCGGTCGTGTCCTCGCCTGCCGGCGCCTGGCCCGCTGGCGCCTCATCTGCTGGCCCATCCCCTGCCGTCGCGCCGCCCGCCAGCGTCCGCACCTTCGCGAGCTCCTCCGCGTACTGGTCGGGCTGGAGCGCGATGTACCCGACCGAGCGCACCAGCTCCGCGCCCTCCTGGAGGTGGAACTCGACGAACGCCTCGACCTGCGGCTTGGCGAGCCCGCGGTCGCTCACATAGATGTAGAGCGGCCGGCTGAGCGGCGCATAGGTCTGGCTCTCGATCGCCTCGACCGAGGGCTGAACGCAGCCCGTGCCTCCATCGACGCCGAGGAGCTTCAGCCTGTCGGCGTTCTCCTCGTAGTAGGCGAACCCGAAGTAGCCGAGCGCGCCTGGATCGCCCTGGACGCCCTGCACGAGCACGTTGTCGTCCTCGCTCGCCGTGTAGTCCGCACGGCTCGCGTCCTCTTCACCCACGATCGCCTCGGTGAAGTAGTCGAACGTGCCGGAGTCCGTGCCCGGCCCGTAGAGCGTCAGGGCTTTGTCCGGGAACCCGTTGCGAACCTGGGACCAGTTGTCGACGGTACTGCCGGGCTCCCACACGCGCTTGAGCTCGTCCACCGTCAGGCACTGGACGAAATCGTTCGCGGGATTGGTAACGACCGAGAGGCCGTCCCAGGCCACCCTCACCTCGGTGAACTGGACGCCGTTCTGCCGGCACGTTTCGGCCTCTTCGTCCTTGATCGGCCGCGAGGCGTTCGAGACGTCGGTCTCTCCGGCGCAGAACCGCTTGAAACCGCCGCCGGTGCCGGAGACACCCACCGCGACCCGGGTTTCGGGGTTCGCGATCTGGAACTCCTCGGCCACCGCCTCGGAGATCGGGTAGACGGTGCTCGAGCCGTCGATCTCGATGGGGCCCGAGAGAGTCGTGCCGTCGGCGGCCGGCTCGTCGCCGCCGCCGCACGCAAGTGCGGCCAGGATGGCCGCGCAGGCGAGGGTATGGATCGAACGTCGCATTCGTTACGCTCCTGTGTGATGTCCGCTAGGAGTTTACGGCGGGATTGTTGCCGAATTATGACGGAGATGAACGCCTGGCAGCGGCTCTAGAACTCCAGCACGGTATGGATCCGGAAGGCGACCTCGTCGTCGGCCTCGCCGGGAGACAGGAAGTCGGCCTGGACCTGGGTCTTGACCCGCTCGTGGAAGTAGACGTTGACGCCCGGCGTGGCGAGCATCGCCTGGTCGTCGTCGACGTCGGTGTCGGGGTCCGCCCAGCCCAGCCGAACGATCGGCTCGACTCCGATCAGGTGCGGGATCCGGTAGACCGGCACGTGGTAGCCGACGATCCCCTGGAGCGCGAGGAACGAGGATTCGTCGCCGCCGCCCAGGTCGGGGTCCCAGTTGTCGCCGGCCATCGCCTGGCCCAGGGCCTTCCATCCGGGCTCTCCGTACTCGCCACCCGTCACCGCCAGCTCGACCGCGTCGTACCAGGTCGCGTCGTCCGCATCCGGCGGCTCGCTCATCCTCCTGCCCGTCCAGGCGCCGCTCGCGGTCCACCCGGGTACGACCTCCACGTTCAGCCGGGCGCCGATCTGCTTGCCGTCGTCGTCCTCCGACTCGTTGTCCCCCGAGCCGTTCCAGAAGCCGGCCGCCCATCCGAGGCGCCCGCTCCTGCCGTCCCACTCGAGGCCGATGTCGCGGTTCGAGTAGCCCAGATCGTCGACGAGCCCGTCGGGCGTCGGCCCGTCGGTCCCGCGGGGCGACCCGTCCCGTTCGGCGACCAGGAGCTCGCGGCTCGAAACCAGCTCGTGCGCGTTGTACGGCTTCTTGTACTGGCCGGCGCGAAGCGTGAACACGGGCGCGAACGCCAGCGTGACGTAGCCGTCGGTCAGCCGCGGGCTCCCTCGGCCGAAGTCGCCCTCGACGTCTCCCCGGATCCACCCCGCGATCCATCCGCGAAGTCCCAGGCGTGCCCTGCGCATGAGCCACTCCGAGCCCGGCTCGTCGTCGACGGAGGTGGTGTTGAATTGGACCTGCACGTTCGCCTTCACGTGCAGGCTGTCGATCCCCTTGGCGTGCACGACCTGCGAGCGGGCATCCGTCGGCAACAGGATTCCGGCAGCCGCCACGGCCAGCACGACGGGGACGATTCTTCGGATCATCGAACGCTCCTTGTCGTCACATTGGGATTCCCTTCTCATGGTGCGACGAGGATACGCGGGAATTGTGATCGTAATATGACGATCTGGAAGAATGTATGACGGGTTCGAAGGTTCCTTGACGGGCGCGACGTCGGATCGACACACTCTCCCGCCATGGCCCTACCCCGTCCTCTGCGGATCGCGATCCAGGGCGAGCGCGGCGCGTTCAGCGAGGAAGCCGCGCATCAGCTCCTCGGGGGCCGGCGGATCAAGACCGTTCCTGCACGGGACTTTCCCCACATGTTCTCCTCGGTGGCGCGGCACCGCGCGCACGCGTGCCTGGCACCGATGGAGAACTCGCTGGTGGGGTCGATCTACCAGAACTACGACCTCCTGCTCCAGTACGGCATGGTCGTTCGCGGCGAGGTGTACCTCCGGGTCTCGCACTGCCTGATCGCCCCGGTTGGCACGTACTTCGAGGACATCCGGCGGGTGTACTCCCATCCGATCGCGCTCGATCAATGCCAGGAGTTCTTCCGCCGCCATCCGAACCTGGAGACTGTCTCCACGTGGGACACCGCGGGCAGCGTCCACGATCTCGTCACCAATCGCGAGCCCGGCGCCGCGGCAATCGCGGGGAAATCGGCGGCCAAGCACTACGGCGCGAAGGTGGTGGCCGAGGGGCTCGAGGACGATCCGGCCAACTACACCCGGTTCTTCCTTCTGACACTCGCCGACGCCGAGCTCGACGGCATCGAGAAACGGTTCGCTCCGGACCAGGTGGGGCCGATCAAGACCTCGGTCGTGTTCTACGTCAAGAACGCCCCCGGCAGCCTCTACGATACCCTGGGCGAGTTCGCGAACCGCGGGCTGGACCTCACCCGCATCGAGTCCCGTCCGGTGCGCGGGAAGCCCTTCGAGTACCTGTTCTACCTGGACTTCCTGGGGTCCCCTGACGAGCCGCCCGGCGGGGAGGCGGTGGCCGGGCTCCTTCGCCGGGCCGGGTTCGCGCGCATTCTGGGGACGTACCCGTCGGGTCGCCTCGACTGGGTGGGCAGCGAGGCGCCACTCATGCCGCGCGTGCCGGAGCTCGAGCCGCCGGTACCCGAGCCGCCCACGAAGTCGATGGATCGCAAGGGCCCCGGCGAGGGTCGCCGGAGCTAGTCAGGGCTTCGCTCGGCGCTACTCCTCGGGCGTGACGAACCGGAAGCTGCCCGGCCACGCGGCATAGTCCAACGACTGCACCCCGTTCCGGAGGCTGCCCCGGAACGACCGCTGCGCACCGAGGCGCTCGTAGTAAACGGTGCCCCCGTCCCGCCCGATCACTCCTGCGTGGACCGCCGACTCGCAGATCGAAGAGTCGTCCGTGTAGATGTCCGTGCCCCATACGTTTCCGGTCTGACTCGCAGGCGGGCACACGAACCGGTAGATGACACCCGTTTGCGCAGGGAAACGATTCGGGGGCGTAACCCAGTCGCCGGTGTGGTCGAAGTAGACGGTGTCGCCCGATTCCGGCTCCGTCGCGTCGGGAAAGCGGAAGCTCTGCGTCCACGCGGGATACGCGTTGCTTGCGATCCCGTGGCGGATCGTCCCCTCGTACGCCTGGAGTCCCGGAGCGACCTCCACCACGACGGTCCCCGCGTCGGTTCCGCGCAGCGCACCGGCGTGCGTCGCCGCCACGCAGATCGCGGAGTCCGACGTGTAGGTTCCGGTGCCCCAGATCGTGGCCGTTCGCGCGCCTGCCGGACAGGTGACTGCGATGCGCGTGCCGGCGGGCTTGTCGACGCCGCTCTCGACCCCGTCGAGGGTGGTCGTCAATTCCGCCGCGAACGTGTCGGCCGGCGCGGCGGCCTGCGCCCGCAAGTCCGCGGCGGAGAGGAACAAGGTCAGGGACAGGATGGCGGCGCTCGGTTCGAGGAAGCGGGTACGCATTTGTCGTGGGTCTCCGGAAAAGAGGTTTAAGGTCTTCGTCAAAGGGATGGCAAGCCCAGCCGCAGGTCGCTGCGCGGGGGCAGACGGGTCAGCGGAACCCACTCCCCGCTGTGGAGCCGGATCAGGTTCAGCGAGTGAAGCGGGTCCTCCTCGGCATACTCGCGCGCCGCGCGTGCGCGGTCCCAACGCGCAGGCCGACGGGTCGCGAGCGGCGATTCAAAGTCCTCCGCCATCAGCCGCGCCCCCGTCAGCTGCCAGCCGTTGTCACCCGGCTCGGCGCGGAAGTGGCCGTAGTAGAGCGCGAGCATCGACTGCCGGTCCACCTCCCGCAACACCACCAGCTCCGCGAATACCAGCGTCGAGTCCCCAGGGACGGGCTCGAGCCGCACGACCGCCGGTCGCACGATCCCTTCCAGCCCCACCCTCCAGTCCTCTGCTTCCGCGGGGCGCACGCGCGGGTGGACGTACGTGAACGCGCGCTCGTATCCGACCGCGCCGACGCCGATCGTGCCCTTCGAGCTCGAGCCGGTCTGCGCCAGCGCCCGCAGGAACTGCCTGGCCGCATCCTCCGGGCCACCCGGATACGACCGCTCGCGCGTCACGCGCGCCTCCGGGCGCACGACCACCCAGGCGAAGCTCGCGGCCGCGCTGTCGATCGGCATCGGTCGAAAGACCGTGTCCGCCGGAACGGCGACGTCCGCGGCGGTGTCGGCCCCCGGTCCGACGTCGCCCGGTCGAGCGAGCCGCAGGTCGGCCTCGCAGCCGCCGGTCAGCGCCGCGATCGCGAGGGCGAGTGCGGCGCCAGTGGCGCGTGGGCTCGGCGGCATGGGCGGGTATATTCGTGCCGCCGATCGCGCCGGGCAACCGGCGCAGGGGATTGCTCCTCGAACCCGGAGACGCGCATGCAGCCCCGCACCCTGACCATGGTCCGACGCCCGCCTTCTCTACGGGGAATCCCTCCACGGTACCAGGTATTCGACCGCCGAAAGCGGCCTCCAATGACGGTCGGCATGTTCTATGGGGATGCTGGGGATGCGGTCGTCTTCGAGGTCTACGACGACGAGTTCCGCGAGTTCCTCAAGCAGGACCCTGCGCTGGGCGGCAAGCGATTCGCGTGGATGATCGACGTGCCGCCCGACGCTCCCGGCGACACGATCACCGAGATCGTACGCCCGGCTCCGATGCCGTCTTTGGCGCTACACGGGTCAGAGAACGCCTCCGCGCTGACCATCGAGGAAGCGCTCGCGGCGGTCAAGCGCGTCGGCGACTATCGCGTGACCCGCACTTCGGACCCTTTGTAGCCCTTCTTCTTCGTGGACTTCGGCGGCGGCGTCGCCAGCGCGTCGATCCGCTGCATGACCTCGACCGCCTTGCCCTTCAGCCGCTCCTCGATCGCCCGGTGGTCCTCGTCGGAGAGCTTCCCGGTTTGGTAGTCGAGCTCGAGCTCATGGATCTCCTGCAGGAGCCGCGCCTTCTCGGCCTCGAGCTCCTGCCGCTCGACTTCCACCTCGGACGGCGCGGCGCCTCGCCCGCCGAACAGCGGCCAGAGAGCGACCCAGATCGCCGCCAGCAGGACCCACAGGCCAACCAGCGAAAGAAGCAGCCCGGTCACGCGATCGCGACCTCGGCGGCCTCGTCTTCTTCGTCGCGCGCCCGCGGGCGGGCCGTCGTTCGTTGCGGAGTCGATAGCGCGATCAACGTGCCGAACACCATCACCCCGCCACCGATCCAGATCCACATCAGCATCGGGTTGACGATCAGCGTGATGTCCGCGGCGCCCGTCGCAGGATCGAACGTCTCCAGGATCGCGTAGAAGTCCTCGAACAGCCGCGACCATATCGCGACCTCGCTGGTCGTCTGCTCCTGGCCCTCCGGATAGAAGCGACGTTCCGGGCGGACGCGGTACGGCTCACCGCCCCCTTCGCGCACCGTGAGGTTCGCCACCGTCGCGGTGTAGTTCGGCCCGCCCTCGATGTCCCCTCCGCGATACTCGACCGCGTAACGCCCGATGGCGATCTCGTCGCCCGGCGAGAGGCGGGCCCGCTCCTCGACCTGGAACATCGAGCCGGCGATGCCGGCGAACACGAACAGCACACCGATGTGGACGATGTAACCGCCGTAGCGGCGCCGGTTCCGGGAGATGAGCCCGAAGAGCGATGGCAGGGCGCCTGTCCCCTTCGACCGCATGCGTCCGCGCGTTCCGCGCCACATCTCCTGGATCACCGTAGCGGCCACGAACGCGCTGAAGGCCACGACCGCGACCGCGTACCAGGCGCGCAAGCCGATCGCTACCGCTACGACGCCGGCGACGAGCAGGACGGCGAGCGGGACGCGGAAGTTCCGCTCCAGATTCCTGCTCGACGCGCGCCGCCAGGCGATCACGGGGCCGATACCCGTCATGAGCAACAGCCCCAGGGACAGCGGGCCGTTGACCTGGTTGAAGAACGGCGGGCCGACCGAGATCCGCTGCCCGGTGAAGGCCTCCGAGAGAATCGGGAAGAACGTGCCCCACCAGATCGCGAACGCGATCCCCAGGAGCAGGAGGTTGTTGAAAAGGAACGCGCTCTCGCGGCTGACGAACGACTCGAGCCGGTTCTCCGTCGTCAGAAGTTCCGACCGCCACCAGATGAGCCCGACAGAGGCCGCGATGACGAGCGTGAGAAACGTGAGGA
>DASSPT010000029.1:0-6332 GCA_035699465.1 Gemmatimonadota bacterium
GCGGAACTTGTGGTGGCTGGCGACCGAGTCCTTCGAGATACCCAGGATCACGGTGTTCTCTGCCTCGAAATCGGGCAGCGACGCCTGGAACGCGCACGACTCGGCGGTGCAGCCCGAGGTCATGTCCTTGGGATAGAAGTAGAGGACGACTTTCTTGCCGGCGAGATCGGAGAGACGGGCATTGCCGCCGGCGGTCGAGGGCAGGTCGAAGTCGGGGGCCCGATCGCCGGGAGAGAGTCGGGACATGCTTGGATCCTCCGGGTATGGGTTCGAAAGGGCGCGGGGCTCGAAAGTACCGTACCTTTCGCGCGTGAACCGCACCTCCGCGATCTCGCACCTTCGTTCGGCTCTTCGAACCCGCTCGACCTGGATGCTGCTCCCCGCCGCCGCGCTCCTCCCCGGCTGCGGCGCGGGCGCGGGTGAGCGGGCGGCGGCCGAGCCCGCGCCGCCGGAGCTCCGGGGCACCGTCCTCGAGCCGTCGTGGGAGAAGCCCGACTTCACCCTGGCCGACACCGAGGGCCGCCCGTTCGATTTCCGCGCCGGCACGGAGGGATTCGTGACCCTCCTGTTCTTCGGCTACACGCACTGTCCCGACGTCTGCCCGATCCACATGGCGAACATCGCGGCGGTCCTCCAGGACCTCGACTACGCCGAACGGTCGCGGATCCGCGTCGTCTTCGTGACGACCGATCCGGAGCGGGACACCGCGCCCGTGGTGCGCGCCTGGCTGGACAGGTTCGACCGCTCGTTCATCGGGCTGCGCGGGACGAAGGAGGAGGTGGACAGGGTCCAGGCGGCGCTCCACCTGCCGGCGGCCATCCGCCAGCCCTCCCGGCCGGGGCCGCTCCCGGGGGCGTACGCGGTAGGCCACGCGGCCCAGGTCATCGCGTTCACCGCCGACGGCCGGGCCCGCGTCGTCTATCCGTTCGGGACCCGGCAGTCGGACTGGGCCCACGACCTTCCGAAGCTCGTTGCCGGCGGGCCCTGGCCCGAAGCCGGGCTGGGCGCGGCCGCCGCGGGGGGCTGAGCCCGTGCAGTGGTGGTGCTCGGCGCAGGGCCTGGCGTGGTCGTGGACCTGGCGGCCGTACGTGGGCGTATGGATCCTGGTCGCCGTTCTCGTGGTCTGGTACGTCCGGCTCGCGCGGCGATCGGGCGGGGTCGATGCCGGACGCCGCCGGGCGTTCGCCGGCGCCGTGGCGAGCCTCTGGGTGGCGCTCGACTGGCCGCTCGGCGCGCTCGCCGCGGGGTATCTGGCCAGCGTCCACATGGTCCAGTTCCTCCTGGTAGCGCTCGTCGCGCCGCCGCTCCTCCTGCTGTCCATCCCGGACCCGGCCTGGAAGGGTCTCGCCCGCCGGCCGGCGATCGCCGGCGCGCTCGAGGGGCTCACCCGGCCCATCGTCGCGGTGATCGTCTTCAACGGCCTCGTCTGGCTCACGCACTGGCCGCGAGTGGTGGACGGCCTCATGTCGTACCAGGCGGGATCGTTCCTCATCGACATGCTGTGGATCCTGGCGGGGTTCGTCTTCTGGTGGCCGGTGGTGGGCAAGGTTCCCGCACGGGCGCGGTTCGGGTACCCGCGCAAGGTGGCCTACCTGATCCTGGCCACGGTGGCGAACACCGGAGTGTTCATCTACCTGACCTTCTCCCACCTGCCGGTCTACGCGACCTACGAGCTGGCTCCACCGATCCCCTGGATCACCTCGCGCGAGGACCAGCAGGCGGCGGGCCTCCTCATGAAGATGGGCGGGGGGCTGGTTCTGTGGACCGCGATCGCGATCCTGTTCGGGCGCTGGTATCAGGCGGAAGAGGGATCGGGGGCGACCCGGGCGGAGAAAGCCTGACGCCGCACCTGCCGCGAAGCCGGAATCGGGATGCCAGCGTGCCCGCGCTCCGGTTGTATCCGATTTCCGCCAAAGCTAGCTTCCGCCCGAATCCCACAACGAGGCACGAGTGCCGAGTCCGAGCCGACTTATCCTGTTCGACATCGACGGAACCCTCCTGACCGCCGGCGGCGCGCCCCGGCGGGCGTTCCGGCACGCCCTGATCGCGCATTTCGGTACCAACGGGGACGAGGCCCGCACGGACTTCAGCGGCAAGACCGATCCCCAGATCGTCTACGAGATCATGCGCGGCGCCGGCTTCGACGACGACCGCATCGGCACCGGGATGACCGAGCTGTTCGAGCACTACCTCGAGGGGTTGAAGCGGGAGCTGCCACAGGACGCCTCGCATCGACTGCATCCCGGCGCCGCCGAGATCGTCGAGATCCTGGCCTCCGATCCGCGTGTGGTGCTGGGCCTCGTGACCGGGAATGTCGAGCGCGGCGCCCGGCTAAAGCTCGAGCGCTTCGATCTGTGGCGGCGATTCCCTGTCGGCGCCTTCGGATCGGACGATCCGGATCGCGACCGGCTGCCGCAGATCGCGATCGACCGCGCCCGCCGCTTGACGGGACGGCCATTCACCGGGGCCGACGCGGTCGTGATCGGGGACTCGCCCGCGGACGTCCGCTGCGCGCGCGCGGTGGGGGCGATGGCGGTGGCCGTCGCCAGCGGACTGCCTACCCGCGAAGAGCTCGCGGCCTGCGAGCCCGACGTGCTGCTGGACTCGCTCGAGGACTGGCCGGAGCTGCTGGCGGCGATCGGCCTGTCGCCGGATCCGGTCCTCGCGGGACAATCGTAGGAACGAACGGAGGGAAGCCGTGGAGTCGATCAGTGTCCTGAGCGTAGTCATCGCCTTCGTCGTGTTCCTGCTCCTCAGCTCGGTCCGGATCCTCAAGGAATACGAGCGCGGGGTGATCTTCCGACTCGGGCGCCTGGTCGCCTCCAAGGGCCCGGGCCTGATCCTTCTCGTCCCGATCATCGACAAGATGCAGAAGGTGGATCTGCGCGTGATCACCCACGACGTGCCCCCGCAGGACGTCATCACGCGCGACAACGTATCGGTCAAGGTGAACGCGGTCGTGTATTTCAAGGTTTTCGATCCCAACAAGGCGATCGTCGAGGTGGAGGACTACCTGTACGCCACGAGCCAGCTGGCGCAGACGACGCTGCGCTCCGTGATCGGCGAGGTCGAGCTCGACGAGCTCCTCGCCGAGCGCGACCGGATCAACGAGCGCATCCAGGTCATCCTCGACGAGGCCACCGATCCGTGGGGGATCAAGGTCTCGCGCGTGGAGGTCAAGCACGTCGACCTGCCGCAGGAGATGCAGCGCGCGATGGCTCGTCAGGCGGAGGCCGAGCGGGAGCGCCGCGCGAAGGTCATCACGGCGGAGGGCGAGTTCCAGGCGGCCGAGAAGATCACCCAGGCCGCGGAGATCATCGCGCGCCATCCGCAGGCCCTGCAGCTGCGGTACCTCCAGACGCTCGTGGAGATCGCGACCGAGAACAACTCGACCACGCTGTTCCCGATCCCCATCGATCTGCTGGACGCCTTCCGCCGCTCCGTCGACAGAGGGTAAGCGCCCACGTCGTAGCCGATCCCGGAAACCGAACAGGAGGATTACCGCATGCAGTTTTCGGCAATCAAGGCCGACGTAACAGAGATCGAGACAGCCGCCCTGGTCGTCAACCTGTATCACGGCGTTCAGAGACCCGGCGGAGCGACCGGGGCGGTGGATGCGGCGCTGGACGGACAGATCTCGGAGCTGATCGCCGACGGCGAGATCACGGGGAAGCCGGGAGAGATCACGATCGTCCACACGAACGGCCGGCTCCCCGCCCGCCGCATCGTCGTGGTGGGCCTCGGGAAGAAGCAGGAGTGCACGCTCGAGACCGTGCGCAAGGCTACCGGCAGCGTGACGCAGCGGCTCCTGCGGCACCGGATCACGCGGTTCCACACGATCCTCCACGGCGGTGGCGATCTCGAGACGACGGGCGTCGCCACGCGCGATCTCGCGCAGGCGATCGCCGAGGCCGCGCTCCTGGCCGGCTACCGGTACGATCGATGGAAGACGGTCGAGCCAGAGGAAGAGCCCGGCGAGCCGCGGGATCGCGAGAAGGAGGAGCTGCAATCGATCACCATCGTCGAGTCCGACGGCAGGAAGCTGCCGTCCATCCGGGCCGGGCTCGGTCGAGGGGGGCTCATGGCCGACGCGGTCAACTGGACGCGCGACCTGGGGAACGGCCCTCCGAACGAGATCTATCCGGCCGCGCTGGCCGAGCGCGCCCGGCGGCTGGCGGAGGAGCACAAGCTGGAGATCGAGATCCTGACCCGCCGCGAGCTCGAGAAGCGTCGCATGGGCGGGATTCTGGGGGTCGGGCAAGGTTCCGCCCACGAGCCGCGGCTGATCGTCCTCCGCTATCGGCGCGGCGGAAAATCGGCGCCGAGCGTCATCGTGGGGAAGGCGATCACGTTCGACACCGGCGGCATCTCGATCAAGCCCTCGGCGAACATGGAGGAGATGAAGTTCGACAAGATGGGGGGATGCGCGGTGCTGGGGATCATGCGCGCGGTCGCGCTCCTCAAGCTCAAGATCAACCTCATCGGAATCGTGCCGTCCGCCGAGAACATGCCGAGCGGAACCTCGTATCGTCCCGGTGACATCCTGACTTCGTACTCGGGGAAGACGATCGAGATCATCAACACGGATGCCGAAGGGCGCCTGGTCCTTGCCGACGCGCTGACGTACGCCTGCGAGCAGAACCCCAAGGAAGTCATCGATCTCGCGACGCTGACCGGAGCGTGCGTCGTGGCGCTCGGCCACTACGCCTCGGGCGCGTTCGGCGACGAGCGGATCGTCGAGCGGCTCGAGCAGGTGGGAGCGTTCACGGGAGATCGCGTTTGGCGGCTGCCCCTGTACGACGAGTACGGGGACGACATGAAGTCCGAGGTGGCCGACATCAAGAACTCGGGCGGTCGCTGGGGGGGCGCATCGACGGCGGCGGCGTTCCTCAAGTTCTTCGTGAAGAAGGACGTCGCATGGGCCCACCTGGACATCGCGGGCACGGCGTGGACAACCAAGACCCAGCCCTATCATCCGGTCGGCGCGACGGGTGCGGGCGTGCGGGTGGTCACCGAGTACCTGGCCGGTCGTTGAGCGTCAGATGGCGTACGGCGTAGCGCGGGGCCGGGATCGATCCTGAAGTCGGGAGGAGAGCGACGTGGAGCTCAGCGAAGCCCTGCGGGAGGAGAACCGGCGGCTGCGCAGGCTGCGCCTCGTCGTCGACCTCACGCTCGCGCGCCTGTATCAGGATCCCGACCTGTCCCTCCTCGAGGCGCTCCAGCTCACCGAGCGGTGCCGTGACACCGCGCTGGCGATGTTCCCCGGCAAGGAAACCGCTTTCGATCTGATCTACCGGCCGCGCTTCGAGCGCGTGCTGCACGCCCGTTGGCCGCACGACATGCCGGACGAGCTGGGAGAGTCGTTCGTCCTCGGGGAGCCCGAGAAGAGGGCCCGGTGAGCCGGCTGGGACGCGGGGTCACCTACGACCCCACGGGCGTTTTCCCGCCGACGATCAAATGGCTGATGCTGGCCAACGCCGGCGTGTTCGTCCTCGACATGCTCTTGCGCGGCGGGCTCGGGCTGACGCTGGTGGGCGTCCTGGGCCTCACGCCTGCCGCGGTGATCGATCGCGGCTGGGTGTGGCAACCGCTGACCTACATGTTCGTCCACGGCGGCTTCTTCCACCTGCTCTTCAACATGTTCGTGCTGTGGATGTTCGGCGGCGAGATCGAGCGGCTCTGGGGATCCGCGGAGTTCCTGCGCTACTACGTGCTCTGCGGACTCGGCGCGGCAGCCCTGTCGTTCGTGGGCTTCTACCACAGCACCGTGATCGGGGCCTCGGGCGCGGTGTTCGGGATCCTGATCGCGTTCGCGATGCTGTTCCCCGACCGGTATATCTTCCTGTGGTTCCTGATCCCCATCAAGGCGAAGTACCTGATCGGGGCGCTGGCGGCGATCGAGATCCTGACCGGCATCTCGGGCGGCGGGGACGGAGTCGCGCATCTCGCGCACATCGGCGGCATGGTGGTCGGGTTCGCGTACTTGAAGTGGTGGCGCGAGAGCGCTCCCGCGGAGCGAGTGATGACGCGCTGGCGGCGCCGGCACCTCGAAGTCGTGCCGGGGGGCGCGAGCAGCGCGCCGCGGGTCCGCGAGTCGGAAATCGATCGCATACTCGACAAGATCTCCGAGCACGGTCTGGCCAGCCTCACTCCGGAGGAAGAGCGGATCCTTGACGAAGCCAGCCGCCGCCGAGACCGGGACTGACATCCGGGCCGGTACCCCGGAGCCGCTCGACGCCATCTTCCGCCCGCGCTCGATCGCGGTGATCGGAGCGTCCCGGCGCCGCGGCTCGATCGGCTACGAGATCCTCCACAATCTTGTCGAGCACGAC
>DASSPT010000030.1:0-11902 GCA_035699465.1 Gemmatimonadota bacterium
CGCTTCGAGATCGAAATGCCGCAAGTGAACCTCACCCTCCAGGTACGCTGTCAAGGCTTCGGGAGATTCTGTCGTCAGGCTCGCCATGTCGATCTCCGGGAGCTCCTTCTCGCCGCGCTGGAGGATGATGCGGAGGACGTCAACCCCCAAGCGATCGACGAGCGGCAGTACGTTGTCGGGCGATCCCTCCACTTGTCCCTGACCCAGCTGCTCCCCCGTGCTCACGTCATAGACAGTCGCAACGACTCGCATGGTCGAGCCCACCGATACCGCTGAACCGATCAGCGCGTACCGCGCCCCGGTTCGCCGGGCGATCTCCAAGGCAGTGGGGAGCTCCGGCGTCTCTTCGCCCGGGACCTGTTCGCGATAGCGTGCAAACACGGTCGCGGGCGCGATCGTCCTCAAGTCGCCAGCTCCATCGAGCCCGGTCGAGAGGAGGCTCACCATCCCTTCGCGCATCACTTCCAGACCTTCCCCCTGGATCGTGAACGGCAGGACCGCAATGCCGGGGGCTGCGGTGGCAATGGTTCCTGCCTCTGGGACCTCACCGGATTGGGGTCGATTCCGAACGGCCCAGAGGGTCACCGTGATCAGAAGGATCCCGAGTATGGACGCCACCGCGATTCTGGCCTGCCGCCCTGTCAGCTCGGGAACCCATCGGGCGGTCCGGAAGGGGGTGCCGGCCGGAAGGCTCTCCAGAGCAAACAGCCGCCACTCGCCCGCCACCCCTTTTAGCTCGTGCTTGCCACGGTCCTGGAAGCGAAAGCCGGAGCCCGTCTCCAGTTCCCGCACCGCGTTGGAGACGAGGATCTCGCCCGGTGCCGCTCCGGTCGCAATCCGCGAGCAGATATGAACCGCGATCCCGCTCAGATCGCCGCCCTGTTGTTCCACCTCGCCTACGTGGATTCCAGCTCTCACCTCGAGACCTAGCTCCCGCGTACTCTCCCGGATGGCCCATGCGCAGCGGATGGCCTGACTTGGACTCGGGAAGGAGGCCAGAAAACCGTCTCCTAACGCCTTGATCTCCCGACCGCCAAAGCGTCGGATCTCCCGGCGGACACGATGATGATGCTCTTGGAGCAGCTCGCCCCAGCCGCGATCCCCCAACTCGGTGGCGCGCTTGGTCGAGCTGACGATGTCAGTGAAGAGGATTACGTGAAGAGACCGGCCCGGTTTCATCTACTAAGGACATTGTCACGCACGCGCCACTAGGAATCAAGGGTTCGGCTTGCCATCTGGATCCGCGAGAGAGGGCGGTGCCAGAGCTACTCCGGGTGATCTATAGACCAGTGATTCAGACATGCGTGGTGGCCGACATCCTCCACGCGCTGCTCTTCAAATGAATTGGAAGTGGGGAAGACGGCGGCCGCGGATCTAACCGCTGGGCTACGCGGCACCCTGGGATCGCGTCGGCCGTCCGCTTCATCGTGTCGGGGACTTCCAATTCATTTACAGAGTGGACTCGGAGGGGTTCCCCGCCTCCGACCCGTTACCAGGGGAGCGGCTGGCCGTCGCGGTCGTAGAAGCCGCCCGAGCGGTCCATGTCGAGCGACTCGATCGTGCGGACCAGCGACGCCACGGCCTCCTCGACCGGGGTGGGGGCGCTCTTTCCCCCCATCGCGGTCCGGACCCAGCCCGGATGGAGCACGACCGCGACGACCCCGTCCCGGGACAGATCGACCGCCATGCTGCGGGTCGCCATGTTGAGCGCCGCCTTGCTCATCCGGTAGGCGTACGCGTCGCCGCTCCGGTTGTCGTCGATGGAACCCATGAGCGACGTCATGTTGACGATCCGCCGGGGGCGCTTGCCGCCCATGAGGAGATCCACGAAGGCGCGCGTGACCCGAATCGGTCCGATCGCGTTGACCTCGAACGTCCGCCGCACCACGTCCAGGTCGAGCGACTCGAGGTCCTCGTGCGACCCCATGACGCCGGCGTTGTTGATCAGGATCTCGAGCCCGTCGGTCTCTTCGCCGACGCGGCGGCGGGCCGCGGCCACCGACGCGTCGTCCGCGACGTCGCACCGCACGGCGACGAGCGCGTCCGGGTTACCGGACGCCAGGCGCATGAGCTCGGCGGAACCTTCGGGGTCGCGTGCCAGCGCGAACACGCGGGCGCCGGCGGCGAGCCACTGGCGGGCGTACTCGAGTCCGATCCCGCGGCCGGCCCCCGTGACGAGGACTCGCCGGCTCACGTCCCGTCGCTCTGACGCTGGGTCTTCGCGCGCTGGACGCGCCTCACGACTTCGCGCCAGGCGCCGCCCGACGACAGCTCGCCGTACTGAAACTCCAGCGTGGCGATGAGATCCAGCCCCTCGGGGAAGAGGTAGATGCCGTAGACCGTCTCGTAGAGATCGACCACGCGGCGGTCGAACCGCGCGCTGACCGGCAGGATGGTCCGCGGGTAGTACGTCGACCCCTCGCTCCGGATCTGGAGCCGCGTGGGGTCGAAGCTCACTTCCTTCTCGAACCCGGTGTACCCGACGAGGAACGCCGTCAGCCGCTCCGCGTCGTCGCCCGTCACGCGCTCGGCGATCCGCGAGCGCTGGTCGCTCAGGTAGCTCCGGATGTCGTCCGACGCGAGCCGCACGGCATCCGGGTTCAGCGTCGTGACGTCGATCCGGAGCCCGGCCGCCGGGCCGCCCTGGCCCACCATCCGGACGCTCAGGTCCTCCCACGACAGGTAGCCGGTCGAGCTCACGATCCCCGACGGCCGGTCCGTCTGCACCGTCTCCGACACCTCGGCCGGGGGCTCTCCCGCGGGCGGGGTCGCGGGCGGCGGCGCCGCGCAGGCGAGCGCCAGCAGGACCGCGGTGGCCTCGACGACGCGCACCCGCGCCTCGAGCGGCGTGAAGGTCATGGAACCTCCTGACGAAGGAGAGCGTCGACGGCGGAGAAGACCGCGTCCCGACCCTCCCCGGAGCGGGAAGAGAACCACACCACCTGCTCGGGGTCAAGGCCGAGCGTCTCGGCCGTCTCCTCGAGACGCGGGCGCCGGCGGCCGCGGGGCACCCGGTCGGCCTTGGTCAGGACGACGAGCGTCGGGATCCCGCGCTCGGCCAGCCATGCGACCATGCGCCGGTCGAGCGCGGTGGGCTCGTGCCGCCCGTCGATCAGCGAGACGACCCCGGCCAGCCGCGAGCTGCGCTCGAGGTACCCTTCGATCATCGGGCCCCACGAGCGCCGCACGCCTTCGGGAACGGCCGCGTACCCGTAGCCCGGAAGGTCGACGAAGTAGCAGCTCCCGCCTACGTCGAAGTAGTTGATCGTCTGCGTCTTGCCCGGGGTACGGCTGATCCGCGCGAGGCGCCGGTTCCGGCACAGCGCGTTCAGGAGCGACGACTTGCCGACGTTCGAGCGGCCGACGAAGGCGATCTCGGGAAGCGGCGGGGAGGGGTGGTCGTCGGGATCGGCGGTCGTGCGGACGAGGTGGACCTCGTGGACCTCCACTTGTGTCCCGCCTCGGAGATGCGAGTTACGCTTCGCGCGCCTGAGTCTCGCCCAGGTTGTCGTCGCCCCTGCGGTCGCGGCGCCGCTGCTCGTCGCGCCGCTTGAGCACGTAGATCGGCGGCTTCCCTTCGAGCACGGCCTCGCGGGTCACGACCACCTCGTCGATGTCCGATCGCGACGGGATCTCGAACATGATGTCGAGCATCGTCTCCTCGACGACGGCCCGGAGGCCGCGGGCGCCGGTCTTGCGCTCGACCGAGCGCTCGGCGATCGCGCGGATCGCCTCCTTCTGGAACGTCAGCGCGACGTCCTCCATGTCGAACAGCCGCTGGTACTGCTTGAGGAGCGCGTTCCGCGGCTTCTGCAGGATCTCGACCAGCGTGTCGGCGTCCAGCGGATCGAGATTGGCGACGACCGGCAGCCGGCCGACCAGCTCGGGGATCAGGCCGTAGTGGATCAGGTCCTCGGGCTCGACCTGCTGCATGATCTCCCGCGTCCGCTCCGACGGCGCGACGACGCGCTTCCCGGCGCTCGCGAAGCCGATGACCTGCGCGTCCGTCCGCTGCAGGATGATCTTCTCGAGCCCGTCGAACGCCCCGCCGCAGATGAACAGGATGTTCCGCGTGTCGACCTGGATGTACTCCTGCTGCGGATGCTTGCGCCCGCCCTGCGGAGGCACCGAGGCGATCGTCCCCTCGAGGATCTTGAGGAGCGCCTGCTGGACGCCTTCACCCGACACGTCGCGCGTGATCGACGGGTTCTCGCTCTTCCGCGCGATCTTGTCGATCTCGTCGATGTAGATGATGCCGCGCTCGGCTTCGGCCACGTTGTAGTTGGCCGCCTGGAGGAGCCGCACGATGATGTTCTCGACGTCCTCGCCGACGTAGCCGGCCTCCGTCAGCGTGGTGGCGTCGGCGATCGTGAACGGCACCTGGAGGACGCGCGCCAAGGTCTGCGCGAGCAGCGTCTTGCCGACGCCGGTCGGGCCGATCAACAGGATGTTCGACTTCTCGATCTCGACGTCGTCCTCGACGCGCGAGTTGATCCGCTTGTAGTGATTGTAGACCGCGACCGCGAGGCTCCGCTTGGCGTCCTCCTGGCCGATCACGTACTGGTCGAGATGGGATTTGATCCCAGTCGGAGTGGGGAGCTCCTGAAGAGGAGCGGCCTGGCCCTGAAGTGCTTCTTCCTGGAGGATCTCGTTGCAGAGCTTGATGCACTCGTTGCAGATGTAGACCGAGGGTCCGGAGATGAACTTCTGGACGTGCTCCTTGCTCTTGCCGCAGAAGGAGCAGCGCAGCTCGTCGGAGCCCCTGCCGCCACGGTTGTCGTATCCGCCGGCCATCGTTACGCCTTCTCGCTCTCCTCGAGGGCCTCTTCGTCCCGCTCCGCCGCCCGGCCGTCGCCCTGGGCCCCGTTCCCGCCGGGTCCCTTCTGCTCCTGGTGGGTCAGAACTGCATCAACCATGCCGTACTCCCGGGCATCCTCGGAGCTCATCCAGAAGTTCCGCTCCATGTCGAGGCGCAGCCGGTCGGCGTCCTTGCCCGTGTGCTTGGCCAGGATCTGGATCTGCTGCTCCTTGAGGTGCAGGATCTCGCGGGCCTGGATCTCGATGTCGGTCGCCTGGCCCTGCGCGCCGCCCAACGGCTGGTGGATCATGACGCGCGAGTGCGGCAGCGCGTAGCGCTTGCCCTTCGTGCCGGACGCCAGCAGGAGCGCGCCCGCCGAGGCCGCCATCCCCATGCACATCGTCGACACGTCGCACTCCAGGTACTGCATCGTGTCGTAGATCGCGAGCGCCGCGGAGGCCACGCCGCCGGGGCTGTTGATGTACAGGTTGATGTCCTTCTCGGGCGCTTCGGCCTGGAGGAACAACAGCTGCGCGATCACCAGGTTGGCGATCTCGTCGTTGATCGGCGTGCCCAGAAAGACGATCCGGTCCTTGAGCAGCCGCGAGTAGATGTCGTACGACCGCTCGCCGCGTCCGGTTCGCTCCACCACGATCGGGATCAGGGGCATCGAATCTCTCCTCTTTCTTCCTCTATGATACTGACTGGCCGAGGAAGGGGTTCCCCCGGCCTACGCTTCCACCGTGGTGATCTCCGATCGCTCCCTGAGCCAGTCGAACACCCGTTCCATCGTCAGATGGTACTTGAGGTCCTCGGGATCGCCCGACCGCTCGAGCCCGGAGCTCCGGACGTCCTCGTCGGTCGCCTCCAGCCCCTCCCGCTCCGCGACTTGCTCCAAGATATAGTGGCGGCGCAAGGCGCGCTCGGCCCCGGGCCGGAGGACGCGCATCAGCTCCTCCTGACGCTCGGCGGGCACTCTGCCGCCCAGCGGACCGCCGGGATCGGAAACCATGTTCGCCATGTAGCGATCGATCATGCTCTCCGGCAGATCGATCCGGTTGGCCGCGATGATCTCGTCGATCACGGCCTCGTTCGCCTCCCGCTGGAACTGGAGCTCGACCTCCTCCTCGAGGTTGGCGCGGATCTTCGCCCGCGCGTCGTCCACCGACGCGAATCCGCCGATCTCGCCGGCGAACGCGGCGTCGAGCTCCGGCAGCTGCCGCTCCCGGACCTCGGAGACCGAAACGCGGAACTCGCGGGTGGTTCCCCGCAGGCTCTCGTTGGGGTGATCGTCGGGGAAGCCGACGCGGATCGTCTTCTCGGTGCCCGGCGTCACCCCGCCGAGCCCCGCCTCGAAGTCCGGCAGGAGCGCCTCGTGGCCGAGGACGACCTTGTGGTTCTCCACCCGCTCGCTCTCTCGCGGAGCGCCGTCCTCCCCGAGCGGCACCGAGTCGAAGACGACCAGATCGCCGGCCGCGGCCGGGCGCTCGACCGGGAGCCAGTCGGCGCGCTCCTCGCGGAGCCGCTCCAGCACCCGCTCGACGTCGTCGTCCGTCACCCGGTGGCGCCGGGTCTCCACCCGGAACCCCGTCGTCCGCCCGAGCTCGATCCGCGGCCGGACGTCGACCTCGGCCGTGAAGTGGAGCGCGCCCTCCGGGGTCCAGTGGACGTCGCGGACGTGGGGCGGGGAGATGGGCTCGAGGCCCCGCCGGGCGACCCCCGCGGCGTACCCCTCGCGGATCAGGTCCTTGAGCACCTCCTCCTCGATCTCCTGGGCGTACTGCTTCTCGACCAGCTTGGCGGGCGCCTTGCCCGGCCGGAACCCCTTGAGGCGCGCCCGCTTCGCGATGTCGCGGACGTGGCGATCGCGGAACTGTCCGGCGACACCCGCCGGCACCGTCAGCGCCAGACGCCGCCGCCACCGCTCCAGGTCCTCGACCTCGACCTGGACGTCGATCGTTCCGGTCTCGGTCTCCTGGCTCATCGGGGTCTTCCGGGGTGGAGGGTGGTGCGAGAGGAGGGATTCGAACCCCCACGGCCGAAGCCACAAGCTCCTAAGGCTTGCGTGTCTACCAGTTCCACCACTCTCGCGCGGGGTGGGACGATGGCACGGCCGGGAATATAGCGGCGGGCGTCGGCCGGACGCCCGCCGCCGGGTGCCCCGAAGGGGCTAGTTCGGCACGCGCAGGGCGCGGAACAGCTGGCTGTCGCCCTGCGGGTAGTAGATCCGGAGGTAGACGATCTGCCCCGGCTCGAGCTCGGTCACCGCGGCCTGGTACTCGGCCACGGTCGAAACCCGCCGGTCGCCGATCTGGGTGATGATGCCGCCCTGCTGGATGCCGGCGTCGTCGGCCGCGCCGAGCGACTGAATGTCGCGGATGTACACCCCCTGAGGGATGCTCGCGCTCGAGAGGTTCAACCGCTGGACGAGCGTCCGCCGCATGGCCGGCGTCAGGTCCTGGACGTCCATGCCGAGCGACGACTCGTGGACCTCGCTCTCGTCGGGAGCCGGAGCTTCGTCGTCGGAGGCCAGGGTCGGCGCCACCGCGCTCGCCGGGCGCTCGCCCAGCTTCACGCGGACGTTCCGGCGATCCCCGTCCCGCCATACGACCAGCTCGACCACGTCGCCCGGCTGATGGAAGGCGATCGCCTCCTGCAGCTCGCTCGGCGTCTCGACCTCCCGGCCGGCCACCTCGAGCACCACGTCCTGGAGCTCGAGCCCGGCCTCCCGCGCGGGGTTCTCTTGTCCGGGCAGGTCCGTGAACCCGTCGATCCGGACGCCGGCGATCGAGGGCAGCTCGAGCGCCTCCTGATCGAGCGGCGTGACGGCCTGGATCTGGACGCCGAGCACCGCGCGGTGCACCTCGCCGGTCTCGATCAGCTCCTGGGCGACGCGGCGCGCGATCGAGATCGGCACCGCGAACCCGTAGCCCTGATAGACGCCGGTCCGCGAGGCGATCGCGGTGTTGATGCCGATCACCTGGCCGTCGATGTCGACCAGCGGGCCACCGGAATTCCCCGGATTGATCGCCGCGTCCGTCTGGATGAAGTTCTCGATCGCGTACGGGTTCTCGCCGCGGTCGATGATCTGCAGGTTGCCGCGGCCGATCGCGCTGACGATCCCGGCCGTCATCGTGAAGTCGAGTCCCAGCGGGTTGCCGAGCGCCAGGACCCACTCGCCGACCTGGACGCCGTCGTCCGTCGCCAGGTGGGCGACCGGCAGGTCGTCGGCATCGATCTTGATGACCGCGATGTCGGTCGACGGATCGGCTCCGACCACTTCGGCGTCGTAGGCGCGGCGGTCGTTGAGGACGACCTCGAGGTCCATCATGCCGTCGACCACGTGGTTGTTCGTCAGGATGTAGCCGTCCTCGCGGATGATGACCCCCGAGCCCCCGCTCCGGCGGTAGAACTCGTCGGGGACCTGCTCGTGGTTCTCGTCATCGGGAGGGAAGAACCGCTCGAAGGGCCCCAGATCGGGCATCATCTCCCGCTGGGAGACCCGCTGCTGGCCGCGGATGGAAACCACGGCGGGGGTGACGGTCTCGGCGATCTCGATGAACGCGTTGCCGGTCTCACGCAGGGACGACTGGGTGGTCGGCGCGCTCGCGGTGCCGCTCTGCAAGGCCAGCGTGGCGGGTGTCCACTCCAGAGTGGAAGCGAAGAGCACCCCGATGCCCAGGCAGGCCAGCCCGACGATCAGCACGGTGAGTCGGGTCTTGATGGGATTGAGCATCCGGATAGAACCTCCTCGAGAGTAACTCGCGAATTGTTCGGGGGGCAGGCGCCGATGGAGTCGGCGAGCCCGTATCCGATTATACGGCCTCGGCGGCCGGGTGTTCCCTGGGAGACACCGGTCGGTCGCCGAATGTTGGACGGGCGGCGCCGGGGCCGGCGTTCAACCGGCCCCGCGCGCATCCGGCGGCCCGTGATGAGCCGCTACTTCTCCTCGTCGACGACCTCGTAGTCGGCCTCGATGACGTCCTCGTCCTTCGGTGCCGCGGGCTCTTCGCCGGGGCCTCCGTCCTCCCCGCCCGGCTGGGCGCCGGGGCCCGCCGCCTGGTACGCCTGGGTCGCGACCTGGTGCCAGAGCTGCTGCAGGTCGTCCGTGGCGCGCTGGACCTCGGCGTCGTCGTCCTGCTTTAGCGCCTCGCGCGTCCGCTCGAGGGCGGCCTCGACCTTGGCCTTCTGGTCGCCCGACATCTTGTCCTCGAGGTCCTTGAGGTTCTTCTCCGTCGAGTAGACCAGCGAATCCGCCTTGTTGCGGAGCTCGACCCGCTGGCGGCGCTCCTTGTCTTCGCTCGCATGCGCCTCGGCGTCCTTGACCATCTTCTCGATCTCGGCCTCGTTCAGACCGCTCGAGGCCTCGATCCGGATCTTCTGCTCCTTGCCGGTGGCCTTGTCCTTGGCCGAGACGTGCAGGATCCCGTTCGCGTCGATGTCGAACGTGACCTCGATCTGCGGGACGCCGCGCGGCGCCGGCGGGATCCCCGTCAGCTGGAAGCGGCCGATCGTCTTGTTGCCGGTCGCCATCTCGCGCTCGCCCTGGAGCACGTGGATCTCGACCGTGGTCTGGTTGTCCTCGGCGGTCGAGAACACCTCCGTCTTCTTGGTCGGGATCGTGGTGTTCCGCGGGATCAGCGTCGTCATGACGCCGCCCAGGGTCTCGATGCCGAGCGACAGCGGGGTCACGTCGAGGAGGAGCACGTCCTTCACGTCGCCCGCCAGCACGCCGCCCTGGATCGCGGCGCCCACCGCCACGACCTCGTCCGGGTTGACGCCCTTGTGGGGCTCCTTGCCGAACAGCTTCTTGACCGTCTCCTGGACCTTCGGGATACGCGTCGAGCCGCCGACCAGGATCACCTCGTCGATGTCGTCGGGCGTCAAGCCGGCGTCCTCGAGCGCCTTCTTGCACGGTCCGACCGTGCGCTCGATCAGGTCGTCCACCAGCTGCTCGAACTTGGCGCGCGTCAGCGTCAGGTGGAGGTGCTTGGGGCCCGACTGGTCGGCGGTGATGAACGGCAGGTTGACGTCCGTCTGCTGGGTCGAGGAGAGCTCCATCTTGGCCTTCTCGGCCGCCTCCTTGATCCGCTGCAGCGCCATCGGGTCCTTCTTGAGATCGATCCCCTCCTGCTTCTTGTACTCCTGCGTGATCCAGTCGATGACGCGCTGATCGAAGTCGTCACCGCCGAGGTGCGTGTCGCCGTTCGTGGCCTTGACCTCGAACACGCCCTCGCCGAGCTCGAGGATCGAGATGTCGAACGTGCCGCCGCCCAGGTCGTAGACGGCGATCTGCTCGTCGTGCTTCTTGTCGAGGCCGTAGGCGAGCGCGGCCGCCGTCGGCTCGTTGATGATCCTGAGCACCTCGAGGCCCGCGATCTTGCCCGCGTCCTTGGTCGCCTGGCGCTGGCTGTCGTTGAAGTACGCCGGCACCGTGATGACCGCCTTGTCGACCTTCTGTCCGAGATAGTCCTCGGCCGTCTGCTTCATCTTCTGGAGGATCATGGCCGAGATCTCGGGCGGGGTGAAGGTCTTCTCCTGGATCTTGACCTCGACCTGCCCGCCCTTCCCGGAGACGATCTCGTAGGGAACCTGCTCGGTCTCCATGCGGACCTCGTCGTACCGGCGGCCCATGAACCGCTTGATCGAGAAGATCGTGTTCTGGGGGTTGGTGATGGCCTGCCGCTTCGCGACCTGGCCCACCAGCCGCTCGCCGTCCTTGGTGAAGGCCACGACGGAGGGGGTGGTGCGGGAGCCCTCGGCGTTGGGGATGACTACCGGGTCGCCGCCCTCCATGACCGACACCACCGAGTTCGTCGTGCCGAGATCGATTCCGATGACCTTGCTCATGCTATCCGCCTCTCGTATGGGAACCGCGCTATGGGAACCGCGAACCTGCGTGTCGTCCTCCATGGCAGAGCAAGGGCCGTGCCGCCTGAAAAGCTGCCGTTATGGCAGGGCGAGGCCCGGGTTGCTCGCGCCCGCGACTTCATTGACCGGCGGACCCCGGACCCCTACTCTGCGGGTGTGCACTTCGCGCGCGTTCTCGGCCCCCTCGTCGCCACCGCCAAGATCCGCCCGCTGGAGGGCTACCGGCTCCTGTGGATCGAGCCGACCGACGCCCGCGGCCGGCCCTCCGGCGAGCCGCTCGTCGCGGTCGACACGGGGCAGTACAGCCACGGCGAGTGGGTCTACTTCGTGACCAGCCGCGAGGCCTCGCTCCCGCTCCGCGACAGCTTCTGCGCGGTCGACGCCGCGATCGTCGGGAAGGTGGACTGCGTGGACCTCGAGGACGGGGTTTCGACCTTCGGCTGCGACCCCGCCCCCGCGGCCGCCGCGCCCGCCGCGGCCGACGCCACCGGGACGCCATGATCCTCGCCCGCGTGATCGGCTCGCTGACGTCCGCCGACAAGGACCCCGAGCTGAAGGACTACAAGCTCCTCGTCGTCCAGCCGCTCGGCCTCGACGACCTGCCGGAGGGAGAGGAGCTGATCGCCGTCGACCGCGTGGACGCGGGGGTCGGCGAGAAGGTGCTGATCGTCAAGGAGGGGAACGCCGCGCGCCAGATCACGGGCCGCGACCGCGTGCCGCTCCAGGCCGTGGTCGTCGGCGTGGTCGATCACGTAGACTGGCTCTCGGGACTCGAGCCCTAGGCCGCCGGGCCGCGCCGGCTCCATCCGACCACCCACCGGAGACGTCTCGCCATGGCACGCAGCGCGTTCGAGCTAGACCGGCTCGCCGACCTGATCGCCGACGAGCTCCAGCGGCAGACCGGGGCGCGCGGGCGCGCAGCCAGCGGCGCGACCGGGGCCCATCACGATGGCCACCACGACTGCGCGACCGGCGAGTGCGGCACCGACTGCGACGGCGCGCACTGCGTCGCGCATTGTCCCGACAAGGTCCGGCGTCTGGTCGAGTGCGGCGTGGAGCGGGTCTCCGCCGGCCCGGGGGTGGGCGCCTGCGACAACGTGCTCGCGCGCATGATCGATCACACACTCCTGTCGCCGACCGCGACCCGCGGCGAGATCGAGGCGCTCTGCGACGAGGCGCGCGAGAACTGTTTCGCGAGCGTGTGCGTCAACCCGTACTGGGTGACGCTCGCCA
>DASSPT010000031.1:0-4025 GCA_035699465.1 Gemmatimonadota bacterium
GCGGAACTTGCGCTCGACCGCGCCGGCGATCCCCTCGGTCGGGAGGTCGAAGAGCTCGCCGAGCACGCCGAGGAGCAGGATGTTCTTCGAGAGCGACGAGCCGGTCGCCTCGTTGGCGAGGTCGTGGAACGGGATCTGGAGGATCACGGGCTCGAGCGCCGGGTCGACCGGGATCTGGTCGACGGGCGTGCCGTCCTTCGAGTCGTAGATCACGACCACACCGGGCGCGAGCTCGAGCTCTTCCTTGAAGCGCGCGAAGTCGGCCCAGTTGAACGCCACGAGGACGTCGAGGCGGTCGCCGTAGGAGAGCGCCTCCTCCCGGCTGATCCGCACGCGGCAGGACGACTCGCCGCCCCGGATCTGGGGGCCGAACGACTTGAGGATCGTGGCGTAGAGGCCCTCCGCGGCGGCGGCCGACACGAGGAGCTCCCCGCTCGAGATCACGCCGTCGCCGCCCGACCCCACGATGCCGATGACGATGTCGTCGATCGTGCGGCGCGCGGAGACCACCCCGGCGGGAGTCGTGGAGGTGGCGACGTCGATCACGGGAATGGCGCTCCGATCGGGCGGCGGAAAATCAGACGAAACCGGTAGAAAAAAGATACGGACGGCCTCGGGGAGGGACAAGCGAGACATTGACTCCCTATCTTGTTCGCGATGCTCGCCGCCTTCCAGCCGCGCGCGTCGGGGACCACCTGGCGGCGCGAGATCGTGGCCGGGACGACCACTTTCGCCACGATGGCCTACATCATCGTCGTCAATCCCAAGATCCTGGAGGCGGCGGGGATCCCCTTCGGCCCCTCGATGGTCGCGACGATCCTGAGCGCGGCGCTGGGGACGCTCCTCATGGGACTGTGGGCGAACCGGCCGTTCGCGGTCGCGCCGTACATGGGGCAGAACGCGTTCATCGCGTACACGGTCGTGCAGGGGATGGGGCACACGTGGCAGACGGCGCTGGGCGCCATCTTCGTGAGCGGCGTCCTGTTCACCGTGCTGGCTCTATTCCGCACGCGCGCCTGGCTCGCCGAGGCGATCCCCGAGAGCTTGCGAATCGCCTTCGCGGTGGGGATCGGACTGTTCCTGACGTTCATCGGACTGTCGACGATCGGAGCCGTCGTCGCCGGTGCCGGCGCCACGCCGGTCGCGCCCGGCGACTTCCACGATCCCGTAGTGGCGGTCGGGCTGGCGGGCGTCGGGTTGATCGTGGTGCTCATGCTGGCGCGGGTGCCCGGCGCGATCCTGATCGGGATCCTGGCGACCAGCGCGCTCTCGTTCGTGACCGGCGTCGCGGCCGCCCCGGTCAGAGTCTTCAGCCCGCCGCCGGACATCCGGCCGACCCTGTTCGCGCTCGACATCGGGGCGGCCCTCACGTGGGGTTTCGCGTCCGTCATCCTGACCGTGTTCGTCCTCGACCTGGTCGACACGATCGGCACGCTGATGGGCCTCTCGGTGAAGTCCCGGCTCCTCGACGAGGGCGGCAGGCTCCCGGGGATCGAGCGCGCGCTACAGTGCGACGCGTTCTCGACCGTGGCGGGCTCGCTCCTGGGTACGACGACCTGCGGCGCGTACATCGAGTCCGCGGCCGGCATCGAAGCGGGCGGGCGGACCGGCCTCACCGCGGTCGTGACCGCGGCGTGGTTCCTGGCCGCGCTCTTCTTCGCGCCGCTGTTGTCGGCGGTGCCGCCCTCGGCGTACGGGCCGGCGCTGGTCGTCGTCGGGATGCTCATGATCGAGCCCATCTCTCGGTTCCGGTTCGACGACATCGGCGAGGTGGCCCCCGCGTTCCTGACGATCGCGTTCATGTGCTTCTCGTACGATCTCGCGATCGGCCTCACGGTGGGATTCGTCGCCTGGGTCGCCCTCAAGGCGGTGCGCGGCAGGTTCGGCGAGGTGCCGGGGGGGATGTGGGCGCTGGCCGGTCTTTCGGCCCTGTTCTACGTGTTCTACCCCTACTGAGCCGCAGCCGATGTCATTCGAAGTCCTTCCGCATCCGGACGAGCTCGATCCGGACGCCGCCGTCCATCTCGTGGGTCACGCGCTCCACGCCTGAATAGCCGAGCGCCCCGTACAGCTTCTCTCCTGGCAGAGTGGCCATCAGCTCGGCGGACCGGAATCCGTGCCTCCGGGCCTCGGCTTCGCAGCGCGCGAGGATCCGCGTGCCGATCCCGCGACGCGCCCATTCGGGACGCACGAAGAAGGCGCGGATCTTCGCCGGCTCCCTGCCGGGATCGAGTTCCTCGGCCTCCCGCTCCGCGTACCGGTCTCCGCCGAAGAGGGTCTTGCGCCGGCTCCAGCCGCCGCATCCGATCAATCGCCCGTCGGCCTCCGCGACGAAGTACGTCTCGTCGGCGATCAATACCGTGTCCACTCCGAAGACCCCGGTGCCAAGGGCGCTCTCGATCTGCGCGGCGGTGTATTCTTCGCTGAGCCCCCGTGCAAATTCTGCGATCAGCTCGGCGAGGGCCGACCGGTCGTCGAGCGTCGCCTTGCGGAGGGTGATCGCATTCACCGAGTCGCCAGGCGCCGCGCGACCTCCGCGGTCACGTCGAACGGCTCTCCCGGATTGGCTCGAAAGCGCCGCTCGAGCGTGTACGCGTCGACTTCGAGCGGGATGGTAGCGTACCGCCGTCCGTTCTCGAGCCATCCCCGGATGTATCTCTCGACGAAACCCCGCACCCCGAGCTGGCGCGCCTGTTCGACGTGGACGAGCTCGTGGAAGAGGGTCGAGAGAGGAACCGGCCCGGCCCGGTGCTCCGGTACCACGATGGTATCCAGATACGTGATTCCGAGAAGCCGATCGGCGTCCACCGCGGAGATGCCGAGCCGGCGCGCGATCCGGAGCACGCGCGAGAGCGGGATCCGCGGGACCACGGCCACCCGCGCCACCGCGAGGGTCTCTGGGAGGAAGAAGGGCGCCAGGGCCCTGAGCGCCTCCTCGGAGATCGGCGCGGCGCCGTCCCGGTGCCGGGCGCGGCTGCGATGCAGCCAGCGGACGCCCCACCACGGCAGGACCCGGCCCACGGGCTCCAGCGCGCGCGAGAACCGCGTCCGCTTCGAAGCCATCAGGGCTCGCCGCGTACGGCTTCCGCGATGGCGCCCTCCTCGAGCGCCCGTGCGGCCGCGGCTTCGCGCATCGCGGCCTCGGCCTCCTTCCGGGCCGCCTCCTGCTGCCGGCGCCACATGTCCGCGTACACCGCGTCCCGGGCGATCAGGTCGTCGTGCCGCCCGCGCTCGACCACCCGGCCGCCCTCGAGGACCACGATCTCCTCGGCGTCCACCACGGTCGAGAGCCGGTGAGCGATCACGAGGGTCGTTCGCCCGCGCGCGACTTCGTCGAGACTCGCCTGGATCTCCTTCTCGGTGCGCGTGTCGAGCGCCGAGGTGGCCTCGTCGAAGACCAGGATCGGCGGGTCCTTGAGGATCGTCCGCGCGATCGCTACGCGCTGCTTCTCGCCACCCGAGAGCTTGAGACCCCGCTCGCCGACTTTCGTCTCGTAGCCCTCCGGAAGCGTCGCGACGAAGTCGTGGATCCGGGCCAGCCGCGCCGCGCGCTCGACCTCCTCCCTCGAAGCGCTCGGCCGTCCATAGGCGATGTTGTGGTAGATCGTGTCGTTGAAGAGAACCGTGTCCTGCGGCACGATGCCGATCGCCGCCCGCAGGCTCGCCTGCGTCACCTCGCGCACGTCCTGGCCGTCGATCTCCACCGAGCCCCCGTTCACATCGTAGTAGCGGAAGAGGAGCCGCGAGATCGTCGATTTGCCGGCGCCGCTCGGGCCGACGATCGCTACGCGCTTCCCCGCGGGGACCGTGAAGGAGACCCCCTCGAGGATCGTCCGGTCCGGGCCGTAGCCGAAGACGACGTCCCTGAAGGTCACCGCGCCGCGATCCACGCGCAGCGGGCGGGCGCCGGGCGCGTCCTCCACTTCCACGTCCTCCCCTAGCAGCGCGAACATGGCCTCCATGTCGACCAGGGACTGCTTGATCTGGCGATAGACGAAGCCCAGGAAGTTGAGCGGCTGGTAGAG
>DASSPT010000032.1:0-8722 GCA_035699465.1 Gemmatimonadota bacterium
GTGGCGTCCGGACGGTAGGCGCCCGCCCCGGAGCCGACCGACGGCAGCACGACGAAGAAGATCGTCTTCTCCCCCGGGACGCTCTCCACCCAGATCTCCCCGTCGTTCTCCTCGATGATCGAGCGCACGATCGAGAGCCCCAGGCCGGCGCCGCTGCCCTTCGTGGTGAAGAAGGGATCGAAGATCTGCTTGAGGTGGTCGGGGTGGATCCCGGGACCGAAGTCCTTGACGAGGATCCGCGCCTTGCCCTGGGCCTCGTGGGCGCGGACCTCGACGCGGCCGCCGGGCGGCGAAGCCTGAACCGCGTTCTTCACCAGGTTGAGGAGCGCGCGCTTCACCTGCTCTACGTCGGCGTAGATCGAGAGGTCGCGCTCCGCCATCTCCACGTCGATCTCCACGCCGCGTTCGCTGGCGTCTCCGGAGAGCAGGAACAGGACGTCGTCGATCACCTCCCGAAGCGCGAAGGGCTCGACGACCGCCTGACGTGGGCGCGCGTAGATCAGGAACTCGTTGATGATCGTCTTCAAATGCTGCACCTCGCGGATGATCTTCTCGAGGTGCGACCGCCGCGCGTCCTCTTCGTCCATCTCGTCGCGCAGCAGCCCGGCGAAGATCTCGATCCCCCCGAGCGGATTGCGGATCTCGTGGGCGACGCCCGCCAGCATCGTCCGCAGGTGGCGATCGCGGCGCACGATCCCGCGGCGCATGTTCTCGAGCGCGTGTCCCAGGTAGCCGATCTCGTCGCGCGAATCCACGTCCACCGGCTCACCCAGGTCGCCGCGCTCCATCCGCTCGGCCGAGGAGACGAGCTTGCCGATCGGCCCCGACAGCGTTCGCGCGAACACGAACCCCACCACGACGGTCAGCGCGATCGCGATCAGCGTCAGCAGGATGGTCGTCCGGCGGAAGTCGTGGAACACCTGGAGGAAGCCGAGCGAAAGGTCGACGCCGAGGATCGCGACGATCGCTTCCTGAGTCTGGGCCTCGTCGACGTAGCCGACGAGCGGCACCATCGCCGACTGGTACACGTTTCCTTCGTCGTCGCTGAAGGGCTCGGTGACGATCGCCTCGCCCTGGAACACGCGCTCGATCTCGCTGGCGTAGTTCGCGAGGCCGGGAGCCACGGCGCCTACGTCCATCCGCACGGTGTCGGTCGTGGCCAGGATGCGCCGGTCGCTGTCGAACATGTACGCCTCACGGACGCCCAGTCTCTTCATGGCCCGGAGGTTCTCCTCGGCCAGCTGCTGGGTCCGCTGCCCCACGCGGTTCACGAGGGCGGTGGTCGTCAGGGGATCGACGAGCAGAGCCCCCGCCTCGGCCACGGCCAGCAGCCGGTTCTCCGTTTCTCGCCGGACGTGGGCGGTCGCCACCCGATACCACACCATCGCGCTCGCCACCACCAGCACGGTGACGAGCAGGATGAACGTGACGATCAGCTTGGTGCGGATGCGGTTGCGGCGGTCTGTCATGGATGCATGTTCCTATCGTAAGCTACCTTACGTCATTTTCCCTGTCAAAACACTCGAAGGGTCGCGGAAAACTGACGCTGCTCGGGAATCTGTCGGCACTATCGTGCCCAGCGGTCAGTGCGTGAGGGCGTAGACGAACACGTTGGCCCCCATCTCCAGGGCCGCCCTGCGCACCTCCGGCGGATCCCCGTGCACCCCGGCGTCCTCCCAGCCGTCGCCGAGGTCGGTGTTGAACGAGTAGAACAGCACCAGGCGCCCGTCATGGTATACCCCGTAGCCGTGCGGAGGCCCCCCCGCGTGCTCATGGATCTTGGGCAAGCCCGATGCCATGGGGAAGGCGGCGCGATAGATGGGATGGTCGGCCGGCAGCTCCACGAGGGGCTCGTCGGGGAACAGGCGGGCGATCTCGCGCCTGAGCGTGGCGTCGATGCCGAAGTTGTCGTCGGCATGGAGGAACCCGCCGTTCGCCAGGTAGGCGCGGAGGGCGGCCACTTCCGGTTCCGTCAGCCGGATCTCCCCGTGGCCGGTCAGGTAGAGGAGCGGGTAGCGATCGAGTTCGGCATCGGTGGCCGAAACCACGGCCTCGCGGTCGGCGGTCGGAAGCCCGAGCTCGCCGCGGATGAACTCGAGCAGGTTGGGGAGCGACGTCGGATTCCCGTACCAGTCGCCGGGACCGTAGCGGAGCCGCGCGATCGTGAGCGGAGTATCGGGGGGCGCCCCCGCCCGGCCGCCCAGCCCCTGCGCGGCCGCCGGGAGGGCGAGCGCGAGAAGCGCGAGCATGGCGATGGCGCATGGCCCTCGCCTCGACTGCGCCTCGCCCGATGCGCTCATTCGTCCTCCTCCTGGACGGCCCGGTAGATCGCGTTCCGCTCGCCGGGGTAGACCGCGGACAGGACATCCACGAGCCCACGGACCGAGAGCGTGGCTCCGGTCCGGTCGCGGCGAAGCTCGCGGAGCGCCTCGCGCCAGGGCCGAGCAGGCGCCGCCTGCTCTCCCGCCCCCGCAACGACGATCACGCACTCTCCTCGCAAACGACTCTCGCGACTCGCGAGTTGCCCGGACACCTCGAGCGCCGTCCCGGTCACGAACTCCTCGTGCACCTTCGTGATCTCCCGCGCCAGGCAAACGGCGCGGTCGGGTACGGCGGCGGCGATCGCAGCCAGCGTGTCGGCGACCCGCGTCGGCGCCTCGTACACGACGACGGTCTCCGACCGCGCGAGGGCGCCGGCCCACCACGCCTCGCGCCCGCGCCGCGGCGCGAAGCCGAGGAACGCGAAGCGATCGGTCGCCAGACCGCTTGCGGCCAACGCGAGGACGAGCGCGCTCGGCCCGGGGACGGGCACCACGGCGATCCCCGCCCCCCGCGCGGCCACGACCAGCCGGTACCCCGGGTCCTGGATCGCGGGCATGCCGGCCTCGCTCACGAGCGCGACGTCCTCGCCCGCGAGGATCCTGGCCACGAGTCCCGGCGCGGCGGCCTCGGCGTTGTGGTCGTGGTAGGCGACGAGCTCCGGGCAGGGCGCTCCCAGCCACGAGAACAGCGCCCGGCAGGTCCGCGTGTCCTCGCACGCCACCAGCGCGACCCGTCCCAGCACCTCGCGGGCGCGGGGCGCGAGGTCGCCGAGGTTTCCGATCGGCGTGCCGACGAGCCACAGAGAGCCCGGGGACGTCCCCGGCGTGCTCATTCCGGCTCGCGGCGGACGTCCGCTCCCAGCTCGGTAAGGCGCCTGTCGATGTCCTCGTAGCCGCGGTCGATCTGATGGACGTTCTGGATCACGGAGCGGCCGCGCGCGGCGAGCGCGGCGATGAGGAGCGCCATGCCGGCGCGGATGTCCGGGCTCGAGATTTGCGCGCCGGCGAGAGCAGCCGGGCCGGTCACGACCACGCGGTGCGGGTCGCAGAGGATGATCCGCGCACCCATTCGCTGGAGCTGATCGACGAAGAACAGGCGGCTTTCGAACATCTTCTCGTGGATCAGGATCGTCCCGCGCGCCTGCGAGGCGACGACCACCATGATCGACGTGAGATCGGCCGGAAATCCCGGCCAGGGAGCGTCGTCGATCTTGGGCACGGCGCCGTCGGCGTCGTCCATGATCGCGAGATCCTGCCCGCTCGGAACGACGACGTCGTCGCCATCGATCTCGATGCGGATGCCGAGCCGCTCGAAGCCGATGCGGATCATCGGCAGGTGCTCGACTCCCGCGCCGCGAATCGTCAGCTCGCCGCCCGTCACCGCGGCGAGACCGATGAACGAGCCGACCTCGATGTGGTCCGGTCCGATCGCGTGCGTGAACGCGCCGAGCCCGTCGACGCCGTCGATCTCGAGCACGTTGGTGCCGATCCCCCCGATCGACGCGCCCATCCCGACCAGCATGTGGCAGAGCCCCTGCACGTGCGGCTCGGAAGCCGCGTTGGCGATCCGGGTGCGGCCTCGCGCGCGCACGGCGGCCATGATCGCGTTCTCGGTCCCCATCACGCTCGCCTCGTCGAGGAAGATGTCCGTCCCGGTGAGGCCGTCCGGCGCGCGCAGGACGTATTCGCCCTCGGCGTGCGAGATCCGCGCCCCGAGCGCGCGGAAGGCGAGCAGGTGCGTGTCCACCCGCCGGCGGCCGATGCGGTCGCCCCCCGGCGCGGGCAGGTGGACGGTGCCGCGCCGCGCGAGCAGCGGACCGGCGAGGAGGAACGAGCCCCGGATCCGCCGCGCGGTGTCGAGGTCGGGCGCCTCGGCGCCCGCCGCGCCGACGGTGACCGTGTGGTCGTCGGCCTCGACCGTGCACCCCAGGTTCTCGAGCAGCTCGACCATCGTGCGCGTGTCCGCGATCGCGGGCACGTTCTCGATCCGCACGGGCTCCTCCGTCAGGAGCGCCGCGGCGAGACACGGGAGCGCCTCGTTCTTGTTCCCCGCCGGGATCATCTCCCCGTGGATCGGACGCCCTCCGGCCACGACCAGCTGCTCCATCACGCCACCCTGAGAGGTCGTTGAAGCGCTATCGCGAGAACGCCGCGCGCCCTTCCGGCGTGGTCGCGGTAGCCGCCGAGGAGCTCGAGGCCGGCTACCCGCTCCACCATTCGGCGGACGGCCGGCTCTTGCCGGTCGCCGATCTCGATCGCCAGCAGCCCGTCGGGCGCAAGGCGCGCGGGCGCGTCCTCGACGATTCGCGCGATCGCCTCGGTTCCCTCGGGGCCGGCGAACAGGGCCTCGGCGGGCTCCCAGTCGCGAACTTCGGCGGGGAGCGTCAGGCGCTCGGTCTCCGCCACGTAGGGCGGGTTGCAGACGATGGCGTGAAACGCGCCGGCGCGGAACGCCGACAGGCCGTCGGCTTCCACCCAGGCGATTCGTCGAGCCCCGACCCGCGCGGCGTTCGCGCGTGCCACCTCCAGGGCGGGACGGCTCTTGTCGCTCCCGACGACGAGCCCCACCCCTTCCAGCTCGACGGCGAGCGCGCACGCGATGGCCCCGGAGCCGGTCCCCAGGTCCAGGATGCGCCAGCCGGTCGCCGGCGCCTCCCCGCGCGCGGCCTTCGCCCGCGCCCACTCCAGCACCTCGGCCACCAGCCGTTCCGTCTCGGGGCGCGGCACGAGCACCCGCCGGTCCACCGCCAGATCGAGCCCGCGGAAACCCGCCACGCCGGTGATGTACTGGACCGGCTCGCCCGCGAGGCGGCGTCTCACGCGGGACCGGTAGGATTCGACCTCCTCGGGGGTCAGGGGGCGGTCGTAGCGAAGGTAGAGATCGAGCCTGCGGCAGTCGAGAACGTCGGCCAGCAGGTGCTCGGCCGAGAGCCGCGGCTCGCTCACCCCGCGATCTTCGAGGAAGCTCGTCGTCGTGCGCAGAATCGAGAGGACGCTCCAGTCGCCCCGCACCGCGCGGTCGATCCTCAACCCGTGCGCACGGCGAGGATGCCGTCTTCGTCGTCGTCCTCGTCGGCCAGCACCCATTCGAGCGTCAGGGGATGATCGTCATTCCCGTTGATGTGCTCGTCGATCATCTCGATCTGCTCGGAATCGAGCTGGCATGCGAAGAGGCCACCAGGGCGGAGCCGCAGGGCGGCCGCGTCGGTCAGCTGGCGCAAGAGGTCGTCCCCGCTCGGCTCGCCGAAGAAGGTCTCCATCGGCTCCCAGCGGACGCTCTCCTCGCTGAGGTAGATCTCGTCGCCGGGGTTCAGATAGGGCGGCACGGCGACGATGATGTCGAAGAGCGGCTTCGGGGGCGTCCACTCGAGCCAGTCCCCCGCCAGCGGCATGACCCGGTCCTCCACGCCGTGGCGCCGGGCGTTCCTGCGCACGAGGTCCAACGCCTGGAGCGACACGTCGACCGCCCATACCCGGCGCGGCGCGAGCGGTCCCAGCGCCAGCGAGACCGCGATCGCGCCGCTGCCGGCGCCAAGGTCGGCGATCCGCCAACCGCCGCGCGGCCGCTTCCGGTCCTGGGCCCACTCCTCGATCTCGTCGCACATGCGCTCGCTCTGCAGGCGCGGGACGAACACGCCGTGCTCGATCTCCATCAGCTTGTCACGGAAATCCGTGACCCCGACGATGTACTGGTAAGGCTCGTGCTTTTCGCGCCGCGCGAGCAACTTGCGGAAGCGTTTCTCGGCCGCGGCGCCGACCGGCTCGTCGCGCCGGTCGGCCAGCGCGTCGGGATCGTCCAGGGAATCGAGCACGGCAGCCAGGAGCCAGAGCGCGCTGGCATCCGGAAACTCGACCTCCTTCGCCTCGAGACGCCGCTCCGCCTCGTCGAGCAGGGCCCCGATCGTGACCGGCTTCGGTCTCGGGCGGCGCGCCGCCGGGCGCGGAGCCGGCTTCTTCATCCGGCGATCCGCTCGGCCTGCTCGGCCAGCGCCAACGCCTCGATCAGCTCGTCGAGATCGCCGCCCAGCACGCTATCGAGCCGGTGCAGCGTGAGGTTCACGCGATGATCGGTCACTCGGCTCTGCGGGAAGTTGTAGGTGCGGATCTTCGCGCTGCGGTCGCCCGTCCCGACCTGCGCGCGGCGACTCTCGGCCCGCTTGGCCTCCTGCTCGGCGATCTTCCGGTCGAGCAGGCGGCTCCGGAGGACCGAGAGCGCCTTGGCTTTGTTCTTGTGCTGGCTCTTCTCGTCCTGGCACTGGACTACGAGCCCCGTCGGAAGGTGGGTGACGCGGACCGCGGAGTCCGTCGTGTTGACGGACTGCCCGCCGGGTCCCGACGAGCGGAAGACGTCGATCTTGAGCTCGCTGTCTTCGATCACGACGTCGACCTCCTCGGCCTCGGGCAGCACCGCGACCGTTGCCGCCGAGGTGTGGATCCGTCCCTGCGACTCGGTGGCGGGCACGCGCTGGACGCGGTGCACGCCGCTCTCGTGCCGGAGCGCGCCGTATGCGCCCTCTCCATGGACGATGGCCACCGCTTCGCGCAACCCGCCCGTGTCCGAGGGCGAGAGGTCGATGATCTCGACCCGCCAGCCACGGCGCTCGGCATAGCGGGAGTACATACGGAACAGGTCCCCCGCGAAGAGCGCGGCTTCCTCGCCGCCGGTTCCGGCGCGGATCTCGAGCACCGCGTCCTTCTGGTCCAGCGGATCGCGCGGGAGCAGAAGCTGCTTCAGCTCCTCCTCCAGCCGCTCGACGTCGGCCTCGAGGCCCGGGATCTCGGCCCGCGCGAGCTCGCGCAGGTCCGGGTCCGCGGATTCCCGCAGCATCTCCCGGTCCTCGTCGAGATGGCGGCGGGCGGTCTCCCACTTCGCCGCGGCTCCGATGACGGGCGCCAGCTGGCTGTGCTCGCGCCCCAACTCGCGCATCCGCTCGAGATCGCGGGCGATCTCGGGATCGGCGAGCGCGGCCTCGACTTCGGCGAAGCGGGCGCGGAGTTCTTCGACGCGCGGTTGCAGATCCATGGGTCCGATCGGTTCGGCGAGGGGGCAGGGAGCGGCCTCGCGGTCCAGAAACGAGAAGAGCAGGGTGCCTCGGGGCTCCCTGCTCCATTTCGTGCGTCGCGGCTTGCCGCCGCGGACGGGCGCTACGCCTCTACGGTTTCCTCGGTGGATTCAGCTTCCTCCGCGGCCCCGCGCTTGCCGTACTTGGCGCGGAACTTCTCCACGCGGCCGGCGGTGTCGACCAGCTTCTGCCGCCCGGTGAAGAAGGGATGACAGCTCGAGCAGATCTCGACGTGGATCTCCGGGACCGTGGAGCGGGTCTCGATGATGTTGCCGCAGGCGCACACGATGCGCGCGGCCTGGTATTCAGGATGGATACTCGGTTTCATGACGGACTCCCTGGGTGCTCGGAACGTCTCGAAGAAGGGGGGAATTTAGCCGCGGTTGCGGCGGCCGACAACCCACAGGAGGGCGAGCAAAAGAAGGCATAGGAGGGGTACCCAGGGCCCCCACCGCGTGTAGGGGGTCTCGATCCGGGGCACCGGCAGCTCGGCGAGCACCACGCCGGGCACGTAGATCCCCGTGCGCTGATGGTATCCGCCCAGGGGATCCACCCACCCGGAGATGCCGGTGTTGGCGGCGCGTAGGAACGAGACCCGGTGCTCCACCGCGCGCAGCGTCAGGTGGCTCGCGTGCTGGTACGGCGCCGCGGTGCGTCCGAACCAGGCATCGTTGGTGATGTTCAGCAGGAAATCGGCGCCGTTCCGGACGAGCGCGCGCGACGAGCCCGGGAATACCGACTCGTAGCAGATCAGCACGCCGAAGCTCGACCCGTCGACCGTCCACGTGGTCCATCCCTCTCCGGGCGCGAACTGGCCCGTCCAGTCGCTCAGCTTCTCGAAGAACCCGCTGAGCTGCCCCGGAAGGAACGGCACCCGCTCGGCGATGGGCACGAGCCGGCGCTTCGCATAGCGACCCGGCAGGATCGAATCGCCGGACACGAGGTAGGCGGCATTGAAGACGCGATAGTCGGACGGACCCTCGCCGCTCGCTCCGGCCAGCGTATCCGCGTCGTTGGTGCCGGTGAAGATCGGTGCCTCGATCGTCCGCGAGAGCCCGGTCACGAAACCCCGCGCGCGGGGGTCGTAGCGCAGATAGCCGGGAACGGCGGACTCCGGCCACACGACGAGATCGGGCTCGCTCTCGGCGGCCTCCAGAGTCAGCGTCCCCAGCCGCCTGTAGGTCTCGTCGACGAAGGCCGGATCCCACTTCACCTCCTGCGGGACGTTCGGCTGGATCGCCGCCGCCCGCAGAGTCGGCCAGCTCCCCTTCTCCTCCTCGAGCTGGGCGAGGCGTGTCGTCCCGTACGCCGGTACGGCCGCGGCCAGGATCACGGCCA
>DASSPT010000033.1:0-3598 GCA_035699465.1 Gemmatimonadota bacterium
CCCGGGACGTGCTCATCGACTCCTTATCGTCGACAGGACCGGCTGTGGACAAGGATGGGCGAGCTCTGCCCTCGTACTCGAAGCCGATCTTCAGCTCGACCTGGTACTCGACGATCTCGCCCTCCTCGATCCGGGCGCTCGACTTGACCACTTCGATGGTCCGGATGTTGCGCACGGTCTACGAGGCGGTCGCGACCGCCTGGCGCGCGGCGTCGCTCCACGAGCGCGGGCTCGTGCCGACCATCTCGCGGATGATGATCACTCCCAAGGCCCTGCCCTCCGGCTGCGTCGCGAACGGGCTGCCAGTCTAGAAGGGGCAGGCGGCGGCAGCGAGCGTCGCTCGAATCGGACGAGCCGGCCCCCGAGCCGGCTCGCTGTGTGTGAGCGCCTGACGATCCGCGGCCGGGTGGCCGCGCGAGCGGCTATGCGGGCGCGCCCGCCGGGGCGCCGAGGATCCCTGCGCGGACCTTGTCGAAGCATCCGCTGCAGTACACGGGTCGGTCGTTGCGGGGGGCAAACGGCACCATTGCCTGGTTGCCGCAGGCCGCGCAGAGCGCTGCGTGGTACTCGCGCGGTCCCTCCACGTTGCGGGCCCGCTTGGCGGCGGCGCGACAGGCTGGGCAACGCTGGGGGTCGTTCTGCAACCCCTTGCTCGCGAAGAACGCCTGCTCGCCGGACGAGAAGATGAACTCGTCGCCGCAATCGCGACAGGTCAGGCTACGGTCTGCGAACACCCTCGTGGATCCTCCCTGGGCTGGACGCCGTGACGGTCGAGCCCGGTGCGACGGGGGGACCTGGCTCGGGCGCGGCGCAGGAGGGACGCGTGCTCGAACCGGGCATCTCGGGGACCCGGGACTCTGAGCGGGAGAATACGGAGGTCGTCAAGCACGAATGACGCGGGATCGGGACGCCCGCTCGCGCCGGGGCCGGTCAGAGCACCCCCGCGGGCGGAACCACGACCGGAGTCGAGGCGTCGGGAGCCGCATGCCGAACGTTCGAACGATCGCGGCGATTGCGACCCTCCTCGTGGTCGTCGCTGCCTGCTCCGGCTCAGCCGGCGCGCCGTCCACCCCAGCAGCCGACTCGCCCGATTCCTCCCCTGCGGCGAGCCCCGAAGCGGAGGGCCTCACCCATCCGATGGGTTCCGACGAGATCGTGCTCCGCATGGACGAGGGCGGTGGGTTCGTCCCGATCGAGTTCAACGCGACGAACGTCCCCGTGTTCACGCTCTACGGCGACGGCACGGTGATCTTCCGCGACCCGGATGTCATCCCGCAGATGCCCGGAAACGGGCAGCCAGTGCTGTTCCCGGCCCTGCGGACCGCAACGCTGAGCGAGGAGCAGATCCAGGCGCTTCTCGAGTTCGCGATCACCGAGGGCGGTCTCGCGGTCGCGCGCGAGCGGTTCGACAACATGATGATCTCCGACGCTCCGACGACGACGTTCACGATCAACGCCGGTGGCGTCGAGAAGGAGGTGTCGGTTTACGCGCTCGGGTTCGAGGGCGATCCGGGACCGGACACGAACGTCCTGAAGTCGCTCGCCAAGCTGGGAGAGCGGCTGCGGAACTTCGACCAGGGTGGCACGCTCCCGAGCGACGAGTACCAGCCCAGCGCATTCCGCGGGGTCCTCTGGGAGACCGGGCCGGGCATGGCAACGACGGACTGGCCGTGGCCGGACCTGACGATCGAGGACTTCACGACGCCGGCCGAGCCCGACGCCTTCGGGCTGCCCACCCGAGACCTGTCGGCCGACGAGGTGGCGGCACTCGGACTCGGGACGCCGACGGGGCCGGTCACCGGGCTGACCTTCGACGGTCCCGACGGCAAGGCCTACGGCTTCGCGCTCCGACCGCTCCTTCCCGACGAGCTTGACTGAGGAGCTGCGCCCGGGGGCGATCGTCCCCGATGCGGGGCCCCGGCCTACTCGACCGCGGCGTACCGCTCCCCGGCGTAGCTGACGAAACGGGTCTGGCGCTTCTTGAACCACAGGTCGATCTCGCCGGTGGGACCGTTCCGGTGCTTGGCGAGCTTGAGCTTCACGACCTCGCCTTCCTGGTCCTGGTCCTCCGCGCCGCGCTCCTTCTCGCGCCACAGGAACATCACGAGGTCCGCATCCTGCTCGATGGAGCCCGATTCGCGGAGGTCCGAGAGGCGCGGCTCCTTCGACTCCCGCATCTCCGGTTGGCGTGACAGCTGGGAGAGCGCGATGACGGGGACGTTGAGCTCCCTCGCGAGCGCCTTGAGGCCGCGGCTGATCTCCGACACTTCCTGGACGCGGTTCGCGTCCCGTGTGGTCGTGGACGACTGCATGAGCTGGAGGTAGTCGACGATCACCATGTCCAGCCCGGTCTCGGCCTGGAGCCGGCGCGCCTTGGTCCGAAGCTCCATGGTGCTGATGTTCGGCGTGTCGTCGATGTAGAGCGGAGCCTCCGACAGCGTGTTCATCGCGGGGGCGATCCGCGCGAAGTCCATCTCCTCGAGGAAGCCTGTCCGGAGCCGCTGCGAATCGATGTTCGCGACCGAGCTGAGGAGCCGAAGCACGAGCTGCTCCTTGCTCATCTCGAGGCTGAACACGCCGACGGTGCGGCGGTCCTTCACGGCTGCATGCTCGGCGATGTTGAGCGCGAAGCTCGTCTTGCCCACCGACGGACGGGCGGCGAGGATCACGAGGTCGCTCTTCTGGAGCCCGGTGGTGAGCGCGTCGAGGTCCGTGAACCCGGTGCGGATGCCGCTGATCTCGCCGCGGTGGGCGTGGAGGTAATCGAGCCGGTCGTACGCGTCGTGGAGAAGCTCGCGGAGCCGGGCGAAGCCGGCGGCGACCCGGCGGTTGCTGACCGCGAACAGCTCCGACTCGGCCCGGTCGATCGCTTCCTGGACCTCGGCGGGATCCTCGTAGCCGATGCCGGCGATCCGACCGGCGGCCGCAATGAGGTTCCGGAGGACCGCCTTGCGCTCCACGATCCGCGCGTACTGGGTGGCGTGCACGGCGGTGGGCGTGGAGTTCGACAGCGTGGCGAGATAGGACCGACCGCCGATCGGGTCCAGGTCGCCGCTCCGCTCGAGCGTCTCCGCGACCGTGACGACGTCGATCGGTTCGCACTTCTCGAACAGCTCGAGGATCGCCGCGTAGACCTTTGCGTTCGCCTGCCGGTAGAAGTCCTCCGGCTTGAGGAACTCGGCCACCTCGATCACGGCGTCGCGATCGATGAGGATGGCGCCGAGGACGGATTGCTCGGCTTCGATGCTCTGCGGCGGAAGGCGGTCGATCACGCGCGGCGAACCCCTCGGACGGTCACGGGACGGAGGAGATCGTGCCGGTCAGGCCGCCCCCGGGCGTCAACGAACGCGCGACTGCGGTCCCTGCTCGTCCACGAACTTCGGCGGGATGTCGGCAGCCTGTGGACGGATCCGTGGATAACGCTCAGTCGAGCCGGCGGATGACCCCGATGAGCTTCCCCTGGATCCGAACGTCCGGATAGAACTGGGGGGCGTAGTTCGGGTTGGCGGGCTGGAGCCGCACGCGATCCTTCTCGCGGAAGAACCGCTTGAGCGTGACGGCGTTCTCCTCCACCTGGGCGACGACGATGTCACCGTCC
>DASSPT010000034.1:0-8742 GCA_035699465.1 Gemmatimonadota bacterium
ACACGTCGCGTGACGTCCCTGTAGTCGGCCCCGACACGTGGACCGGCCCCTCCATCGCGGCCGTCTATTCCGAGATCCTCGGCCGCAGGGTACGGTATTCCGGTGACGACCTGGAGGCGTGGGCGGTGGCCGCGAGCGGGCACCTGCCTGGATGGCTGCTGCGGGACCTCCGGATCATGTTCGATTACTTCCAGCGAAACAGCCTGCTTCCCACCGACCGTCAGATCGACGAGTCGCGTGCGGCGCTCGGGCACGAGCCGCGTCCGTTCCCCGACTTCGCGCGGGAGCTCGTGGCCGGCGCCTGACACGGGCCTCCGGGCCCGCCATGTCGATTCCCATCCTCAGCCTGCGCTCGGAGATCCGCGCCCTTCCTCGCGGCGCGTGGATCCTCTACGGCGAGACGCTCGTCAACCGGCTGGGGACGTTCGTCCTCGTCTTCCTCGTCCTCTGGCTCACGCGGATCGGCTGGTCTCCCGGAATGGCGGGCCTGGCGGTCAGCGTGTACGGGCTGGGCGGGCTCGTCGCCTCGTTGGTCGGCGGCTGGCTGGCCGACCGCTTCGGGCGCCGGCGCACGATCGCGCTATCGATGTTCTCCTCCGCCGCCGTGCTCCTCACCCTGCCGCACATGCGCGGTACCTGGGCGGTGCTGACGCTGGCCGGCCTCGCCGGGCTGACGTCGGAGCTCTACCGCCCGGCCGCGAACGGCCTGTTGACCGACCTGATCCCCGCGGGCCGCCGCGTACCCGGATTCGCCATCTACCGTCTGGCCGTCAACCTCGGCCACGCGGTGGGGCCGGCGATCGGCGGCTTCGTCGCCGAGCGATCGTTCGTCTGGGTGTTCACCGCCGACGCCGCGACGTCGATCGTGGCCGGCATCGTCGCGCTCACGCTCCTGCCGGAGGGTCGGCGCTCGCGGCCGGAGGAAGACCCGGTGGGCGGATTCCGAGGAGCGCTCGTCGCCGACCGGCCGTTCCTGCTGTTCCTCGTCGCGACGACGCTCGTGACGTTGATCGCCTTCCAGAGCACCGCCAGCTTTCCGCTCCAGATGCGGGCCAGCGGACTCACCAGCGCGCATTACGGTCTGCTGATGTCCTTGAACGGCCTGCTCGTGGTCCTGTTCGAGCTGCCGCTGGTGGGGATCACCCGCCGATTGCGCCCGCGTCCGGTGATGGCGCTGGGGATCGCATTGACCGGGATCGGGTTCGGCCTCGTCGCGTGGGCGGACTCGTTCGCGATCTTCGCCCTGACGGTGGTCGTCTGGACCGCGGGCGAGATCGTGTTCACGCCGGTAGCCGCCGCGTACGTCGGAGACGTCGCCCCGGAGACCCTGCGCGGGCGCTACTACGGCGCGTGGCTGCTCACGCATTCGGTGGGCATCGTGCTGGGCCCGGGTCTCGGCACCGCGATCTACGCGCTCAGCCCCGCGGGCCTCTGGGCCGGCTGCGTGGCTCTCGGGCTGGCGGGCGCGCTCCTCGTCCTGGTTTCGACAACCGCCCGGCGCGCCGCTCCGGCTCCGTAGCCGCGAACCGCAGGGCGTCAGGCTCCGGCGGGACCGCTTGGCGCGTCGAGGCGCTCCTGGAAGGCCTCGTAGAATCGCCCCACGTGAAGCCCGTCGACCAGCGCGTGGTGGACCTCCACCGATACCGGCATCCGGCGGCGGCCGCCGACTTCGCGGTGCTTCCCGAAGACGATCTTCGGTACCGCGTCCTCCGTGCCCCAGCGCCGGGCATGGGAGAAGCTCGTGAACGGCACCCAGGGGATCACCGAGTAGTGAATCAGGTCGTCGCGATCGTCCTGGGGGTCGAGGGGGCCCGATTCCGCCCGCACGCGCTCCGTGATCTCCCCAACGTGCTCGATGAACGGGCGCATGTCCGGCGTATAGTCGTAGTAGGCGAAGCGGAAGGTCCCGTTCGGCAGGAGGACGGTGGATCCTCCGTGCACCACCGGATGGATGACCACCTCCGGACCGCGGATCCGGTACCGGAGCTCCTCGATCTCGTTGGCGGCCGTCAGCGAGCACCAGAGCGAGGCGGCGAAGAAGGACCGCCCCGACTCCTCCCGACACCAGGCATACAGCGCCGTGACGTCGACGTCGGTGCAGAGATTGAACCAGGGATTGTCGTAGGCGCGGAAGAGCTCGTAGTGCTGGCGGCGGGGCCAGCTGTCTAGATCGATCCGTATCACCAGCGGCCCTTCTTCTTCGTCGCGGCTCTCCGTAGCGCGGGCTTCCTCTTCGCACGATCCGCGACCGCGACCGCATCCCGGACCCATGAAGCGAGCTCGTCCGTGTCCTCGATGACGTCCGGCGGGACCTGCCAGTAGCCGTTCATCGGCGAACCCATGGGCTCGAAGGGCTTCATGCGGCGCTTCACGTACCGCGGCCGCGTGGCGTCGTCGACCTTGAAGTACACGAGATCGTCGTCGACGACGCCGAAGAAACGGTCGCCGGAATAGAGGCCCAGACCGCCGAACATGGGACGCGAGCGGACCGGCTCCACGCGGCCGATCTGGTCCTCGACGAACGCGCGAAACTCCGGGCTCACCGCCATCGCATCCTGCTCCCCCTGGGACCATCCTGCGCGGCTTCGAGGCTCGCCACGAGGGGCCACGACTCGGCGGAGCCCTTCGCCGACGGGAATGAGGGCGCTCGTGGGGCGCAGGATCCGGGAACGATCGGATCCGGCTCCAGCGCCACGGCCCGCTTCACGCGCGCGCTAGAGCTACTCTGCCTCCGCGGCCACCGCTTCCTCGGGCTCCGTCTCCCCAGACTCGGCGCTGCCGGCCGACTTGACGATCCCCATCGCGACCTTGAGCTGGGACTCGACCTCTTCGGCGATGTCCGGGTTGTCCCTCAGGAACTGCTTGGCGTTCTCGCGGCCCTGGCCGAGGCGGGTGTCGCCGTAGCTGTACCAGGCGCCCGACTTCTCGACCACACGGGCGTCGACGCCGAGGTCGATCAGGAGGCCCTCGCGGCTGATCCCCTGGCCGTACACGACGTCGAACTCGGCCATCTTGAACGGCGGGGCGACCTTGTTCTTGACCACCTTGACCCGGCACCGATTCCCGACGACCTCGTCGCCCTCCTTGATCGCTCCCACGCGGCGGATGTCGAGCCGCACCGAGGAGTAGAACTTGAGCGCCCGCCCGCCGGGCTGGGTCTCGGGATTGCCGAACATCACGCCGATCTTCTCGCGAATCTGGTTGATGAACACGACCGCGCACTGCGAGCGGTTGATCGCGCCCGCGAGCTTCCGCAGCGCCTGGCTCATGAGCCGCGCCTGGAGCCCCACGTGGCTGTCTCCCATCTCGCCCTCGATCTCGGCCTTCGGGACGAGCGCCGCGACCGAGTCGACGACCACCACCGATACGGCGTTCGAGCGCACGAGCACCTCGGCGATCTCGAGCGCCTGCTCGCCCGTGTCGGGCTGGGAGACCAGCAGGTTGTCGATGTCTACACCGAGCTTGCGCGCGTAGTCGGCGTCCAGCGCGTGCTCGGCGTCGATGAAGGCCGCGATCCCGCCCTGGCGCTGGGCGTTGGCGATGACGTGGAGGGCGAGGGTCGTCTTGCCGGAGGACTCCGGACCGTAGATCTCGGTGACGCGACCCTTCGGGATCCCGCCTACGCCGATGGCGGCGTCCAGGTTGAAGGCCCCCGTGGGGATAGCCTCGACCTGCATGCGCATGCCCGTGCCCAGCCGCATGATCGCGCCCTTGCCGTACTGACGCTCGATCTGGGTGATCGCCAGGCCCAGCGCCTTCTCCTGATCCTTGGTCGTCTCCGCCATCCTTCGCGCTCCTTCGTCCCCGCTACCGCGGCGGACGCTCGATTGGTGACCGGCCCGGGCCGGAATCGCTTCGCTTTCGGGTTTCTTTCGGTACCACTCTAGCACGCCGCGCGGACAGGATCAAGCGTCCCGGCGGGCAGACTCAGGGGATCGTGTCCGGCGCGGCTCCGGCCATCGTATCCACGTGCGCCCCGGGGGTGTCGATCGCGGCCTGGGTCACGGTCAGCCGCAGCATCTGGACGGCCGGCCGCAGCCGCTCCGCGAGATCGATCTTCCATCCGTCCTCCTCGCGCACGAGCGAGATTTCGTTCGGATCCCCTTCCACGCTCACGATCACGGTCGCCGAGTCGCCATGCAGCGTCGAACCTTCGACGTTCCCGCCACAGAACGCGCGGCACCAATCCTCGATCGTGATGGCGGGCTGGCCGCTGGCGGGCTCCGCCCTGCGGCTCAGGCTCTCCACCTCGGCCACGAGACTGCGCGTCTCGGCCGTGAACGACGCCGCCACCTCCGCCCCGTCCTTCGCCGCGAGCGCGTCGAGGAAGCTCCGCACCGAGCCTTCGGGGCTCGAGCGCGGACCGCTCTGGCAGGCGCCAAGCAAGAAGAGCGCCAGCGCGGCGGTGAGGATGCCGGACCGAGGCCGGCGTCCAGCGCTCACGCTGACCGCGGCGAGATCAGGTTCATGAACTCCATGCGCGTGGACTGCGCGTCGCGGAAGGCTCCCAGCATGTGACTCGTCGTCATGAACGAGTTCTGCTTCTCGACCCCGCGCATGACCATGCACAGATGGCGGGCCTCGATCACCACCGCCACGCCTCGCGGGTCGAGCTTCTCCATCATCGTTTCGGCGATCTCCTTCGTCATTCGCTCCTGCACCTGGAGCCGCCGGGCGAACAGGTCCACGAGGCGTGGAATCTTGGAGAGCCCGACGATGCGGCGGTTCGGTATGTAGGCGACATGTGCCTTCCCGAAGAACGGGAGGAGATGATGTTCGCAGATCGAATACAGCTCGATGTCCCGGACCACGACCATCTCGTCGTAGTCCTCGTCGAAGAAGGCGTCGTTGAACAGCTCGTCGACGTCCTTGCGGTAGCCCTCGGTGAGGAACTTGAATGCTCGAATCACGCGCTCAGGGGTCTTCAAGAGACCCTGTCGCTCAGGATCCTCGCCGAGCTCGATCAACAGATCGTAGATGAGCCGCTCCGCGCCATCCAGGTCCGCCCGCGCACGCGAGGATGCCGTTTCCGTCAAACTCATGACGCCTCCCTCTCCGGTGTCGAAACTTCGACACAATATAGGTCACGCGACCTGGCAGTTCACCGGCGACGATGACGGCGTATCTTTTCGGCTCGCGATTCGGTCTCGACACTCCCGGCAAGGAGGGTTCTCTGTCCATTCGGCTGCTGGTCGCCGTCCTCTGCTGGCTGACACCCGTCGATCTCGTGGCGGCGCCCGCCGACACGACCCTCTACGCGCTCCAGTCGGAGATCGCGGCGCTGGCCGCGGAGCTCGAGGGCGACGTGGGCGCCGCGGTCATCCATCTGGAGACCGGCCAGGGTGCGGCGACCCGCGGCGACCAGCCGTTCTTCCTGGCCAGCGTGTACAAGCTCCCGATCGCCATCGCCCTGCTGCGCCAGGTGGAGGCGGGGACGATCGGGCTCGGCGACACGGTCCGGCTCGAGCCGTGGGACTTCCGGATCGGGCGCGCTACGCTCGCTCCCAACGAGCCCGGCGGCGGGGGCGCGTACACCGTCGGGCAGCTCCTCGAGGCCCAGGTGCGGGACAGCGACAACACGGCCAGCGACGCGCTCCTCAGGCTCGCGGGGGGTCCCCGCTCTGTGACCGACACGCTGCGCGCGCTCGGCCTCGACGGGATCCGGATCGACCGCGACGAAGGCCAGACCCTGCTCGAGTTCTACGCGATCGGCGACTCCTTCCCCGAGAAGGAGCGCACGCCCGACCGCCTATCGGCCCGGGTGCGGGCCTCCGCCGCCGAAGCGCGCGCTGGCCGCCGAGCGGTTCGCCCGCCGGCCCGAGGATGCCGGGTCGGCCCTCGCGCTGGCCGAGCTCCTCGACCGGTTGTGGCGCGGAGAGCTCCTCTCGCAACGAAGCACGCAGCTCCTCCTCGGGCATCTCCGGAACGGCTGGATCGACACCCGCATCGTCGCCGGGCTCCCTTCCGGCACGCCCGTATGGCACAAGACCGGGACCTACAGTCAGGCGGCGACCCACGACGCGGGGATCGCCGAGCTCCCGGACGGCACGCACCTCATCGTCGTCGTCCTCACCCGCCAGCCGCGCAGGGACACCGAGGCGGCGGAGCGGACGATCGCGGCGATCGCGCGCGCGGCCTGGAATTTCTGGGCCGCTCCCTAGGGGGTCGACTCAGGGCGCCGGTCCACCGGCAGCGAAACATGGTAGCCCCTACGGGGAAGTCTGCTGCCCGGTTTCCGGCGGCAGCCCTTCGGGGTGCTGCGGCAGGTTGTCGGTGATCTCGTGCCAGGGGGCTTTCGAGGCGACGAAGGTATGGTACTGGGGTCGGATGCCCGGGTCGCCGGCGACGGTCCCTAGCCGGATCGAGATCTCGTTCCCGTCCGGCCACGTCCCGCCGAAGAGGCTGGAGCCGCACACCCCGCAGAAGACCTTGACGGCGGCTTCCGGCGCGGGGCGGTAGACGACCAGTCGCTCGGCCCCCGAGACGAGCCGGAAGTCCTCCCACCGGACGCGCCCCTGGGTGCCGGCGGCCGCGCCGCTGTGCTTCCGGCAGCGCGAGCAATGGCAGTGCCCGGCGCGCAGAAACGGGCCGCTGACGACGTAGCGAACCGCGCCGCACAGGCAGCCGCCGGCCAGGGGATGGCCCGGCGATGGTAGGTGCGCGCTCACTCCGTCAATCTGAGGCCGGGGAGGCCGGCGGGGAAGCCAGCCGCCCCTTTTCAACCCTGCCCCGACGCCCTAGCATGTAGCGCCTTGAACCTCTCCATCGAACGACTCTCCTTCGGACGCTCTCTGACGATCGCGAGCCTCCTCGCCCTGGCGGCGGGAATCGCGGTGGGGACCCTCGTGCCCATCGAGGACCATGCCGCGCTCCAGACCCTGGGTGCGGTCGTCGAGATGCTGGGCAAGGCGTGGGTCCGCTGCCTGCGGATGATCATCCTGCCGCTCGTCGTTTCGCTCCTCGTGGTGGCGATTCTGGGCTCACGCGAGAGCCTCAAGGTGGCGCGGACGGGCGGCGCGGCGGTCGGCATCTTCTTCGCGGTCTACGCCGCTCTCGCGGTCCTATCTGTCCTCCTGTTCCCGCCGCTCATCCGCGCGTTCGGGATTCGCCCGGGCTCCATGGCCGGGCTCGACTCCGTGGAGGCCCCTCCGAGCGAGGCGCCCGCCGGCCTCGACATCGCGGACTGGCTCCTCCAGGTGGTGCCCACGAACCCGTTCGCCGCCGCCGCCGAGGAGAACATGCTGCAGGTCGTCGTCTTCACCATCGTGTTCGCGGTCGCAGTCGGCCGCCTGCCCACCGCCTCGCGGAACGCGGTGCTCTCGTTCTTCCGGCCCGTCGCCGAGGCGATGCTCGTGGTCATAAGCTGGCTCATGCGCGTGAGCCCGGTGGCGATCTTCGCCCTCGCGCTGGCGGCGGCGCGTGAGGTCGGCATCGGCGCGGCGTGGGGGCTCGTGGCCTTCGCGATCGTCGCCACGATCGTCATGGTGGTCGCCATCCTGGGGCTCTCGTGCGTGGCCGGACTCCTGGGGGGGGTCGGCGTAGCGCGGTTCTTTCGCGCTGCCTGGCCGGCGCAGCTCGTGGCCCTGGCAACCCGCTCGTCGCTGGCCTCGGTGCCCGCGTTGATCGACGGCGCTCGAAACCGGCTGGGGCTCTCCGACCGCGTGGTGGGCTTCGGCATCCCGTTCGCCGCCTCCACGTTCAAGCCCAACCGGCTCATCTCGTCGCCGGGGAAGCTGTTGTTCCTCAGCTGGGTGTACGCCGTGCCGATCGATCCGATGGGATACTTGATCTTCCTCGGGTACGTGATGCTGCTCGCGGCGACTACGGTAGGGATCCCCAACCAGCACGCGCGCCACGTGAGCCTTCCCGCCTACCTCGCGCTGGGCATTCCCGTCGAAGGCGTGGTCCTGATCGGGTCCGTCGACATGCTGTGGGACTTCGCCGCCACCGCTCTCAACTCGACCGGCTACCTCGCCGCGACGAGCCTCCTGCCACGAGCGGCGACCGCCCCGCATCTGGAGCCCAGCCCCGAGCCCCTCCCTTCATGAAGCTCCTCAGCGCCGGAGCCGCCCTCACCGTGACTGGGAGCTGCCATCGCATCGAGGCGCGCGGCAGGCGCCTGCTCGTCGACTGCGGTCTGTTCCAGGGGTCCAGGGAGATCGCGCAGCTCAATCGAGAGCCCTTCCCGTTCGACGCCAGCGAGATCGACGCCGTACTCCTCACGCACGGGCACCTGGATCACTGCGGCCGCCTGCCTCTGCTCGCCGACCAGGGATTCCGCGGTCCGATCTATGCCATCCGCAGCACTCGGTCGATCACGGAGGTCATCCTCAACGATGCGGCGAAGCTTCAGAACGAGGACTGGGAGCGGGCCATGCGGAAGGCGGGAAACAAGCCCCGCGAGCCGGGCGACATCGAGTCCCCGCTCTACGTCCCCGGCGATATCCCGAAGACGCTGGAGCTCTTCCGGGAGGTGGCGTTCGACGAGCCGGTCGACCTCGGCGAGGGGGTTCGCGCCGTGTTCCGTCCGGCCGGCCATATCCTGGGAAGCGCATTCATCGAGATCGAAACGCCCGACGGCCGGGTCGTCGCGTCCGGCGACCTGGGCAACCGCGAGAGCTCCATCCAGAAGAACGCCGAGCTGCCGCGCGAGTGCGACGCGGTGATCGTGGAATCGACCTACGCGGACCGGTCACACCGCTCCCTCGCCGACACGCTGGAGGAGTTCCGCAGCGTCATCCG
>DASSPT010000035.1:0-8541 GCA_035699465.1 Gemmatimonadota bacterium
GCATGATGGTCGCCGGTCTGAGCGGCACGCGGGACGACCACGCGGCTCGTGTCGCGGAAGCGGCGCTGGACATGCGGGAGCGGATCGCGGAGTGCCGGACCCCGGACGGCGAGCCGCTCCGGCTCCACATCGGGATCGCCAGCGGCCCGGTCGTGGCGGGCGTCATCGGCCGAACGCGATTCAGCTACGATCTGTGGGGCGATGTCGTGAACACCGCGAGCCGGATGGCGAGCCTCGGGGAGCGCGACCGGATCCAGGTCACCGAGGACGTCGTCCACCTCCTCGCCGGCCGCTACACCTTCCGCCCCCGCGGCCCGCTCGAGGTGAAGGGCAAGGGGACGATGGAGACGTGGTTCCTGGAGGCGCGCGAGTCCGAGGCTGCGCCCACGGCCGCGCCCGCCGCCGCCCCCGCTCTGATCTTCGCGCCGGCCTGATCTACGCGCCGGCCCGAGCCTGCGCCGAGGCGTGCTGGAACTGCTGCGCCTCCGTCGACTCCGCCAGCGCCGCCGTGCTCGTCGTCCCGCCCGAGATCACCTCGCGCACGAGATCGAAGTAGCCGGTGCCCACCTCGCGCTGGTGGCGGGTCGCGGTGTAGCCCATCTCCTCGCTGGCGAACTCGGCCTCCTGGAGCTCGGAGTAGGCGAGCATCCCGTTGTCCCGGTACGCGCTCGCCAGCGTGAACATGCTGTGGTTGAGCGCGTGGAAGCCGGCCAAGGTGACGAACTGGAACTTGTAGCCCATCTCGCCGAGCTCCTCCTGGAACCGCGCGATCGTCGGCAGGTCCAGCTTCTTCCGCCAGTTGAACGACGGCGAGCAGTTGTAGGCGAGGAGCTTGCAGGGGTACTCCGCGCGGATCGCCTCGGCGAACTCGCGCGCCTCCCCGAGATCCGGCGTCGAGGTTTCGCACCAGACGAGGTCGGCGTAGGGCGCGTAGGCGATCCCGCGCGCGATGGCGGCCTCGAGTCCGCCGCGAAAGTGGAAGAACCCCTCGCTCGTCCGCTTGCTCTTCCGCTTCAGGAACGCGTGGTCCAGCTCATCGACGTCGCTCGTGATGAGACCGGCGCTGTGGGCGTCGGTCCGCGCGACCAGAATCGTGGGGACGGCCATGACGTCGGCGGCGAGCCGCGCGGCGATCAGGGTCTGGATGAACTGCGAGGTCGGCAACAGGACCTTCCCGCCCATGTGCCCGCACTTCTTCTCCGACGCGAGCTGGTCCTCGAAGTGTACGCCCGACGCGCCCGCCTCGATCATCGCCTTCATGAGCTCGAACGCGTGGACCGGCCCGCCGAAGCCCGCCTCGGCGTCGGCGACGATCGGCGCCATCCAGTGGGTGCTGTGGTCGCCCTCGGCGTGATGGATCTGGTCGGCGCGCAGGAGCGCCTTGTTGATCCGCCGCACGACGTCGGGCACGCTGTCGCAGGGATAGAGGCTCTGGTCGGGGTACATCTGGCCCGAGCGGTTCGCGTCGGCCGCGACCTGCCAGCCGCTCAGGTAGATCGCCTTGAGGCCCGCTTTCACCTGCTGCATCGCCTGGTTGCCGGTCAGCGCGCCGAGGGCCGCCACGTAGGGCTGGGTGGTCAGGAGGTCCCACAACCGAACCGCGCCCCGCTCGGCGATCGAATGCCGGATCTCGAACGTGTTCCTGAGCCGCATGACGTCCTGTGGGGTGAATGGCCGCCGGACGCCCGTCCAGCGCGCCAGGCAAAGGCCATTCCCGTTGTTTCCGTTGACTACGCGCATGCTTCCTCCTGACCCGTTCGGGGGCGGTTTACAGCGGGGCCTGAGTTCCGCTGGCGTGAGTGCTTTCGGCGCGCAGCCGCGCGCGCCGGGAATCGAGATCCATGCCGGCCGGATCCGAGCGGCACGTGAGGAACGGCCGGAAGTGCGGCTCGGTGAAGATCGCCTCGGCGTCCTCGCTAGCGTCCGCGAAGCGGTCGACCTCGCGCTCGACGTCGCCGCCCTTGCCGTCCATCGCGGCCCGCACCTCGCCTTCGATCCGCGCGCTCTCCTCGTCGAAGATCCGGCCGACGAGATCGCGCGTGACCGGCGTGCCGTCGTCGAGGGCGATCTCGTGGCGCAGCCACTGCCAGACCTGCGCGCGGGAGATCTCGAGGGTGGCGAGGTCCTCCATGAGATCGTCCCAGGCGACGCAGCCGATGTCCCGGTTCCAGCCGTGCATGTAGGCGATCCCGACGCGCACGTTCTTGCGGAGCCCCTCGAGCGTGCGAGGCTCGCCACCGACCGGCAGGAGATCAGGTCGCTCGTCGATGTCCGGGACCACGTCGAGCTGGTTCGTCCGCGGGAAGGCGGACATCGCGGGGCCGATGAAGTAGGGGTGCGACACCCAGCACCCGTCGTGCCCGATCGACGCCTCGAACGCCTTGTCCTCGACCACCTTCTTCGTCTGCTCTTCGCGCAGGGCGGCGGTCGAGCCCGGCGTGAACGCGGACATCCCGCCCATCCCGAAGGCGCCGTGCTTGTGGCAGATCCGGACGAGCCGCATCGCGTAGCTCTTCATCCACGGGCGGTTGAGCGAGATGCTGCCGCGGTCCGCGAGGACGCGGTCCGGGTGCTCCCTCAGCACCTTGATGTCGCTGAAGATCTTGTCCCAGCGGCCGACGTTGAGCCCCGCCGCGCGCTCCCTCAGCTCCCAGAGGATCTCCTCCATCTGGAACGCGGCGGGGAGGGTCTCGATGAGGAACGTGGCGCGGAGCGATCCGCGGGGGAGGGAGAGATCGTCCTCGAGGAGCGAGAAGAGCCGGTTCCACCACCGCGCCTCGAGGTGGTGCTCGCACTTCGGCACGTAGAACTTAGGCGTCTTTCCCTGATCCATGAGGCGGGACGCCGTGTGCCAGGCGGAGAGCGTCAGGTCGAAGAGTCCCGCCGACACCGGCGCGCCGTCGACCGTGACGTTCGTCTCGTCGAGATGGAGCCCGCGGACCCGCACCATGAGGAGCGGCATGTCGTCGGGATCGATCCGGTATTCCCTGGCGGGCTCGGCGCCCTTGCCTGGCTTCGTGAACGACAGCGTGCCGTCGACCGCGCCCCTCAGGTTCTCGATCCCGCGTACGACGTTCTCCCACGAGGGCTTCATCGAGTCCTCGAAGTCGAGCATCGCGGCGTCGGCGCGGTCCCCCGCCTCGGTCCGGGAGAGCATGTTGATGACCATCTTGGGATCGGAGACGGGCCCGGTAATCTCGACCCGGCGGGTCAGGAGATCGGCGGGAAGGGCGGCGATCCGCCAGTCGGCGGCCGCCTGGCGCGCGACGGAGTCGTCGGGCGAGAGGTAGCCGGGGAGCGCGCCCGCGTCGTAGTCCCGCTGCCGGGCCTCGCGGGCCGCGAGGAGCTCCCGGCGCTCGGGCTCGAGCCGGCCGTGGAGCCGCGCGACGAGATCGAGGGCGGCCGGGTCGAGCACCTGCCCGGCCTGGTCCGTCCGCGCTTCCCGCCGCAGCTGGAGCTTCCCGTTTCGAAGCGACGAATCCCTGACGACTGTCGAGCTTTCGACCACCGCACCTCCTCCCGGCTTGACCGGGGACCGATGGTACCATAAGCGAAGATTGTTTGCAAGCGAAAGTTCGCTACTTGACAGGTGAAAAAGGTGGGATATTCTTTCGCTGATGGCGAACCCACCCACACCCGACGCCCGCCTCGACGCGGAGAGCCTGCGGTTCATCCTCGGCCTCAAGCTCCGGAAGCTCCGGCAGGAGAAGGGACTGTCGCTCTCGAGCCTCGCGAAGGGGGCGGGGATCTCGATCTCCTACCTCTCCGAGATCGAGGCCGGGCGGAAGCACCCCAAGCCCGAGAAGCTCGCCCGCCTCGCCCAGGCCCTGGCGGTCCCCTACGACGAGCTCGTTTCGCTCCAGGTCGGCGGGGAGCTCGACCCGCTCAAGGCGTTCCTCGGCTCGGAGTTCGTGCGCGAGTTTCCGTTCGAGCTGTTCGGGATCGCGCCCCAGGACCTGTTCGCGCTCGTGGCGGACATGCCGACCAAGTCCGCGGCGCTGTTCCAGACGTTCCTCGAGATCGGCCGCACGTACGGCGTCCAGGTCGAGCACCTCCTGTTCGCGGCGCTCCGCTCCTACCAGCAGCTCCGCCACAACTACTTCCAGGAGATGGAGGAGGCCGCGGCGGCGTTCCGGACCGCCGAGGGATGGACGAACGGCGAGTCGCCCCCGGCCGACGCGCTGCGCGCGCTTCTCGTGGAGCGCCACGGCTGCGCGGTGGACGAGGAGGTGCTCGGCCGGCACCCGGAGCTCCACGGGTTCCGCTCGGTGTTCGTGCCCGGCGATCCGCCGCGGCTCCTCGTCAACGAGCGGCTCCTGCCGTCCCAGAAGGCGTTCATCTTCGGCCGCGAGATCGCCTACCGGGAGCTGGGGCTCCGGGACCGCGCGGTCACGGGGTCCTGGCTCAACGTCGATTCGTTCGACCAGGTCCTCAACAACTTCAAGGCCTCGTACTTCGCGGGCGCGATCCTGATCGACGAGACCGCGCTGGTGGACGCGCTGGGGGGGTTCTTCGCTCGCGGCCGCTGGGACGGCCAGGTGTTCCTCGACGTCATGGGGCGTTTCGACGCGACGCCCGAGATGTTCTTCTACCGGTTGACGCAGGTCGTGCCCGAGCGGTTCGGGCTCTCGGAGATCTTCTTCCTCCGCTTCCATCACGCGACGGGGAGCGACGACTACCGGCTGACCAAGGTCCTGAACCTCTCACACGTGCCCGTTCCGCACGGCATCGGGCTCGACGAGCACTATTGCCGGCGCTGGCCCTCGCTGCGGCTGCTGGCCCATCTCGACCGGCCGCGGCGGGGGCCCCATCCCGCGGCGGCGGAGGCGACCCCGCTCGTCACCGCTGTCCCGCCCGTCGTGCCGCCGATTCTCCCCATCGCCGCGCAGCGCTCCCGCTTCCTCAACGAGGACGCGACGTTCTTCGTGATCGCGGTTTCGCGGCCGCTGTCGCTGACCGAAGGTGTCCGTTCCTGCGTGTCGATCGGGTTCCTGGTGGACGAGGCGTTCCGCGAGCGCGTCACGTTCTGGTCCGACCCGGAGGTCCCCGAAGTGGCGGTCAACCTGACCTGCGAGCGGTGCGGGCTGACCCCCGAAGAGTGTCAGGATCGCGTCGCGCCCCCGACGATCTTCCGCCAGGAAAGGGAGCACGAGGCGCAGGCGCGGGCGCTCGCCGAGCTCCTCGAGAGCGGGGAGGTGTCCGCCGACGGCGGCTCGCCTGGCATCGGCTCGCCTGGCACCGGCTCGCCTCGCACCGGGGCGGAGGTTCCATGAAGGGCAAGGGCCATCACCACGTGTACGTGGTGCTTCTAGACGAGCGTGTCATGACCCACCGCGCGTTCGTCGACCAGAATCCCAACCTCGCGCCCGACACCGTGTGTCTGTACGTGGGCATGACCGGCATCGCGCCCGAGGAGCGCTTCGCCCATCACAAGGACGGCTACAAGGCGAACAGTTACGTGCAGCGATATGGCGTCCGCCTCATGCCGGAGCTGTACGCGCACCTCAACCCCATGACGTACGACGACGCGCTAGCCACCGAGGCGCGGCTGGCGGACGAGCTTCGGAGCGCGGGGTACGCGGTATGGCAGCGGTGAGGACGAAATCGAAATCGATGGTGTCGCTACGGGACACACGCCCATTGAGCCGGAGGGGCTGACGTACCACAACCCCTGCCGGAGCACTCTTCAAATAAACTGGAAGTCGCCAATCTTCGGGGAGCGCTGGCACTTCCAAATTCATTTGAAGAGTGGAGTGGAAACAGTGCCCTGGCTTCTGGGGAAGGGTTGACCACATTGAACACCCTCTTGGCGACCCTCCACTCTCCTGGGACCGCCCTCGCCGCGCGCGGACCCACCGCGGCCATCCTCGTGGCCGCGCTCTTCGCCTGCGGCGGCCCCTCGCCGGAGACCGACGCCCCCTCCGAAGAGACCCCCTCCTACGGTGGCACCGCCGTCGTCGCCATAGGCTCGGACTTCGACGTCTTCAACGAGCTCGCCACGACGTCCGCCATCGGCGACCAGGTCATCGGGCACGTCGTGTTCCAGAACCTGATCGTCTACGACGAAAACCTGGACTACGCGCCGGCGCTGGCCGACTCGTTCGGCATCGCGGAGGACGGCCTCTCGGCCACGTTCCGGATCCGGGACGGCGTCCGCTGGCACGACGGCGCGCCGGTGACGGCTGACGACGTCGTCTGGTCGTTCGACATGTCCATGCTCGACGAGACCGCGTACCCCGAGCGCCAGGCGCTGGCCTACATAGAGCGCGCCGAGCGCATCGACGAGCGGCGCGTGCGGTTTCACTTCACGAGCGTCCACGCCGAGCCGCTCGCCGACTTCATGTACTGGACACCGATGCCGAAGCACCTGCTCGAGGACGTCCCTCCCGCCGAGATGATCAACGCCCCGTTCAACCGCCAGCCGGTGGGGAACGGACCCTTCCGCGTCGTGTCGTGGCAGGCGAACGAGCAGGTCGTCATGGAGGCCAACGAGGACTTCTGGGCGGGAAGGCCCTACCTCGACCGGGTGGTGTTCCGCGTGATCCCCGAGCCCGCGACCGCGGTGACCGAGCTCCTCAGCGGCGGGATCGATCTCTACCGGAACGTCCCGCCGATCGACATGGCGCGGCTCGAGACGAGCGATGTGGCGCGGCCCCTCTCCTGGCCGACGCTGGGATTCACGTTCCTCATGTTCAATCTTCGCGACCCTCTGTTCCAGGACGTGCGCGTCCGGCGCGCGCTGACGATGGCGACGGACCGCGACGAGCTCGTCGAAGGTCTGGTGCGGGGCTACGGCGAGGTCTCGACGGGGCCCGCCGCCCCCATGCAGTGGGAGCGGAACGAAACGCTCGATCCCTGGCCGCACGACCCCGAGCAGGCGAAACGCCTCCTCGCCGAAGCCGGCTGGCGCGACTCGAACGGCGACGGGATCCTGGACAAGGACGGGCGCCCCTTCCGGTTCCAGATGACGACCAACACCGACAACATCCTGCGACAGGACATCCTGGTCGCTCTCCAGAGCCAGCTGCGCGAGACAGGGATCGACGCGCGCCCGCGGGCGGTCGAGTTCAACACGATGGTCGACCAGTGGATGTCGGGGGAGTTCGAGACGGTCGTCGCGGGATGGGACCTCTACCTGCGGTTCGATCCCACGCAGCTGTTCGAGACCGGCGCGCCCTACAACGGCGGCGCGTATTCGAACCCGCGGGTCGACGAGCTCTTGCGTCGCGCGCGGACGACGCTCGATCGGGAGGAAGCGGAGCCCCTGTGGGACGAGTTCCTGCAGATCATCCACGACGAGCAGCCGTACATCTTCCTGGTCGCCGACCACGAGCGCTGGGGCGCGAGCCGGCGGCTCCGCGGCGTCGAGCCGACCGCCGCCCCCAACGCCTACTCCCCGCTCGCCGGGATCGCGAAGTGGTGGATCCCACCGGACGAGAGATGAACCGGACGAGAGATTATCCGGACGAGAGATGGTCCGGTAGGACCTGCGTGAGGGGGGATTGACGCCCAGAACTTCGCGCAACATATTCGTTGCGGGGAGGATCTCAGCCATGGCAAGGCAAGCAGCGGAATTGCGGCACTTCGAGGTCGCGGACTTCGTTCAGGACAGCGGCGGGTCGACGACCTGGCTCCTGTACCTGGCGGCGCGGCGGCCGTTCCCGTCGGACGCGGCGCTGGCGGACGCGCTCGGCGTCCACCGGAGCCAGGTCGCGCGCTGGAAGCGAGGCGGGCAGGCGGACGAGGCGAACGAGGAGCGGCTCCGGAACCTGGGCACGGTGGTCGAGAGCCTGACCGGCTACCTCGAGCCGGACGCGATCGCCGACTGGCTGTCGGGCGTCAACCCGCATCTCGGGCACCGGCGGCCGATCGACGTCCTGCTCGCGGGGCACGTCACCGACGTGATCGCGGCAGTCGAGGCCGAGAGGCGGGGCGCCTACGCCTGACCCCGCGAAGGGGACGAAACGGGACTTCGCCCCGAAATCGGCGGCGGGGCCGGAATCCTCCGACGCCTGGCGCGCTTTCCCCTGGAGCCGCGCGGCGCGCCCGGGCGAGAAGTTCTCGGCGTCGTTCGTCCCCGAGTCCGGCGGGACGGGGCGCTTCGACCTACCCGGCGAGCGCGTCCTCTACCTGGCCGAGACTCCCGAGCACGCGATCGCCGAGAAGATCGCGCGCTTCCGCGGCACGCCTCTAGAGCCCAGACACCTTCGCGAATACGGCCTGCCGCTGGCGCTCGTCGGCGTGCGGATCGCCGATCCCGCGCGCAAGAGCCTCGCCGACCTCTGCGATCCGAAGGCGCTTCGCTCACTGGGGATCCCGCCGGACCGCGTGGCCGTGCGGGACCGCGAGGCGACCCAGGCGATCGCCGCGCTCGTGGCCGAGACCGGCGCGTCGGGGCTTCGCTGGTGGTCGGCGTTCTTCGGCGAGTGGCACACGCTCGCGATCTTCGTCGATCGCCTGCCGGCCGGCTCGCTCGCGTTCGGGGCGCCGCGCGCGGTCGAGCCCGGCGACCCCGCGCTCGTCGCGGCCATGGCCGCGCTC
>DASSPT010000036.1:0-22516 GCA_035699465.1 Gemmatimonadota bacterium
GCAGAGAGACGCCCCGGTTCGCATCCAGCTCGGACCCGTCCGGCAGACGGACCTTGATCGTTCCGTTTTCGGTCATGAGGCGGACGAAGCTACCCGCGCCCCGCGGGGGCGGCAAAAAACGGGCGCGCTGGCGGCGATCGCCGGTGGAGTCGGTCGCGGCGTCATTGGCGCTTCACTCCGCGGCCGGGCCGATCCAGCCCCAACGCCGCAGGTCCACGCGGCCGTCGGGCTCGAACTCGACTCCCTCCGCTTGCAGGAGCGCACGTTGGAGCTCAGGCGGGAGACCGACCTTGGAAATCGAGATACCGCCGCTCTTGTTGACGACCCGATGCCAGGGGACGTCGCTTCCGTCCGGAAGCGCGTGTAGGGCCCAGCCCACCGCGCGCGCGCCGCGCGGCTTCCCGCAGAGTGCGGCGATGTGGCCGTACGTGGTCGCTTTCCCGGGCGGAATCCGCCGGACCATGGCATAGATCGCTGCGTAGAAGTCCGAAGCCGGGCGGGTCAGCAGCCGGCGGCGGTCGCTCGGGCGCGCTCGGCGAGAAGCGCGACGCATCCCTCGTAAGCTGCCCGCGGAAACCCCGTTTCGGCGGCGATCTCTCGAACGAGGCCCTGCGTGCCGACGACCGCCAGCCGGCAGGAGCCGGCTTCGGCGGAGCCTCCGTCGTAGCGGGTGAAGGCCTGCGTCTGGGTGGCGGCGGAATGGTCGAAGAGGTCGACGGACAGGAACGGGGCTTCGGCCGCCGACTGGTCGAGGCAGATGTTCGCCGCGGGCAGGGCTCCTACGAGCGCCTCCGCGTCCCAGCAGGGGCATGTCGGCCCGGCGGCCGCCACGGACGGGGAGGCCGCGGCGACCGGTCCGGCCTGCCGCGGAGCGGCGGGGTCCTCGCCGCAGGCGAGCGCCAGCGTGACGAGCGCGGCATACGTGGCCAGTGGCTTCATCGGGCTCCCGGGTCGAGGGTTCACATGACGCGAAACGATGGTATCGCAGGGTCCGGCGGGTGTCAACGCGGTCACCCGGCCAGCGGCCAGAGGCGCGGGACGAGAAGGATCGCGATCAGGTAGATCGCCACGGTGAGGAGCGCTCCGACCCGGAGGAAGTCGAAGAAGCGATAGCGGCCCGGCCCGTACACCATCATGCAGGCGGGCTCGAGCGGGGTCAGGTAGGAGACGCTCGCGCCGACGGCCACCATCATCGCGAAGGTGCGCGGGTTGAGATCGGCGGCGAACGCGGTCTCGAGCGCCAGCGGAAGGACGACGATCGCCGCCGCCTGATTCGACATCGGCTGGGTCAGCATCACGGTCAGGAGGAAGAAACCGGTGAGGAGCCAGATCGGATCCGCGCTTCCCGCCAGACGGACGATGTAACCCGCCAAGAGCTCCGCGGCTCCGGTCTCCTGCATGGCGGCGCCGAGCGCGAGCATGGATCCGATGAGGATCAGAACCCCCCATTCGATGTCCCGGTACGCCTCTTCGGGGGTCAGGCAGCGGGTGACGAACATCAGGAACGCGCCGGCCATGAAGGCGACCCCCAACGAAACGACTTCGGTGGCTGCGATCGCGATGGCCGTGGCAAAGATCCCGATCGCCGGCCACGCGTGGCGGATGCGCAACCTCTCCTCGAGCTGCGCCCCCACCACCCGGAGGACATTCCTGTCCTGCAGGCTGGCCAACCTGTTCTGGGTCCCCTGAAGCAGGAGCGCGTCGCCGAGGCGCAACCGGATGCGGCTGAGCTTGTCGCGCAGCGAGACGCCGTGGCGATGGATCGCGAGGACCTGGATCCCGTGCCTGTCCCTCAGCTCGTAGCTCTTCAGCGTGCGTCCGATCAGTGGGGACCCGGGAACGAGGATCGCCTCGGCGAGGACGATTCCCTCTTCCTCCTGTCCCGCCACGGAGAGCTCGACGTCCGGACGGATGTCGAGGCCGGCGGTGTCCTTGATCTTGAGGATCTCCTCCCTGTTCCCCTCGACGATGAGAACGTCCCCTTCGTGCAGGACCGTGTCTCCCCGGGGCAGGATCGGGCTCCTGCCCTCGCGAATCACGCGCATCACCGTGAGATCCAGATCGCGGCCGAACCCCGACTCGTCCAGCGTCTTGCGGGCGAGCTTGGAGCCCTTCTGAACGACGACCTCGCTCAGATAGGGGCCCAGTCCGAAGTCCTCCGCGAGCTCGCGCCCGGCGGCGCGCTGCGGGATCAGACGCTTGCCGATCGTCAGCATGTACAGGATCCCCACGCACGCGATGGGTATCCCCAGCGGCGTGAGCTCGAACATCCCGATCGGGTCGAGTCCGTAGCGGTCCATGATCCCGCTGACGACGATGTTCGAGGAGGTGCTGATCAGCGTGACGGGGCTGGCGAGGATGGTGGCGAACGCCATCGGAAGCAGGAGCAGCGAAGGGCTGATGCTCGCCCTCAGGGCGAGCCCCAGGACGATCGGCAGGAAGAAGGCCGCAGCCGCCGTATTGCTGATGAACGAGGAGAGGGTCGCCGCCGACACCATGACGAGGACGAGCAGCCGGCCAGGATCGGTCCCCGCCCGGCGCAGGATCGCGCGACTCACCATGTCGACGACCCCGGTCCGTATAAGGGCGGCGGCCATGACGAGAAGCCCGAGGATCATGAGGACGGTCTGGCTGCCGAACCCCGCGAACGCCTGCTCCGGAGACAGGATCCCCGTCACCGCGAGCGAGAGCATGACGCCCAGCGCGGTGACGTCGGCCGGCACGACCTCGAAGGTGAACAGGATCACCGCCGCGGCGACGATCACCAGCAGGATGAGGATCTCGGGTGTCACAGCGGGCGAGGCGCAGGCGGCCTGATCATGGCGCCTCAGCATACACGGGTGCGGATCGAGGTGCCGGGTCGACGGGCGTTATCGACCCTCGAAACTCTTCTGCTACCCGCGGATCCCCAACGAAACGGGCCGGGAGAGCCGTGAGGCCCCCGGCCGCGCTCCGAACGATCCTGCGCCGTAAGGATCCCGCGCTTGCTACTCCTCCGCGTGCGCCTGGGGCTTGATCTCTATCTGTATGAGCTCGAAGGGCTGGTCCGTCATGTTCCTGGGCTGATGTGAACCGGCCTCCGTCCACACCGCTTCGCGGGCCTTGCCCTGGGCGTTGACCACCTGTCCGTCGGGGAGGGTGAATTCGCCGCTGATATCATCCAGGTAGACGGCGACACCGTCCGGGTGGGAGTGCATGACGCTCTGTTCGTTCGGGCCGTACCGGATGCGCAGCACGCGCACCTGGTCATTCTCGAATACGACCGAATAGTGCGCCGGATCCGCCACCACCGGATCCTGCGCGAAGGACGACCCGGTGGCCAGACACACGAAGGCGAGGAGCATCCACAGGACGCGCATTCGTTCCTCCTGCTCTACAGGGTTGACTCGCTTCCAGGAAGAAACCGTTACTGCGCCCGCGTGGCTTCGGTCGCGAGCTCGAGAACGGAATCGGCTCCGGAGGTCGCATAGCGAGCCGTGGTCGTCCCCACCAGGCGATCGCCCTCCAGCCGGTATACCGTGCGGGTCGTCACCATGACGCCGTCCCGCCGCACGCTCTCGAAGGGGCCGGCATCCACCATGATGCTGTCCCCCGAGGTCGTCACGACGCCCTCCACGGGTTCGCGGTCGGGCAGCATCAGCGTCCAGCCGTCCGGGGTGATCACCGACTGGTACACGGTGGCCGTCGTGTCCTCGCCGCTGACGGGGACCGAACGCATGTCCCAGGTGCCGGCGATGTCCGCGAGGGAGATCGCGGGCGCCGCCGCGACGGTGTCGGCGGGTTGTTCGTCCATCGGTTCTTCCGCGGGTTCGCTCTCGCAGTCGACCAGGAACAGACCGATGGCGAGCGCAAGGGAAAGGCGTAGCGCCTTCCGCATGGGGGAGCCTCCAGGCTGGTTGGGGATGTGGTGGATCGACGTCAGACTATGGCGATACTGGTCATTCCTGTCAAGCCGGATCGGGGGGGGGCGAAAAGAAAGGCCCGACCTTGCGAGAGAGTCGGGCCTTCCGGATCATGCCGGTAGGATATGTTGGTGGAGCTGATCGGGATCGAACCGACGACCTCCTGAGTGCGATTCAGGCGCTCTCCCAGCTGAGCTACAGCCCCACTATGGGCACGAATATAGCGGGGACGTACTCCCCTACCAAGCGGGCTCAGCCGTGACTGCCGTGCTCATCCGCGGGCTTGCGGAACTTGATCAGGCTGCGGTCGAGGGAGTCCCGCTCGTCCCACTTCGGACCCACGTGGTCGTCGGCCGGGTTGGCCAGCATGTCGCTCTCCTCCACCAGCTCGAACCCCGCCGCGGTCACCTCGCTCACGATGACGTCCGATGCGATCCGGTGGGACTCCAGGTCCCGGCCCTCAGCCGCCTCGGCATCGATCACGACGAACAGCCCACCCGGCTTCAGCTTCGCCTTCAGGGTCGCCAGCCAGGCCGGCACCTCGCCGGGATTGACGTCGTGGTAGTTTCGATCCGTGAACGCGAGGTCGAGGGTCGCGTCCGGCACTTCGGCGGCCTCCGACACGAAGGTCACGTTCGCTTCGGGCGTGGCTCCCGAGGCGATGCGGGCCTGCAGGCTCTCCGGCCGGAACGACGACTGCGAGTACACCTTGCCGGCCGCGCCCACGGCGTCGCTGAAGATCCAGACGTGGTATCCGCCGCCCGACTGGATGTCCAGCACGACGTCGCCCTCCTCCACGCCGATCCACTCCAGCACCTCCATCGGCTTCGACGTCGCGTCCCGCTCCTTCTCGGCGGCCGGACGGCCCTCCGCGTCGAGGTTCACGGTGATCTGCGCGAGAGCGCTCTGCGGCAGCAGCGCGAGCGCGATACACGAGAGCAGGATACGAATGCTCATCTTCACTCTCCTCGATTCATTGGTTTCCTCGGCTGTCCGGGGACGAATCTGTGCTCCGAAGGGGCCGCGCGGTAGCTTCGCTTTCATGACGGATCGGCACGACCACAGCGACATCGCCGGCCTGGAGGCGTTCCGCGCATTCCGGGCCGAGATGAACGAACGCCTGATCGGCTCGGGACACCTGGGGATCAAGCGCTTCCTGGCTCTCGACGGGCAGGCATATCAGCAGGGGGCGCTGGACGAGCGGGTCAAGGAGATGCTGGGGCTCGTGGCGTCCCTCGTCCTGCGCTGCGACGACTGCGTCACCTACCATCTCGAGCGTTGCGTCGGGCTGGAAGTGACGCGCGAGGAGTGCCTCGAGGTGTTCAACGTCGCGCTCGTGGTCGGCGGGTCGATCGTCATACCCCATCTGCGTCGCGCGCTGCGGACGCTCGATGCCCTGCTGGCCGAGCGCACCCCCGGGAAGTGACCTACTTGTGGTAAGGCTCGCCGCGGAGAATGGTCCATGCGCGGTAGAGCTGCTCTACGAGGACGACCTGGGCGAGCTCGTGCGAGAGGGTCTGGGGCCCGAGGCTGACGCTCCGCCGCGCCGCCCGCTTCACCTCCTCGGACAGCCCCGCGGCGCCGCCCAGGAGGAAGACGAGGCGCCCTGTGCCTTCCGCGGAGCTTCCGCCCACGAGCGCAGCCCATCCCGCCGAATCGAGCGCTTCCCCGGCGGGATCCAACGCCACCAGCTCGTCGGCCGGACCCGGAGCCGCGGCTTTGAGTAGCCGCTCGCCTTCCGACGCGACCGCCGCCCAGTCGTCGCCCGCTCGTTTGACGTCCTTCCGCTCGACGGGACAATAGCGTCCGATTCGCCCCAGGTACTCGTTCATCGCCTCGCGCGCCCAGACCGAACGGAGCCGGTCGACCGCCAGGATCTCGATCCTCACGATCCCGAGCTTGGGTCAGGCGTAGATCCCACGCAGCCGATGCACGAACGCCACCCGGTCGATGGCCAGCATGTAGCACGCCGTGCGGGGACTCACGTCGTGGCTCTCGGTGTAGCGCATCACGTCCTTGAAGGAGTTTACCATGATCTTCTTGAGCCGCTTCTCCACCCGCTCGCGGCTCCAGTAGTACCCCTCGCGGTTCTGCACCCACTCGAAGTAGCTGACCGTCACCCCGCCCGCGTTGGCGAGGATGTCGGGGATCACGAATACCCCCTTGTCCTCCAGGATCGCGTCGGCATTGGCGGTCGTGGGCCCGTTCGCACCTTCGCAGATGATCTTCGCCTGGATGCGAGGGGCGTTGGCGCGGGTGATCTGGTTCTCGAGCGCGGCCGGGATCAGGACTTCGCACTCCAGCTCCAGCAAGTCCGCGTTCGCGACGTGGTCGCCGCCCTGAAAGTCCTCCAGCACTCCGCCCGCCCGCACGTGATCCTCGGCCGCCTCGAGGTCGATTCCGTCCTCGTTGTGGACGCCCGTCGTGAAGTCGCTGATCCCGATGACCTTCATCCCGCGCTGGGCGCAGAGCCGCGCGGCCGTCGAGCCCACGTTTCCGAAGCCCTGCACCACCACCCGCGCGCCCTCCACCGGGAGGCCCTGATGGCGGAGCGCCTCGAGCGTCACGAGCATGCAGCCGCGGCCCGTCGCGTCGCGCCTGCCCAGCGAGCCGCCCATCTCGATCGGCTTCCCGGTGACGATCGAAGTCACCGTGTGGCGGGCGTGCGCGCTGTACGTGTCCATGATCCACGCCATCACCTGCTCGTTGGTGTTGACGTCGGGCGCCGGCACGTCCGTGTCGGGACCCAGTATCGCCATGATCTCCGCCGTGTAGCGGCGGGTCAGGTGTTCGAGCTCGCGCGTCGACATCCCGCGCGGATCGCAGATCACCCCGCCTTTCGCCCCGCCGAACGGGATGTTCACGACCGCGCACTTCCAGGTCATCCAGGCGGCCAGCGCCTTGACCTCTTCCAGCGTCACGTCGGGCGAGAAGCGTATCCCGCCCTTCGCCGGCCCTCGCGCGGTGTTGTAATGGACGCGGAATCCGGTGAAGACCTGGATCTCGTCGTCGTCCCGCCGCACCGGAATCGAGACGATGAGCTGCTTCTCGGGATTGCGCAGGATCGTGTAGAGTCCGCGGTCGAGGTCGAGCAGCTCGGCCGCGCGGTCGAACCGCGACATCATCGATTCGAACGGATTCACCTCGTCGAGAGGGATGTCCTTGGTGAGCGTCACGGGGAATGCTCCTTGCCTCGGTCGGGCTGGATGATCGTATCGCGCTGGAAAGCGGGGTCGGGATCGGGATGAGAGCGCGAAAAATGTAAGCCGCGGCTTTCCTTGCGCAAGATCGCGGAGCGGACGATCAGCTCCCCCACGAGATGCAGGTTGGCGATCTCGGCGGCCTCCGGCGAGGACGGCTGTCGCGGCACCGCAGCCGAGAGCTCGGCCAGCGACCGCCGCGCCGCGGCGAGGCCCTCGTCATCCCGGACGATGCCGGCGCCCATCCACAGGACGTCCCGAATCTCGCTGCGAAGAGCCTCCACGCGGGTGGGATCCGTCTGCTCCGCCGGCCGGGCCCGCGGCGGGGAACCCCGAGGCGCCGCCGGGCCGTCCAGGAGCTTCGCCGTGGTGTCGGCCGCGCGGGCGGCGAACACGACCGCCTCGAGGAGCGAGTTGGACGCGAGCCGGTTCGCCCCGTGAACCCCCGTGCACGCCACCTCCCCGGCGGCCAGCAGGCCTTCGACTCCGGTCCGGGCGTCGAGATCGGTGCGCACTCCACCGCACATGTAGTGGGCGGCGGGCACGACCGGCAGCGGATCCCCCGGTGGATCCAGACCGCGCGACCGGCACGTCTCGAGGATGTTGGGAAAGCGCTCGGCGAAATGGGTGGCGGCAATCGGGCTGCAGTCGAGCCACACGTGCCTCGCGCCCGCGCGGCGCATCTCGGCGTCGATGGCGCGAGCCACGACGTCCCGGGGGGCGAGGTCCGCCAGCGGGTGGTAGTCGGCCATGAAGGCGCGGCCCGCGTCGTCCCTGAGCACCGCGCCCTCGCCGCGGACCGCCTCGCTGATCAGGAACGCGCGCGGCTCCACGGGATGCAGCGCGGTCGGGTGGAACTGGACGAACTCCAGGTTCGCGACCGGAGCCCCGGCGCGGAATGCCATCGCGATCCCGTCGCCGGTCGCGATCCGGGGATTGGTCGTGTACCTGTAGACCTGCCCGCAGCCCCCGGTCGCCAGGTACGTCACGCGCGCGGCAACCGCTACCTGCTCCCCGGTTTCCCGGTCCACCGCCAGCACCCCGAGGCAGCGCGGCCCCCGCTCCCCTTCGTCGACCCACAGGTCCAGCGCGAAGTAGTGCTCGTGGATCGCCACGGCCGCCCGCGCCGCCGCGTCGAGTAGGCCGCGCTCGATCGCCCGCCCGGTCAGGTCGTCGGCGCGCACGATTCGCCTTGCCGAATGCCCCCCCTCGCGGGCCAGCGACAGGTGCCCGGGGCGATCGCGCTCGTAGGTGAAGCGCACTCCGTATTCGATCAGGTCCCGCACCCGCTCGGGGCCGCTCCGGACGAGGAGCTCCACGGCCGCCCGATCGCACAGGCCGGCACCCGACTCGAGCGTATCGGCGATGTGCGCCTCGAAGGAGTCGCCGGGGTCCATGACGGCCGCGATCCCGCCCTGCGCGTAATTGGTGTTGGCCTCCGAGTCCTCCTTCTTGGTGAGCACGGTCACGCGGCCGTGCCGTGCGGATTTGATCGCGTAGGAGAGCCCGGCGATCCCGCTTCCGAGAACCAGGACGTCGGTCTCGATCACGCTCGGCTTCTGCGTCATGCCCGCCACGCGATCGCGTCCGCGATCTCGCGCCGGAGGAGATCCGGGTCGCGGGGAACGAGCCGCCGCTTCAGGACACCGGCGGGTGCGTCGCCGAACCAGCCGGCCTCGCATTTGACGGCGTCCTTCTCGGTCATGACGAACGTTGCGCCGGGATGGGAGGCGCGCAGGCGCGCGACCTCCCGCGCGGAGTAGAGATGGTGATCGGGGAACGCCGCCAGCGCCGCCACCTCGAGCCCCTCGGAGCGCGCCAGCTCGGCCACCGTATCCGGCCGCGCGACACCGGCGATCACCACCACGGGGACCTCCGGATCGAACGGCTCGTCCCCGCGCGCGAGCCAGGATGCGAGCGTCACGGGCCCTCCAGCCTCCCAGTCGGCGGATGTGCCCGGAAGCTCCCGCCACCATGCGGAGTACGCCCTTCCGATCGAGCCCTGGGGCCATTCGGCGCCGCGGGGATCGGTCCCCGCCACCACCCAGACGGCGCGTGGCGGCACCCAGCTCGCCCGCTGGCGGAGCGGTCCGGCGGGAACGCAGCGCGCTGGAGCGAAGAGGTCGGCGCGCGTGAACGCGACCAGGTCGAGCGCACGTGGCACCGCGCGATGCTGGAGGCCGTCGTCGAGCACGTAGAGGTGCGGGCGGGCGCCCCGCTCTTCGACCGCGCGCGCCGCGAGGAAGCGGTCGGCGGACACGCCGACCCAGGCGCCCGCCCGCGCCAGGAGCGCCGGCTCGTCGCCCGCCTCTGCGATCCGGGCCGGTGTCTGCCCGGGGGCCAGCGCGAGGGGGATCTCGGCATGCCGTCCGTACCCGCGCGAGAGGACCGCCACCGTCGCTCCCGGCGGGGCGCCCTCCCGCACGATCCACTCCACCAGGCTGGTCTTCCCCCCGCCTCCCAGGGTCACGTTGCCAACGCTGATCGCGGCCGCCGACAACCGCGCCCCCGAGCCGGGCGCCGACAGCCGCCGCTGTGCGGCCGCACCCCAGACCCACCCCAGCGGCGCGCCAAGGCCCCGCGCCATGCGCCCGGCCGTGCCGCCTCCGCCGTAGACGGCGCGCCGGGCCCATCCGTAGACGGGCGCGCGCTCCACGACCCTGCCGCCCCGCTGGCGACCCCTCACGTCCTCGATGGATGGGCTCACGATCCGATCAGGACACCCGCGGGCTCCACCGCCTGGCCGGCGGTCTCGGACGCGCCCCGCGACGCGCGCTCGTGGAGATCGCGCAGGCCCGCCTCCAGCCGGCGCCGGCACATCTCCATCTCCTCGCGGTCCGCGTCGGGCGGCACGAAGACGGGCTCCCCGTAGAGGATCCGGACCCGTGCCCCCGGCAGGGGGATCTCGAACCGGTCCCACGAATCGATCCGGTGGCAGCGGTCGGCGGCGGCCGCGACCGGCAGGAGGGCGTGGCCGGTGTGCCTGGCGAGCGCGACCGCGCCGGGCTGAAAGCGGCCGTCGGAATGTGCATCCGGAGTGAGCGCAAGGTCGCCGCCGGCCGATGCGTGGCGCAGCATGGCGCGAAAGCCCGCCACAGGGTTCCGCCGGCTCGAGCCCCGGATCGGCACGTAGCCCAGGGGCCGCATGATCCGCTCGGCCATGACGCCGTCGGGATGGCCGGAAACGAGCACGCCCACGCCGCGCCGCGAGTGGGGCACGACCAGCTCCAGCATGCGCCCGTGCCAGAAGCAGTACAGAATCCCGCCGCTCGCGCGGGCTTCCTCGAAGTGCTCGAGCCCTTCGACGCGGATCCGCCAGGTACGGGTGAGGAGCCGCACGAACGCCGCCATGAACGGAGCGCTCCGGCTGGCGACCGCGCGCAGGACGGGGCGTCTCACGGCGTGCCTCTCGAGGCCGTCACGGTACCCGGGTCAGCAGCCAGATCGCCACCAGGACCACGGCCAGCGCGAAGAGCAGCCCTCCGATCCGCGCCCGCTTCGGGCGGCGGGGAGAGATTCCCCTGCGGTCGTTCCACACGCTCAGCGATCCCATGCGACCCGTCCACTCTCCGGTGAGGATGCAGCGGATGTGCAGGACGATACATGACGGGGAAGAAAAAGGGAAAGAGCAGCGGTGGATCGGCGGGGCCTAGACTGTGATGCCGCGCTCGCTCTCCAGGATGAAGGTCAGAAAGCGGACGATCTCCGGGTAGGGATGGAGCTCGCTCTCCGCGCGATCCAGCGCCTGCCCGATGTTCAGCTTGGAGTTGAAGAACAGCCGGTAGGCGCGCTTGAGCTCGGCCTTCACGTTCTCGGGGAAGCCGCGCCGGTCGAGTCCCACGGTGTTCAGACCGAAGAGCGTCGTGGGGACGCCGGCGGCCTTCACATAGGGCGGCACGTCTTTCTGAACGCGCGACCCGCCTCCCACGAACGCGTGCGCTCCGATGCGCACGAACTGATGAACCGGCGTCATCCCTCCGATGATGGCCTGCTCGTCTATCGTGACGTGTCCGGCGAGGTTGACCGCGTTGCTCAATATCACGCCGTCTCCGATCCGGCAATCGTGCGCCACGTGCACGTACGCCATCAGGAGGCAGCCCTCGCCGATCTCCGTCCGGCCGAGGGCGCGGGTCCCGCGGCTGACGGTCACGTACTCGCGGATCACGGTCCCGTCCCCGACGATGCACACGGTCGGCTCGCCCTCGTACTTCAGGTCCTGCGGCTCGCCGCCGATCACCGCGCCGTAGTGGATCTGGCACCGCTCCCCGATCGTCGTCCCGCGCTCGAGCACGGCATGCGCGAAGATCCGGCTGCCCTCTCCGATCGTGACCTCGGGCCCCACGATCGCATAGGGGCCGATCTTCACGTCGTCCCGGAGCACCGCCGTAGGATCGACGATCGCGCTCGCGTGGATATCTACGGTTACCTGCCGCATCTCACTTGTCCACCACGGAAGCCATGAGTTCGGCCTCGGCCACGACCGCTCCGTCGACGCGGGCGGTGCCGCGCATCTTGCAGAACGCCCCCCGACGCTTGACGAGCTCGATCTCGCATTCCAGCCTGTCGCCGGGTCGCACGGGCTGCCGGAAGCGGACCTTATCGAGCCCCGTGAAGTACACGACCTTCTCGGCCGGGTCGTCTACCAGGCTCATCAGGAGCAGCCCGCCGACCTGGCCCATGGCCTCCACGATCAGCACTCCGGGCATTACCGGATGCCCCGGGAAATGCCCCTGGAAGAAGGCCTCGGAGATGGTCACGTTCTTGATCCCGACGATCCGCCTCCCCTCCTCCATCTCGATGACCCGGTCGACGAGCAGGAAGGGGTAGCGGTGGGGCAGCACCTCCATGATCCGCGACACGTCCATCAATACCGCCGGACGGGCCGGCTCCGCCTCGGGCACGCGCTTCGGCGGCTTCGCTCCGTTGCCGCTCTCGGAACCCTCGATCAGCCGCTTGAGGATCCGGACCAGCTCGAGATGCGTCCGGTGCCCGGAGCGATGGGCGATGATGTGCGCCTTGAGGTCCACGTTCAGGACCTTCAGGTCGCCCAGCAGGTCGAGGATCTTGTGACGCACCAGCTCGGTGGGAAAGCGCAGGTGGTCCTCGTTCAGGATCTTGTCGTCGCCGATGACGATCGCGTTGCGCAGGTTGCCCCCGCGGATCAGCCCCGCCGCCTTGAGCTGCTCGATCTCGTGGAGGAATCCGAAGGTGCGCGCCGGGGCGATCTCCCGCTCGAACGTCTCGGGGGTGATCTCGAACGATTCGAACTGATGTCGCACCAGCGGATGGTCGAAGTCGATGGAGAACGACACCTGCAGGCGATCCGAGGGCAGGAGCGTGATCTCCACATCCCCTTCCTCGTAGAAGATCGGCTCCTCCACGCGATAGGTCCGGCGCGGCGCGTCGAGCTCGGTCGTGCCGGCTTCCTCGAGCGCCTTCCAGAACGGGAGGCTCGACCCGTCGGCGACCGGAGGCTCGCCCGCGTCCAGCTCGATCACCAGATTGTCGATGCCGCGCGCCGCGATCGCCGCCAGCACGTGCTCGATCGTCTGGACCTGGGTCCCGTTCACGCCGATCGTCGTGCCGCGCTCGACGCCCACCACATGGTCCGGATCCACGGCGATCTGCGGATGTCCCTCCAGATCGGTGCGCACGAACCGGATGCCCGTGTTGGCCGCCGCCGGGAGAAACGTCATGTGGCACTGGTTGCCGCTGTGCAGACCCACGCCGGAGTACGTGACGGGCCTGGCTATCGTCCTCTGGCGGTCGGATGTCATTCGCGCTTGAGCCTGGATTCCAGGGCCTTGAGGCGGTCGAAGAGCTCAGGGAGCCGGGCGAAGAGGGCGTAAGCGCGCATCTGCTCGCGATGGGAGCGAGCGGGGTAGCCCGAATACTCCGCGTCTGCCGGGACGTCGCCGATCACGCCTGACTGCGCGCCGAGCCTGGCGCGATCGCCGATCTTCACATGTCCGACGATCCCCACCTGCCCGGCTATGACGGCATGATCACCGACGGAGGTGCTCCCGGCGATGCCGACCTGCGCAACGATGAACGCGTTGCGACCGATCGAGACATTATGGGCAATATGAACCTGGTTGTCAATTTTCGTTCCTTCCCCGATCACCGTGTCGCCCGCCGATCCGCGATCGATCGTCACGTTGGCGCCGATCTCCACGTCGTCTCCGATCGCAAGGCCGCCACGTTGGGGCACCTTGTGGTGACGTCCACGCTCGTCGGTCGCGTACCCGAACCCGTCGGAGCCCAGCACGGAACCGCTCTGAACGGTGCAACGCGCGCCCAGCCGCGTGCCCGCGTGCAGCGTGACGCGCGGGAAGAGGCGACAACCCTCGCCAATCTCCACCCCTGGCCCGACTACGCTGCCGGCGCCGATCGTCGTGCGCGACCCGATCCTCGCCCCGGCGTCGATCACGACGAGGGGCCCGATGCAGACTTCCGCGCCGATGCGCGCGGAGGAGTCGACGATCGCGCTGGGATGGATTCCCGGCACGGGCGCGGCCTCGGGAAGCAACAGCTCGACCGCCCGCGCGTACGCCAGATATGGGTTCGCCACGCGGAGCAGATTGCAGCCGTTGCCGTGGAAGGACTCGCCGACGATCAGGGCCGTCGCGCCGGACCGCTTCGCGGACTCTTCGTAGCGCGGATTGGCCAGGAACGACAGGTCGCCGGGGCCGGCCAGCTCGAGCGGCGCCACGCCGCTGACCGACACATCGGGATCGCCCTCGAGCCGAGCCTCGATGGCACCGGCCAGATCTCGCAGCTTCAGCGTCGGCACGGACCCTCCGGGATCCTGCTCGGATCCGCGGCTCAGCGGGACGGGGCGGGCTGGGACCTCAGCCGATCGATCACCTGTTGCGTGATGTTGAGCGCCGGATCTCCGGCCACGAGTGCACCGTCGTTGAGGTCGAAGATCAGGGCATAGCTCCCCTCGCGGCGGGTCTGCTCGATGACCTCGTTCACACGCTCGATGATCGGCGCCATCAGCTCGGCCTGCTTGGCCGCCGCTTCGCCCTCCTGCCCGAACTTGGCCTGAAAATATTGCTGAATCTCCTGCTCCAGCCCGAGCATCTCCTGCTGCTTCTCGGTCTTGTTCTCGGGCGAGAGGATCACTTCCTGCGCCTTGTATTCGTCGAACAGCGTCTGCAGCTGCGTGCGCTTGGCGTCCAGGCTGTCCCGCCAGGCGGTCGCCGTCCGGTTGAAGGCGTCGTTCGCCTCCGTATATCCCGGAGCGGCCTTGATGATCTCTTCGGAGTCTATATACCCGATCTTGAGGTTGGTCTCCTGCGCGCTCGCGACCGCGGGCAGCGCGAGCCCGATCACCAGCGCCACGAAAACGACCGTCATGCTTCGCATGGAATGACCTCTTTCTTTCGTTGCGGACGGCATGGCTGCGCCGCCGGAGTGTTCATCGGGAGAGATTCCCGAATCGGAAATGGAGCTGCCACCCCGGATCGGGATTGCCGCTGCCATCGAGCCGGTCGAAACCATAGGCATAATCGAGGCCCATGGGGCCGAAACCAGGCAAGTCGATCTGAACGCCGACCCCCGCCCCGCGTTTCAGGTCGGCGAACGTGACGTCGCTGAACTGATTCCAGACGTTGCCGGCGTCGTAGAACACCGACGTGTAGATGGTGTCCGTGATCTTTATGAAGTGCTCGGCCGTCATCAGCAGGAACGCATTCCCGCGGTCGTCGGTCCGGCCTTCCTCATCCCTGAAGATATTGCCCGCGGTGTGCACGCCCACCCGATTCTCCGGGTACCCCCGCAGTCCCTTCGAGGGGTACTGCACGCCCCCCAGGATGTATTGCTCGGTCAGCGGCACGAAGCCGGTGGCGTTGATCCCGCCCGTCCTCAGCGAGAGGTTCAGCACCGTGCGGTCGTTCAGCGTCGGCGCGAACCACGAGCTCTCGAACTCGTACTTCTGGAACCCCACGCTCCCCCCCAGGATCCCTCCCGCCATGTCCGTCTCGACGCTGTGCCTGGCGCCCTGGATCGGGTGCAGGCGAGGAAGCCGGGTGTCGCGGACCAGGCTCAGCGCGACGCTGGACTCGGTTCGCGGGTACTCGCCACGGAACCGGGCGTCGTCCCCGTCCGTGGCCTCGAGGTCGATGCGCTGCCAGGTGTACCCGTAGAACAGGCGCGAGGCCTCGTCCCACGGGAGCGGCGTGCCCAGGCGCACGTTGCCGCCCAGGGCCTCCTGCCGGAACGAGGTTCCGATGTAGCGCTGATTGATGTCGAAGAACGAGGTCGAGAGGGAGGTCTTGGTGCCCATGAAGACCGGCTCGGTGTAGCCCAGCTCGAGATTGTTGTTCCGCGATCCGAACTCCCAGCGGATGCGCCCCGACTTCGCCTGCCCGAACAGGTTCGGCTGCTCGTAGCCCAGGAACCCGGACAGGCCGGTCCCCCCGCCGACGGCGGCTCCCAGCGTCAACGATCCGGTGCGCCTCTCTTCGACCTCGAACGTCAGGTCGATGTCCCCCGACTCCTGGTCGGCCACGCGCGTGGTGGGCACGATCCCCGGCTCGAAGAAGCCCAGGCCTTCGAGGGCCAGGAGGCTGTTCCTGACGTCGGTGCGCCGGAACCGCTCGCCGGGCTCGACGAAGAGGTGTCGGCGGATGACGGACTCGTGGGTCACCGTGTTGCCCCGAATCGCGATATGCCGGATCTCGGCGGGGTTCCCCTCGCGAATCTGCCACGTCAGATCGACGATCGTCGTGTCGGGCCGCACGCTGCGCACAGGCTGCACCTGGGCGTAGATGTATCCCTCGTCCGCGTACAGATTGAGGAGGTCCGCCTGGGTCATGTCGACCGCGGTGGTGTTGAAGACGCTCCCCGGCTCGAGCCGTAGGAAACGCCGCAGATCCGCCTGGGAGAACCGGCTGTTCCCTTCGAGGGCGACCTCCCCGGTGCGGTACAGCGGGCCCTCTTCGACCTGCACGAACAGGCGCATGCTGCCGTCCTCGGGGTTCACCGCCAACGAGTCCGATACGACCTGCATGTCGATGTAGCCGTGCTCGCCGTAGAACGCCGGCAGTTTCTGACTCAGGTCGGCGCTCCACTTGGCCTCGTCGAACTCGCCGCCCTGCCAGAACCAGAACCCCTCGGGCTTGGTCTCCAGCGCTTTGCGCAGGCGGTCACCGGAGAAGGCCCGGTTTCCCTCGAAGCGGATCTCCGCGATCTCGACCTTCTCCCCTTCATCGATTCGCACGAGGACCTCGGTCGAGTCCGCTTCGGACCGCGCGGGCTCGAGCGTCACGTCCGCCAGGTAGAACCCCTTCTCGGCATAGAGCGCCTCGATGTCGAGCGCGGCCTGATGAAGCCGGTGCTCGAGCATCCTGTCCCCGACTTTGAAGGTGATCTTCTCGCGGATGTCCTTCTCGTCGACATCGTCGCGGCCTTCCAGCTCGATTCCGGTGATGACAGGCGCCTCGTCGACCGTGATCACCGCCACCACGCCGCCGGGCGCCGCTCGGGTGTCGAGGCTCACGTCGTCGAAGAGCTGCGTGTTCCACAGCGTGCGGATGGCCTCCTGCATGGACCTGCTCGTCAGGAACGTGGCGCCTGGAAGGCCGGAAAGCGCCGCTACGCGCGCCGGATCCAGCAGGGTCGTTCCCTCGACCTCCACCGCGACCAGGCGCGGCGCGTCCTGCGCCTCGGCCCTGGCCGCCAGGATGACCGAGGCCAGCGCGCAGGCGATGGCGTGCGCTCGAAATCGGGACATAAGCGAAAAAGGAGAGACGCGGTCTCTCCTTTTTCGAATCCGCCGGGCCGTGCAGAACGGCGTCATCGCTGGCACTAGCGTCTCGCCGTCGGGCTCCACGGACACACTTACCGCACTTCCTCCTGGATCGACTGCTCCTCCAGAGGGGGCGACGACGAGCGGACGGTGAACTTGAGATGCTCCTCGTCGCCGACTTCGACCACCACGTCGTCGCCGGGCGCGAAGCGGCCCTGGAGCAGGGCCTCGGAGAACGGATCCTCGAGGTAACGCTGCATCGCGCGCTTGAGGGGGCGTGCGCCGAACTTCTCGTCGAATCCCTTCTGCGCCAGGAACTTCTTCGCCTCGGGCGCGAGCTCCAGCGTCAGCTCGCGATCCTCGATCCGCTTCAGGACGTCGCGGAAGAGGATGTCGACGATCTGAATGATGTGATCCTCGGTGAGCGGATGGAAGACGATCACCTCGTCCAGGCGGTTGAGGAACTCCGGGTTGAAGGTCTTGTTGATCTCGTCCTTGACCGCCTCTTCGATCTGACCGAACCGGGCACCTTCCGTCGGCTTCTGGAAACCGAGGGAACGCGAGCCCATGATGCGGCGCGCGCCGATGTTCGAGGTCATGATCACGACCGTGTTCTTGAAGTCGATCTTCCGGCCGTAGTTGTCCGTGATGTGCCCTTCGTCCAGGATCTGGAGCAGGATGTTGAACACGTCCGGATGGGCCTTCTCGATCTCGTCGAGCAGCACCACCGAGTACGGCTTCCTGCGCACCTCCTTCGTCAGATATCCGGAGTCCTCGTAGCCCACGTAGCCCGGAGGTGCTCCGAGCAGCCGGCTCACGGTGAACTTCTCCATGTACTCCGACATGTCGATCCGGATGAGCGCGTTCGGATCGGCGAACAGGAACCGCGCCAGAGCGCGCGCCAGCTCGGTCTTCCCGACGCCCGTGGGACCCGAGAAGATGAACGACCCGATCGGACGCCGCGGATCTTTGAGGCCGGCGCGGGTGCGGCGGATCGCCTTGGAGATCGCGTTGATGGCGGCCTCCTGGCCCACGATGTGGTTGTGCAGCTCGGCTTCCATCTGCAGAAGCCGCTCCGTCTCCTCCTCGCGCAGCCGGACGACCGGCACGCCGGTCCAGCGGCTGACGATGAAAGCCACGTCCTCGGTTGTGAGCGTAGGACGATCGGCGTGATTCCCGCGCTCCCATTCGAGCTTCTTCCGCTTGATGGTCGACTTCAGCTCGCGCTCGCTGTCGCGCAGCTTGGCCGCGGTCTCGTAATCCTGCGCCTTGATCGCCTGGTCCTTGCGGGAGACGATCTCCTGCACTTCCTCCTCGAGCGCCAGCAGCTCGGGCGGTGGGACCTGGGTGGCGAGATGCACGCGGGCGCACGCCTCGTCGATCACGTCGATGGCCTTGTCGGGCAGGAAGCGGTCGGTGATGTACCGCTCCGAGAGCCGCGCCGCCGTCTCGATGGCGTCGTCGGGGATCTCGACCTTGTGATGGTCGGCATACCGCATACGCAGACCCTTGAGGATCTCTACCGTCTCCTCGATGGTGGGCGGATCGACGACCACAGGCTGGAACCGTCGCTCCAGGGCTCCGTCCTTCTCGATGTACTTCCGATACTCGTTGAGCGTGGACGCTCCCACGCATTGCAGCTCTCCCCGGGCCAGCGCCGGCTTGAGCATGTTCGACGCGTCGATGGCGCCTTCGGCGGCTCCCGCGCCGACCAGGGTGTGGAGCTCGTCGCTGAAGAGGATGATGTTCTGCGACTGCTTGATCTCGTTGATCACGGCCTTCAGGCGCTCTTCGAACTGTCCCCGGTACTTGGTGCCGGCGATGACCGCGGCCATGTCCAGTGACAGCACGCGGTGATCCCGGAGCGAATGCACGATCTCGCCGGAGACGATGCGCTGAGCGAGCCCTTCGACGATCGCGGTCTTGCCGACCCCTGGCTCGCCGATCAGAACCGGGTTGTTCTTCTTGCGCCGCGACAGCACTTCGATGACACGCTCGATCTCCTTCTCCCGACCGATCGTGGGATCGAGCTCACCCTCACGGGCCAGGTCGGTCAGATCGCGGCAGAAGTGATCCAGGGCAGGTGTCTTCGATTTCTTCTCACTCGGCTTGGACGCCTGGCTTCCACCTTCCATCGAGCTCAATTCGCCTCCTAGCAAGCGGATGGTCTCGTTGCGCGCCACGTCTATCGTGACGTCGACCTCCTCCAGCACCTGCGCCGCCACGCCCTTCTCCTCCCGGAGAAGCCCGAGGAGCAAGTGCTCCGTCCCCACGTAGGAATGCTTCAAGCTGCGCGCCTCGGCCACCGAGAACTCCAGAACCTTCTTGGCGCGCGTCGTGTAGGGCACCTCGTCCGCGGTCATGTCGCTCTTGCCCGACTCCACCCGCTCCTCGATCCGGCCGCGGAGCTCCTCGAGATCCACGTTCAGGTTCGTGAGAATCGCCGCCGCCACACCCTCGCCCTCCCGGATCAGGCCCAGCAGGATGTGCTCGGTGCCCACGTAGTCGTGACGCAGGCGCGTGGCTTCCTCGCGAGCCATGGAGAGAACCTTGCGTACTCGATCGGTGAAGTTGCTGTTCATCGTCCATCCTTGGGGTGGCCGGGTTCAGCTTCATCCAATATCTCACGAATCAGCTTGGCCCGCTCGTGTTCCCTGTCGCGCTTGGCGAGAGCGCGGCCGGCACGCTTCTCGAGGTGGGCTATCTGGGTCCAGAGCAGCAGCTGATTCAACTGTCGTACCCTCATGTCGGGAAGCAGTTTCATGCTGACTCCGAGCCGCACCGCGGACAGGAGGTTCATCATCTCGTCGGTGGACATGGCACGGGCGCAGCGCAACAGGCCGTACGCCCTCCAGACCTTGTCCTCGATCTCGTCCAGGGCGTCCCGGGCGAGGACCTGCCGTGCGTTCTCCTCGTACTCGATCACCTGCCGGGTGATCTGGCTGAGATGGCTCACCAGCTCGGTTTCGCTCTTCCCCAGCGTGGTCTGGTTCGAGATCTGAAAGTAGTTGCCCACGACGTCCGAGCCCTCTCCGTACAGCCCCCGGAACGTCAGCCCGATCTGCGCCAGGCCCTGCAGGACCTTGTGGATCTCGCGCGTCAGGACCAGCCCGGGTAGGTGGATCAGGACCGAGGCCCGGAGCCCGGTCCCTGTGTTCGTCGGACACGACGTCAGAAAGCCGAACCGCTCGTGATACGCGAACCTTACCCTCCGCCTCAGCTCTTCGTCCGTCCGCCGCGCGCTCTCCCAGGCCTCTTCGAGCTGGAGCCCGGCCTCCAGCACCTGGATGCGCAGATGGTCCTCTTCATTGATCAGGAGCGCGACGCGCCCGCTGTCGCTGACGAGAAGCGCGCTGGCCTCCTTGAACCGTATCATCTCCCGGCTGACCAGATGCCGCTCGAGCAGCAGGTTGAGGTCGGTCTCCTGCAGATCTCCGAGACGGAGGAACTGCCGCCTGGCCGAGCTGCCGTTGGAACCGGATGCCTCCCCGAACGCGTCGATGATCTCTCTCGTCACCTGCTCCTGCTGAGCGGTCGCGATCGTCTCTCGAAACGGATAGTGCTCGAGGTTGCGCGCCAGCCGAACGCGGGTGCTGAGGATGATGTCGGCATGCGCGCCATCCCCGCTGATCCAGGACAGCCCGCCATCCACAGCGCTCAGGAGGTCGTCTCCAGGTAATCTCACCGCTGCTCCTCGGACTCCACCGTCGCCCGCGCCGCGCGCCGGTCCTCTTCGAGCACGGAGATGCGATCCCTGAGCTCGGCCGCCAGCTCGTATTCCTCGTTCTCGACGGCCTGCCGGAGGTCGCGGCGCATCTCCAGCAGCTTCGCCTCGCGCTCGTCCACCGGTTCGATCGATTCGTCCTCCGTGATCCCCACGTGCTCGTTGGAGCCGTGGATCTTCCTCAAGAGCGCGCTCATCTCCTGCTCGAACGTCACATAGCAATGGGCGCATCCGAGTCGGCCGGACTTGCGGAACTGACGAAACGTGCAACCGCAGCGCGGGCAAGCCGTGTTCGCGTTCGTCGCCTTCGTGAAGATGGGAGCGCCCATCTCGGACAGGAAATCCGAAAGTGGGACCTGCGAGCTCACCGGACTCGTCTTCAAACCGCGCTTCTGGGCGCATTCCTGACACAAATGGAACGTCTCGGTCTCGTCATTGACGATTTGAGTGAAATGGACGGTCGCTTTGTTCTGACCGCAATCGGCGCAAAGCATAGGCAGATCCGTTCCGGTTGACTTCCCAGCTAAACGACCCTCCGGCAGGGCCCGTTCAATACCCGACCGGCGAATCGCGACTCCCTATCGCTTACTACCCCAGAGGCTCGAGCTGGATCGGGGCCAGCGTCCCGTCCTCGATATGGAGCAGTCTGTCCGTGCGCTCCGCCAGGCGCTCGTCATGGGTGGCGACCACGAACGCCACTCCCTTGTCGCGCGCGAGCTCGAACATCAGGTCGTGAAGCCGCTCGCTGTTGGGGCGGTCCAGATTGCCCGACGGCTCGTCGGCCAGGATCACGACCGGATCGTGGACCAGTGCCCGCGCGAAAGCGACCCGCTGCTGCTCGCCCCCCGAAAGCGCGCTGGGACGGTGTTCGAACCTGTGCCCCAGACCCACCTCTTCGAGGATGGCCCGCGCTCGGGCGTCCGCGATCTCCGGCGCCACCCCCTGAATCAGCAAGGGGAGTGCCACGTTCTCGGCCGCGCTGAACTCCAGCAGCAGGTGATGGAACTGGAAAACGAAGCCCAGCAGCCGGCTGCGAACGCTGGAGAGCTCGGCGTCGGAGAGCCGGCTCAGATGCCATTCGGCGAGCAGCACCTCACCATGCGTCGGGCGATCCAATCCCCCGAGCAGATGGAGGAGCGTGCTCTTCCCGGCCCCGGACGCTCCGACGATGGCCACCGTTTCCCCGGCGGCGACCGAGAGATCGACACCGCACAGTACCTTCACCGGTTCGGAGACGCCCGGATACTCCTTGTGGAGTCGGCGCGCCTCGAGAACCGTCCCCTTCTCCCACTCCTCCCGCGGACTATTCATACCGGATCGCGTCCACCGGCGTCATGCCCGCCGCCTGTCGCGCGGGGTAGATCGTCGCCGCCAGGGAGATGAGCAGGCTGGAGCCGACGATCAGCGCGATGTTCAGGGGCTCGATCGACACGGGCAGCGTGTCGATGAAGTAGACCTCGCCGGGAAGCGAGATGAACCGGTATCTAGCCAGCAGCAGCGCCGCGACCAGCCCGGCCACGCAGCCGAGGGCCGTTCCCACGCCCCCGATCAGTGCCCCCTGATAGACGAAGATCCGGCGGATGGCGTTACCCTGCATGCCCATCGACCGGAGGATCCCGATCTCCTTCGTCTTGTCCATCACGATCATTGTCAGGGTACTGATGATATTGAACGCCGCCACCAGTACGATGAGCACCAATATAACGAACATGGCCTTCTTTTCCAGTTTGAGAGCCGAGAACAGAGGCTGGTTCAGTTCGATCCACGTAGTGACGTAAAATGGCCCGTCGATGCGCTTTACCACGTCCTCACCCGTGTCGCGCGCATCCCACACGTCATCCACGCGAGCAGCCACTCCGTACGCGATGTCACCCGTCTGCAGATAGTCCTGAAGGGCGACCAGCGAGACGTACACGAACTTGGAGTCGTACTCGAA
>DASSPT010000037.1:0-6109 GCA_035699465.1 Gemmatimonadota bacterium
TACACGCCTTCGTGCAGGAGGTTGAAGTGGCTCGGCCGGTTGTCCGTACATGCGACGTCCAGCTCCTCGATCGCGAGCCCGTCGCGCCACGCCTGTACGAGCACGTCGAGCACGTAGTTGCTGCCGCGCCCGATCAGGTGCCGGTAGGCGAGGAGGACGTCCCGCCGGTAGGCCTTGGCGCCTATCGAGACGTCGTGGAAGGGGACGCCCAGACCCTTCCGCAGCACGAAGACGAAGATGTCGCTCGTGAGCACACGGTAGAACGGCCGCTCCTGCGCGTCGGATCTCTTCGCGCCGACCACGATGTCCGCACCGCTCTCCATGCGCCGGAGGGCCTCGCCGACGAACCCCAGGTCGATGGCCAGATCGGCATCCACGGCCACCACATGCTCGTGCCGGAGGTGGGGCAGGGCGGCGAGGATGGCGGCGCCCACGCCGCGCTCCGGGATCCTCAGCCCCAGGATGCGAGGGTCGCCTTCCGCGAGCCCGCGGACGACCGCCGGGGTCGCATCGGTAGATCCGTTGTCGACGATCACGAGCTGGATGTCCCGCGCCGCGTCTTCGGCCGCCCGAAGCAGGCGGGGCATCGTTTCGCTCAGGATCTCGGCCTCGTTGAAGACCGGAACGAAGAGGGTCACGGCGGCGCTCACGGGGGCGCGTCCGTAGCCGCCGGTCGATCGACGAGCAGACCGAGGCGCTCCCGGGCGGTCGCCTTCCAGTGCTCGGGAGCGAGCGGCGCGAGGCGCGCCTCCTCCAGCGCCCGGCGAGCGAAATCGACCTGGCCGCGGGCCGCTTCGAGCTCCGCAAGCCGGACGAGCGCCTCCGCGCGATAGGTCGAGACGGGGAAATCGTCGAGGAAGGCCTGCAGGCGCCTCAGGCCCGCCACGTCGTCGCCGGCCTCTCGAGCCACGATCGCCCGGTAGAATGCGGCATCGTCGCGGTACCCGTGGGGAGTCTCCACCGAGAGCATGCGGCGGAAGGTCTCGTCCGCCTCCCCGAAGCGCCCGTCGGACAGCTGACGTTGGCCCTCGGCCAGGAGCGCGGGGAAGTCGCGCGGTGGATGCCTACGCAGCATGAGGAGCGTGGTCGCGATCGCCAGGACCGCGAGCGCGGCGATCCCGATCCAGCCCGCCCGCTGCGCCTCGGGCAGGCGGAGGTACGGTGGACGCGGGTCCCTGTGGCGCCGGGTCGCCCCGACGACCAGCGCGAGCAGGGTCAGTGCGGTGAGGAGGAGGCCCGCCCGGCCGGGCCACCCGGCGCTCCACTCGAGCGTGAGGTTCCCCGATCGCGGAGTCACGAGCAGCATCCCCGGAGCGACGTTCGCGATCGCCGATCCGTCGGACGCCCTCCACCCCGGATGATAGCCGACCTTGACGAGAAGGGGGTGCCCTGGCGTGTCGGTCTCGATGCGGATCGACTGATCCAGGACCCGGGCGCGCACGACGGGCCGTTCCGGGTACGCGACCCGCGGAAGGTTGCCCGGGCGATAGCGGTCGACGGTACGAAGGTGGGGGCCGGCGTCCCCGCCCACGATCAGCGGAACGTCGAGATCGGTGCCCGCCCGGAACCAGTCGTACGAATCGCGGCGCCAGTCGGGCCAGCCATCCACGATAGGGTGAACGCGGACCGGTTCCACGAGCGCAGGTGGATCGGCGAGCGCGAAGACCTCGTACACGCCGGATCGACCGCGGGTCGCGAAATCCGGCGAGCTCGCGAGCGACCGCTTGAGGGAGTCGGTGTAGGCGACGAGCTGGCCGGCCCCGAGGAGCCGGAGGTGATCGACCGACTTCGCCGGATCGAAGACCCCGCACTCGTAGGCCGGCAGCGGGCAAGAGGGATGGAGGCTGAGCTCCGACTGCAGGTAGAAGACCGCGGGGGCCAGCACCGCGCTCTGGAAGTAGAGCCCTTCGAGGGTCGCCCGCCGAGCGAACCAGGGGAGGAGCTCGAATGCGCGGATCGTCCCGGCCGCGTTGTGGTCGGGGTGATGCTCCCAGGCGACCCGCGGCTGGGCGATCCCGCCCGCGACGGCGTCCATGACCCCGCGAAAGTCCGGCCACCGGGACGTCCGCTCCATGCCGCCCATGTTCCACCGGACCCATGAGGGCACGTACTCGACAGCGAGAATCGCGCTCGTCGAGATCATGACGATGCAGGCGGCGGACAGCAGGGGCCGACTGGCCGGAGCCGCGAGCGCGATCCAGGCGCCGAGCTCGAAGCATCCCGCGAGCAGGAGAGCCACGTGCAAGAGCGGCAGGAATCGGACGTCGACGACGCCCAGGCTGTACCCGAGCTTGTACACGACGAAGAGCGCGGCCGCGACGGCGAGCAGCCAGATCTGCCCGGGAGCCAGTACGGGTCGCCTCCCCGAGGCCAGGCGCACGACCACGCCTGTCAGAAGAACGGCGCACGCGACGAGGACGGCGGGGGGCAGCAGGGATCCCAGCCCGCCGAGCTCCCAACTCTCGCGGAAGCCGTTCGTCCAGGGCAGGTTCCCGAGGAGCGGGACGAGCCACCACGCGAGGAGCCCGAAGGCGAGGAGGCCGATCCTGGTCACGTGCCAGACCCGTCGCCACCAGAGCCGCGGGTGGATCACGAGCAGCCCGATCGCCAGGGCCGCGCCGATGAGCGTGTAGCCGTGGGCCAGGCCGGCGAGCGCCAGGAACACGGCGGCGGGCCACCAGTTCCGTGATGCGTCGCGGGTCTTCCATGCGTGCGTCGCGGCGAGCCAGGCGAGCGGAAGACCCAGCCCGTAGGCGAACTCGCCGGCCAGAAGGCTCGCCAGGTTCCCGCCCCAGGTGGAGTGGGTCTCGATGAGCAGGAAGGCGAGCGCGACGACCGGCGCCAGCCAGCGCGCGGGACGGGGCGCATCCAGCCAGCGGAGGGATCGGACGCACGCCCACGGCAGGAGGAGGGCGCCGGCGAGCGAGCCGATCTTCATCGCGACCGTGAGCGGTAGCGCCACGCTCAGGAGGACGATCACGAGAAAGACGAGCGGGAAATAGAAGACGAAGAGCGGGAATCCGGCGTACTGGTCCATGCTCCATCCGTAGACCCGTCCGGAGGGCAGGAGGACGTCCCGGAGCTGGTCGAGCGCGACGATGTGGCTCGCGTAGTCCCCGCCCGCGGGCGTCGTGTCCAGGACGAGGAGGTGGGGCGGGAAGATCATGAGGCCGGCCGTCCCCAGGCAGACCGCGGTGGCGAGCGCGGGAAGCGTGGAGAGCCGCGGGTCGCGGGCCGAGCGGGAAGCCCCGTTCCCGCACCTCCGCCGGAACGCGACGGCCGCGGCCGCCAGCCAGGCGACGATGCAGAGACCCGCCCACCCGGCGAGAAGCGGAAGGTCCGGTCGCCACAGGGCGCGAAAGGAGCGGGCGTCGATCCCGACCGGAACGACCTTTCCCGGAGAGGCGGGATCGTCCGGTAGAACGAGGAGGTAGGCGGTCGTCTCCCAGCCGGTGATGTCGGTCGCCGGCCGGAGCCGCCCCTCGGCCGTCGCGGCTCCGTCCTCGGACCGCCAGCGCCCGCCGCCCTCGAGCTCGAGTTCGGCGGGGCTCCACCAGACGGCCCTACCGCCAGCGGCGCCTTCGCGCCAGGTGACGCCGACCCGGGGTTCGTCCGGCCATACCGGTCCCTCGACGGCGGCGTCGACTTTCGCGCCCACGGCCGAGACGCTGCTGGCCCAGGCGCCGGAAGCGTCGTGATAGCGGATCCGGAGGGCCGCGATCTCCTTCAGTTCCCTTCCGAAGCGGCCGGGTTCGATCTCCCAGGCGATCCGGGCCTCCCCGCCCGGTCGGAGCTCCCCGGTCAGCGCCCGCGGCCCCGTGTCCACACCCCTCAACTCGCCCTGGACCTCGTAGGCGGGATTCCGGCCCCGGTTGCGGATCGTGGCGGAGACCCGGACGACCTCGGAAGACCGCTGGACCGTGAGAGCGGTGTCGAGCTGGATCGTCTGTGCAGGGAGCGATAGAGCGTGGGCTATCGAAGCGAGCAGAGCGAGGACCAGGGCGCTCGCAAGCGCACCCGGTCCCTGACGGGATCGATCCCGTGAGCGGATTCCAGGGTCGGGTGGCCCCCAGGCGGGGGCGGGGCCACCCGGAGCCGCTAGGTGCTCGACGTCGTCGACGTGTTCGTGGTCGAGGTCGACGTCTCGGTGCTCGAGGTCGACGTCTCGGTGCTCGAAGTCGACGACTCGGTGCTCGAGGTCGACGTCGCCGTCGTCGACGTGCTGGTCGACGTGGTCGTCGTCGGCGTGATCGGATCGTCGTCCCCGCATTCTCCCGCGGTCAGGAGCATGAACGCGAAGACCAGCCCGGTGAAGAATTTCAAATGTCGCATATCTGGTCCTTTGGTTAGAGCCGTCGCATAAACAGTCTCCCCTATGCTAGGGTTGGTTCGGGCTGAGGGGCAAGAAGTACTCACTCTATCTAGTGTCAGCGCGGGCCACGAGGGTGGGTCGAACGCCACGGCGACGCTGCGGGCCCTTACACTCAGCACATTCAGCGCTGCCATCCATGGAGCCACGCTGCGACATGATCGACCCGGTCGTGCAGATAGAGGGCAATATCGCCGTCCTCACGTTCAACATGGTGAACTACGGCGAGCCTTCCGGCAGGGCAGAGGAGGCCGTGCTCGCCCGCGTCCGAGTCTACCGCGAGATACAGGGAGGCTGGCGAATCAGCCGTGAGATCGGCGTCGAAATGGGCCACTAGAATCATCGCGATCGCATGCGCGGTTGCGGGGCCACCTGTGTCAACGAGCGCGCAGGCGCAGGCAACCGTTGATCTCGCCAACAGGTATCCCAACGTCGGGGCGATCATGGTCTGGCGGGTCGACAGTTCCGGAACGCCCCTGCAGTTGCGCGGCTTCGTCAGTGGCACGCTGATTCGCGATCGGGTGATGGTGACTGCCGGTCACTTCACGGGGCCGGAGAAGGCACTCGGCGGATTGCCACCTTCCCTTCGCGTGTTCGCGAGCTTCAGTCCGACCGATGCGAAGGACCCGGAGACCTGGATTCCCGTAGTCGGACAGGCCACCCACCCGTCGATGCCCCCCTGCCCGCCGCCGCCGCAATGCGACCCGACGGACGAGATTCTCGTGGCCCCACTCGAGCCTGGCATCGCCGACGTCGGACTGGTGTTCCTCGAACGCTCGCCCGAGGGGATCGAGCCTGCGTCCCTGGCGGAGCCGGGCACGCTCGATCGATCGGAAGGGGCGCAAACGACGATCGTGGGATTCGGCACGACGACGCCCCTCGACAGGGACGCGCCGCTCGACGCGGCGACGTGGGATGGAAAGCGGCGGGTCAGAACTTCGATCGTGCGCAGAGTCGTCGACGACACCTGGGCGCTCTGGTCCATACCCAGCTACGTGTGCTCCGGAGACTCCGGCGGGGGCATCTTCCTGAATCCAGGCGCCGATCGCGCCGACGTTCTCATCGCCAATGTGAGCGACGGGGGCCGTGACTGTCGGCGTCACAACAACAACAATCGCCTGGACACCCGCGCTATCCAGACGTGGATCGACGACACCATAAGGCAGCACCTCGACGGAAACGGCGAGTGATCGTCCACCTGCTCGACGGCACGTACGAGTTGTTCCGGCACTTCTACGGAGCGCGCCGATGGAACAAGGGGAAGGACGCGCCACTCGGCGCGGTGCGCGGCGTGCTGGGCACTGTCCTGGGGATGCTAGAAGACGGCGCCACGCATCTCGGCGTGGCGACGGATCACGTGATCGAGTCGTTCCGGAACACGCTGTGGCCGGGATACAAGACCGGCGCGGGGATCGAGCGCGCGCTGCGCGCCCAATTCACCCCGCTCGAGCAAGCGCTCGGGGCGATGGGAGTCGCGGTCTGGGCGATGGTCGAGCTCGAGGCGGACGACGGGCTCGCGTCGGCGGCCGCGATCGCGGCACGCGATCCGCGCGTCGAGATGGTCTGCATCTGGACGCCCGACAAGGATCTCGCCCAGTGCGTGGCCGGCGAGAGAGTGGTGCAGATGGACCGGCGCGGGAACGCGATTCTCGACGAGGCGGCGGTGCGCACGAAGTACGGCGTTCCGCCCGCGCGGATCCCGGACTTCCTCGCGCTCGTCGGGGACGCCGCGGACGGCTA
>DASSPT010000038.1:0-24957 GCA_035699465.1 Gemmatimonadota bacterium
TCTATTCCGCTACGTAACGCCAGGGCGCGTCAGGCGAGGCGCGGCGCCAGATCGTGAAGAATGGGAAGGGCGGGGAATCCGACGCGGGATCGTTCGAGCGGATGCGGCCGAACGTGATCCCGAGGTCGCCGCTCGAGGCCACGATGACCGCTTCGTCGGGCTCCCACGAAACGGAGCTGCCCCCCGCCGGCTCGCCCTCGCCGACCAGGCGCCCGATCGTCTCGGCGCCGACCACGTAGGGTCCGCTCCGGGGGCCCATGTTGACGGCGTCGGCGCTGCCGTACCGCGCGAACGCGGCCGCGAGCCCGATCGACTGGGCGTCCCGCGAGAACGCGCTCTCGGCCTCGGCCAGACTCGCCTCGTGTGCCCGGATCGCGTCCGGATCCGTCTCCGGAGCGGCGAGCGCGGCGGGAAGCGCGGGATCCATCGTGGCGGCCGGCGGTTCGAAGGCTTCGCGGGGCGCCCGCTTCCAGGCACGCGCGCGCCAGCCGTCCGGCTGTCGCTCCCAGTACGTCATGTACTTGAAGTGGGCTTGCGTCGTATCCGCTTGCGCCGTCATGTAGCCGAACGTGAAGCCGTGGAGACCGTCCGCCGAGACCCCTGCGCGGATCGGCTCCCACGAGGCCCGCGCTCCGGCATTCGCGGGGTTCGCCCGCAGGGCCTCGACCGCTTCCTCCTTCCCGCGGAGGAAGGCGCCGCCCGGCGCCGGAACGATGACGTCCGCGGAGAACATGTCGGCGAGGGCCTCGATCAGACCGGTATCCCCAGCCGCGGCGGCGGACGCGCGGTCCGCCGCCAGGATCTCCTCGGCGACCTCGGCCGGGGTCTGCGCCCGGAGCTCAACCACGGAAAGAAGCGGCAGGGCGATTGCGGCAAGGACCGCGGAATGCCGTATGGTGCGGAGGAAATCGGACCTGTTCATCGTCACGGGGGAGAACGTCGGGGGAGCACAGCGCGTTCAACCGTGCAGCCGAACGCTCGTGCCCGGCGGCGAGCGGCGCGGGTCAGCCCTCCACCGCGCGCCTCGCGGCCCGCGTGATCGCCTGCCGCGCGCTTCCGATGTCCGCCCACGGGTCGGGCGCCGCGAGTCGCTCGGCCACCGTCCGCACCGTCCATATCGGCGTCTCGGCATGGTCGACGAGCTCTTCCCACGCGAGCGGGACGGCCACGGGTGCCCCGGGGCGCGCCCGTGTGGAGTAGGGGGCGATCGCGGTCGCGTTGCGGTCGTTCCTGAGGTAGTCGATGTAGAGCCGGCCCTCGCGGTACTTCTTGGGGAGCTTGCTCGTGTACTCGTCGGGCCGCTCGGCGGCGAGCCGCTCGGCCACGGCGCGCGAGAACGCCTTGACCTCCTCCCACCCGGAGCGCCGCTCGATCGGCACCACGACGTGGAGCCCCTTTCCTCCCGTCGACTTGAGCCAGCTCTCGAGGCCGGCGTCCGCGAGCAGGTCGCGGAGCGCGACCGCCGCCAGCGCCACGCGCGGCCAGACGACGTCGGGCCCGGGATCGATGTCGAAGATCATGCGGTCGGGATTGTCGAGCCGATCGACGCGCGAGCCCCACACGTGGACTTCGAGGACGCTGGCCTGGGCGAGTCCGACCAGCGCACGTTCCCCGTCGACCATCATGTACGTGACGTCCTCGCCGTCGACGACGAGGTCGAAGCGCGGGACGACGTCGGGGATCGAGACGTGAGACTGCTTCTGGAAGAAGCACTGGCCCTCCCGACCGTCGGGGCAGCGGAGGAGCGTGAGCGGACGCCGGGCGATCTCCGGGAGCGCGCGCTCGGCGACCGCCACCCAATGCTCGGCGAGCTCCCGCTTCGTGAGCTCCTCCTCGGGCCAGAGGACGCGCTCGGGGTGCGTCAGCCGCACGTCCGCGACCACTGGATTCGCGGCTTTTCCGGACTCGGCTTTGTTCGAGGCCTTGCGATCGGACGCGCTCGTCTTCGGGAGCGCGCTGGGAAGCTCACGCACGACCTCGGCAGGCTTCTTGTCCGCGCGCAGACCCTGGAACGACGGATGGCGGATCTTGCCGTCCGGCGTCCACTCCGTGAACTCGACCTCCGCCACGAGGCGCGGCTCCAGCCAGTGGATGCCGCGGCCTTCCGCGCCGCGCGGGGGATCGGCGATCGGCGGGCTCTTGCGCTCGAGCTTCGCCATCCGGGTCCGCAGCGCGCGCAGATCGTCGTCCGTGAAACCCGTCCCCACCTTCCCCGTATAGCGGAGCTCGCCGTCGTCGTGGACGGCGAGAACGAGCGCGCCGAAGCCTGCGCGCGCGCCTTGCGGATCGGTGAACCCGACGAGGACGAACTCCTGCCGCTGCGTGCACTTGACCTTGAGCCAGTCCTTCGTGCGGCTGGCGGAGTAGCGGGAAGCGGCGCGCTTGGAGACGATGCCCTCGACACCCGAGGCGCAGGCGGTGTCGAAGAACTCGGCGCCGTGTCCCACGACGTGATCACTGAACTGGACGACATCGAGCGGCGCCGAGGCGGCGAGGAGGGCCCGCAGCGCCTCCTTGCGCTCCACGAGCGGCACGCCCGTCAGGTCGTGGCCGTCGAGGTGGAGAAGATCGAAGACGAAGTAGCGAAGCTTCGACGCCGGGATCGAGGCCGCGGTCTGGAGCGCGTGGAAGCTCGTGACGCCGCGCGCGTCGAGGACCGCGACCTCACCGTCGAGGAGCGCGCACGTGGCGGCGATCGACCGGAGGGCGTCCGCGACCGCCGCGAACCGCTGCGTCCAGTCGTTGCCGTTCCGGCTCACGAGCCGCGCCTTGCCGCCCTCGACACTCGCCAGGATCCGGTAGCCGTCGAGCTTGATCTCGTGGAGCCACTCGTCGCCGGCGGGCGCTTCCTTGACCAGCGTCGCGAGGGCGGCCTGCGGTTTCTTCGGGAGCTTTCCCGGCCGCGCCCCGGGCAGCTCGGCCGCGCTGGGGCGGAGGCTTCGCTTCCGCTTGCCCTTCTTGCCCGTCGCGGGGTCCAGCTCCCCCTGACGGCCCCACATCCGGTCGCGCTTCTTCGCGACCTCGTCCACCGTGCGCCCGGTGAGAACGCTCTCCGGTCGGGTTTCGACGATCGGCGGATCTCCGGCGGAGGCCGCGAGGCGGTCGGTCTTCTTGATGAGGAGCCACTGCTCCTTGTCGCCGTCGTTCTTCCCCGAGCGTACGAGCCGCCACTCGCCCTTGAGCTTCACCCCCTCCAGCCGGAACGCGAGCCGTCCCTTCCGGAACCCCTTGGCGGGGTCCTCGAGGGGCACCCAGGCGCCGCGATCCCATACGACGACGGGACCCCCACCGTACTCGCCCTCGGGGATCACGCCCTCGAACTCGCCGTACTCGAGCGGATGGTCCTCGGTGCGGACGGCGAGCCGGCGGTCCTTGGGATTCAGGCTCGGACCCTTGGGCACCGCCCAGCTCTTCAGCACGCCATCCCATTCGAGCCGGAAGTCGTAGTGGAGGCGCGTGGCGTCGTGCTTCTGAACGACGAAGAGCAGCGGGCCGCCGTCCTTCGCGCGGACCTTGCCGGCCGGCTCCGGCGTCTTGCCGAAGTCCCGCTTCTCGCGGTAGGTCTCGAGGCCCCTCGGGGCCGCCTTGCTCGTCTTTTTCGCCTTGCTCGTCTTCGTAGCGCGCGCCATCCGAGGAAGCTCCCGCGGACCGGAAGGCCGATCCGTAGCCTGTCTTACGTTCCGGAAGAAACCCCGTCCGGGGAGGCGGTGGATAGGCGCTCGGCCATCACCATAGGGAATGCGATTCTCCGGACCAAGTCAAGGGAACACCGCTCAGAGCGCGAGCGCGGCGGCCCGCCCCGCGCGCTCCTTGCGTCCCCGCCACGCACGGACGCTCAAAACCACGATGATCGCCACTCCGATCGCTCCGGTGACGATCGACGTCAATACGAGCGAGAGGACGAAGTTGCGCGACAGGTCGGCCTCGAAGAGCGCCGCCCGGTGGACGACGAGCTCCACCGGAACGCGGACGAACACGAACACGGCGAGCGCATCCGCCCCCAGGCGCATCGCCCGCGTGTAAGGCCTCCAGCGCCCCTGGATCAACGCGACGGCGTGCGCCAGCGCCGACAGCGCCGCGGCCGCCTGGAGGACCATCACCCCTTGCAGGACCGCGTGGCGGATGATCGGCCGCACGCCCGGCGCCGCGACCGGCAGAGCCTCCGCGGCCGCCTGACCGATCCCTCCGAGGATGACCAGGGCGATCGCGGTTGCGACGAGCCCGATCACGGAGTCGAAGCGGGACGCCCGATCGGGACCGCTCCGCGCCGGCAACGATCGCGGATCCCATCGCCCTCCGGCCCGGCTACGCGCGGGGACGTCGACCTCCGAGCGCTGAAGCCAGGCGAACACGGCGGCGATCACGACGACGGCGAGTATGGCTGCGCCGATCCCGGTCTCGAGGGTGTCCCTCAGGAGATCGCCGGCTCGAAACTCGGCCTGCCCGCCGAGCAGGAGCGCAACCGCGAAGTACAACGCGCTCGCTCCCACCAGCGTGAGCAGCGTCACGCGGACCACGCGACCGAAAAGGGGATAGAGTTCGGGGCCGATCAGGTACTGGCTCCCCGGCTCGTAGGCAGCGGCGACGACCGACGGCTCGCCGAGGTCGGCGAGCACCGCCGCCACATCCGCCTCGCTCTCGGGCGACCCGCCCCGCGCATCCAAGGCGTCCAGGATCGACGCCCGGAGCTCTCGCTCCACCTCGCGGCGCCGTTTGGGGCGCAAGCTCGAAGTCACGGCCTCCACGTACCGCTCGATCAGATCCATCGCTCACCCTCCGTGTTCTGGAGCCAGCAGCGCGTCCAGCACCGCCGACATCGCGTTCCATTGCTCCTCGAGCTCGGCGCGGGCCCGCTTCCCGGCGTCCGTCAGCCTGTAGTACTTGCGCGGGCGCGAGCCCTCGACGATCCACTCCTCTCCCAGCAGGCCCTGCTCCTCCAAGCGGCGGAGCAGGGGGTAGAGCGTCCCCTGCTCGATCTCCATCCCCCGGGCCGACAGGCGCTGCTGCAGCTCGTAGCCGTAGCTCGGCTCATCGAGCTGGCTGAGGCAGGCGAGCACGATCACACCCCGCCGGAGCTCGAGGGTCAGCTTCTCGATCGTCTCGTCGGGAGGCGCCCCCGGGGTGGGTCGAGTCTGCTTAGCCATGCGACATACTATACTGTGTGACATACAGTATGTCAAGGGATCGACTTGACCTGAAAGCCCGATACAGGATGTATTCGGCGCCATGCCGGGCGAGGAGATGACACGCGGCGTGCTGGCGCAGCGCTCCGGAATCGGGCCGCAGACGATCCTGTACTACGAGCGGATCGGACTCCTCGAGGAACCCCGCAGGAACCGGTCCGGACACCGCGTGTACGCGCCGGAGGACCTCACCCGGCTCGTCTTCATCCGCCGCGCCCTGGAGCTCGGCTTCTCGCTCGAGGACGTCCGCGAGCTCCTCTCGCTGCGGCTCCAGGAAGTCGCCGAGTGCTCCCAGGTCGAGCGCCGCGCAGCGCGCCGACTGGTCGACGTGCGCAATCGGATCCGCGATCTCGAGCGGATGGAGCAGGGTCTGAAGGATCTGATCGCCTCGTGCCGGGAAAACCCGTTCAAGGCGTCATGTCCCATCTACGAGGTCCTGGAACGGACGGACGGGTCCGTCGCGCCCGAGCGCTAGTCGCCCGTAGCCGCCTCGGTGGAGACCCGCCAGTAGAGGTGGAAGCCGCGCACGAAGTGGAGCTCGCCCCCGTCGGGGGAGAAGACCGCGAAGTTCTCGAAGTCGTCGGGCGTGTTGACCCCGGCTCCGAGCCGTTCGGGCTCCGACCATTCGCCGTCCTCGAGGCGCGAGAACCACAGATCGCTAGGCCCCGGCCGGCCCTCGTCGTCCCGCTCGCGCACGTCGAGGATCGCGATCGTTCCGTCCGGCGATAGCGTGGCGTTCGAGACGATCACGTCGTCACGCCACTCCGCCCAGGCGTCGAGCAACGGGTCCGGCTCGGGCGGCCCGTACCGCGTGCCCTCCCAACGGATCACGAAGCGATCGTTCCGCGACCAGTCCGGAGTCGTCGAGCCGAACTCGATCGCCCCGTCGGAGCGAAAGCGCGGGTTGTTGTCGTAGTTGGCGAGCGTGCTCGCCGCCGACATGAAGACCGGCGTACCCCACGAGCCATCCGGGTTCCGGTCGACGTACCAGAGGTTCGCGTTCGGGTGGTCGGACGTGTCACCCGGCACCGGCCGATAGGACGCGAACACCATGCGCCCGCCGTCGGGCGATATCGAGGGGTAGAGCTCCGAGTACTCGCCGCCGAGAAGAACGCGCTCGAGCGCGCCCCAGGAGCCGCCGCCGGAGAGCCGCGAAACGAAGATCCGGTAGTCTTCCTCGCCCTCGGTCACCTTGCGGAAGAACCAGAACTCGCGGCCATCCGGGGAAAAGGCCCCGCGATAGACGTTTCCGCCCTCGACCGAGATCGTGCCCGGCGCGAAGACCGCGGCCTCCGTCGGGGCAGCGTCCTGCCCGGTCACCGCCGCCGGCACCAGGGAAACGAGGATCGTGCTGGCCGCGATCGTCCGTGACATGGGGCGTCAGCTGAGTCCCTTCCAGGCGAGGAAGCCGACGACCAGCCAGCCGATGCCCTTCAGGAGGAAGAACAGGAAGCTGACCTGGGCGATGCGTTTGACGACGCGCCGCGGCCGCGAGTCCGGGGGAGAAGAGGCGCTCACGCCACGAACCTATTCGATGCGGTGCATCTCGCCGAGATCCGGCTCTTCGCCCGTCACCCATCCCTTGACGAGCTCGAAGAGGACCACGGGCTGCGGCTTGTCCATCTCCAGGAACACCGCGGCATGGACGTCGACGCCGATCAGGACCATGCGCGGGTCGTCCGGAGTCCCGTGGCGCGGATCGCCCTCCTCGCCGAACCACATCCTCCAGTCGGGCGCGTAGAGCTCGCGGATCTTCGCGCGATCGCGGCTGACCGTCGCGAGGCCCGAGACCGACACCCACTCGCGCGTCCGGTCCTTGTAATAGGAGAGGTTGACATGCGGGTCGGCTTCGATGTCGCGGAGCTTTGCGGTCCCTTCGCGCGAAACGAACCAGAGGTCCGCGCCCGCGGCATGCTTCTGGGTCGCCATCGCTCGCGACTCGAGATGGCCGTCGGGCCGCCTGGTGATCATCATCGCGATCTCGAGGTCGTCGATCTGCTCGTACAGCTTTTCTTTCGTCGAATCCACCCCACACCTCCCAGGTTGAATGATCGGGCAATGTACCCGGAGACCGGCCTCGATGGTCCCACCATCCGCTTCCCATGGGACTCCAATGGACGTAGGATCCCGATGCCCGGCCATCCTCCAGGCCGCGGCCTGCAACCAATCCGGCCGTCCGGCTGTCCCATCCGAAGAGAGCGATCGCCCGGAACCCCATCGGAGGAGACTCCATGCGCCGCATCGCGTTCGTCTTCCTGATCCCGCTGCTCCTGCCTCCCGGACCCGCCAGCCTTCGCGCTCAGGAGGGCGACGACGACGCCCGGTGGCTCGCGCAATGCGAGCGCGACGACTACGGCGGCGATCACGAGACCTTCTGCGAGGTGGTGGTCGAGTCCGTGGACGCCCCGGCGGCGACGATCGCCTTCGACGGCGGCCGGAACGGCGGCGTCCTGTTCAAGGGCTGGGACGAGGAACGGATGGAGGTCCACGCGCGGATCCAGGCGCACGCCGACAGCGAGGAAGGGGCGCGCGTGATCGCGCGCGCGGTGCGGATCGAGCTGACGCCGGGCGGCGGGCGCGCGTTCGGACCGGATGGCGAGGAGTGGACGGTGGTCTACTACGTCTACGTGCCCCGCGAGCGGAACCTGGAGGCGACCTCGAACAACGGGCCGCTAGCCGTGCGCGGAGTAACCGGAACGATCCGGCTCGAGACCCGCAACGGCCCCATCGACCTCGCGGACGTCGGCGGCGACGTCACCGCGCGGGCCCAGAACGGTCCCATCGGGGTCAAGCTGGGCGGGACGACGTGGGAAGGGGCGGGGCTCGACGCCGAGACTCGGAACGGCCCGATCTCGATCCGGATTCCAGCCGGGTACGCGGCCGTCCTCGAGACCGGGACCGAGCATGGCCCCTTCGACACCGAGATCCCGCTCCAGGCCCGGCTCGAGCCCGGGCAGGACGGCCGGCGCTTCCGCGTCGAGTTGGGAGGCGGCGGCCCGCTCGTCCGAGTCGTCACCACGAACGGTCCGGTGTCGATCGAAGCGCGCTAGCGTCAAGACCCGGCTGTCACCGACCACCGAGCAGTTCCTCGAGGACGAGGCGGGTCTTCGGGAGGAGCTGGTCCTCCTCGAAGTACCGCCCCACGATGGCGAGCGCATCGTCAGCCTTCGCGATGTTCAAGTAGCGGAGGAGGTAGCGGACGTCGTCCAGATCGTGGAACTCCTCGCCGAGGCGCAGGGAGGCGCACTTCATGGCGAGCAGATACTCCGGCCTGGCCACGAAGACCTTGAGGTTGGGGAGATCCAGGAATTCGTCGAATTCTCCGCGCGGGCTCAGGTAGCCCTTCACCGCATCGTTCAGCCAGGTCTCGGGCGCGCCCGCCTTCGAGGCCACACGCACGGCCGCTTCCCTGATGGCCCGGGCCGGGCGGAACATGGCGTCCACATCCCGCGTCGAGTCGCGCGCATCGAGAGCCAGACACATGACCGCCCCGCCGACCAGGTACAGCTCTCCCTGAATCCCCTGGGCCGAGAGCTCGGCATCGAGCAGCTCGAACAATCGGCGAATATCCGCCTTCGTCAGCTTGATTCCCACGGGCTTCATACGCGATCGCCGGCCGACGAATCGACGAAGATGTTCCGGCGCTTGAACGCGACTGGCGCCGATCGCAGGAGGTGCGGACGCAAGCTTCGGAAGGGAACCGCGAAGTGGGGCTCGTAGAGCGGCTCGACGTCCGACGTCCAATCCGGCGGGTCGACTCCCAGCCGGCTGGCCGCCTGCTCGACCATCGCCGCCACGTAATTCGCAGCCAGCGGAGCCAGCGCCCCGATCTCCGCCTCTCCCACAGCGTCGCGAAACTCGGACGGACCGAGGCATGTCAGAAAGTCGCTGAGCTCGGCTAGTGCGAAACTCCGCTCGCTCTCCTCCTGCAGGGAACGAAGGATCTCGCCGAAGCGGACCCGTTCGTCGGGGAGGACGCGCGACAGGACGTAGCTGGAGACACTCTGCCCAGCGCGTCGGGCAAGCCGCCTGATGGCCGCCTTCTGCTTCGTGGTCACGCGTACCTGCAACTGCCCCGTCTTGGTTGTCACGACGAGAAGGTAGTCGTGCCCGCGAGTTTGTCAATACACATGTACCGACAAGAGGAAAGGTCGGAGGCGTGCGCCCGCGTTATACTTCGCGGCAATCGAATCCTCATTCCCAGGTGGGACGATGTCGGATCGCTCCCTCGCATTCGCCGCCGTTGGCTCGCTCGTGCTTCTTGCCACGAGTTGCGAACCCCGGAGCTCGGACGATCCATCCGGGTCCTCCCCCGGGCCCGAACAACGGCAACGGCAACAGGACAGCACCGCGGATTCCCTCCCTCTTCCCAGCGTGAGGATTTCGGGCGCGCGCGCGGACCTCGACGGCGACGTGGCGCTCGAGGAGGTGGAGTTCCTCGCGGACGTCGAAATCGGCTCCGACGGAGAGCCACTCTGGGAAGACGGCCATCGATGGGTCGTCCTCGTCCGCGACGGCTTAGAGGAGCACAGGGTCGTCGACGAGTTCGTCCCGCAGGGGCGTCTATCCGGGTGGATCGTCGAGCCGGAGGAGGGGAGCCCCGTCGTGGTCGTGCTCAAGGAGTCGGGGACGGCGGGCATCGCGCTCCGGGCCTTCCGGCACGCCGGCCGGGGTAGCTACGTCCCCGCGGGCGGCTTCGACGGGAGCGGCCGGCTCGTAGCGCGATTGAACGAGGGCGAGCCCACCTCGCCGGATTAAAAGCATGATCGCCGTCACGTTCGGCGTGTGGCCGCGCAATCGGTCGCGGTGACCGCACCAGCGCGACGGCCGGCTGCAGAGCGCTGGCCGATCCCCACGCACGAGCATCTTCTCGCCTGATTGCTCCTGGATTTCTCGCGATCCGAGACGTTGAACATGCGCTCGATGCGGGCGGTCCTCGGGGACGAAGCCCGCGCACCCCGGCGCTGGCTCGCAAACCCCAATTGCTGACGCACCCGTCTTCGAAAGACTCGGGCGCCGAAGGGGGAGAAGACCTCCATGAGAAGACCCGCCATTCCACGAACATCCCTGTGGCTGCCCGTCGTCCTGGTCGCGTTCCTCGCGGCGTGCGAGCGGACGCAGGACGCGCAGGCCGGCGCCGACTCCGCTTCGGCGGAAGTCTCGAGCGCCGAGATTCCCGTCACCACCACGTCCGACGAGGCGCGCGAGCTCTTCCTCGAGGCTCGCACGATGTCGGAGAACCTGCGGGCGCTCGACGCGCGGCCGCTCCTCGAGGAGGCGGTCGCGAAGGACCCGAATTTCGCGTACGCCTACCTCCTCCTCGCCAACACCGCGCCGTCTCCCGAGGAGTTCTTCGAGAATCTCGAGAAGGCCGTCGCCAGCATCGATCACGCCTCGGAAGGCGAACGTCTCCTGATCCAGGTCGCGCAGGCGGGAGTCGACGGCCGGGGCAACGAGCAGCTCGCGCTCCTCCGGGAGCTGGTCGAGAAGTATCCCGGCGACGTCCGCGCCCACAATGCCCTTGCCGGCCAGCTCGCATTCGCGCGGCAGGACTGGGACGCCGGGATCGCCGAATACCGCAAAGCGGTCGAGATCGACCCCAGGTTCAGCCAGGCGTGGAACAACATGGGCTACGCCGCGCGCGCGGCGGGACGCTTCGACGAGGCCGAGCAGGCGTTTCGCAAGTACATCGAGGTCCTGCCGTCCGAGCCGAACCCGTACGACTCGTACGCCGAGTTCCTGATGAAGATGGGCCGCTTCGACGAGTCGATCGTGCAGTACAGGAAGGCGCTCGAGGCGGACTCCACGTTCAATGCCTCCTATATCGGGATCGCCCACAACCAGATGTTCCTGGGGCAGGGGGACCAAGCCCGCGCGACGACGGACCAGATGTTCGCAGAGGCGCCGAACGACGGGGTGCGGACCAACGCGCTCCTATGGAAGGCGGCCGCCTGGCTCCACGAGGGGAACCGCGCACGCGCGATGGAGGTTCTGGCAGAGCGCCGCGCGATCTCGGAGAGAAAGAACGACTGGACGACGATCTCGGGCGACGACGCGCTGATCGGCCGCACCCTCCTCGATCTGGGCGACGTCGAAGGCGCGGCGGCGCGCTTCGCCTCGGCGGTCGAGGCGATCGAGAAGGCCGACGTCCCCGAAGGGATCAAGGAGGCGACGCGCCGGAACCACATCTACAACGAGGCCCTGGTCGCGCTCGCGTCCGACGACCTGGCGAAGGCGAAGGAAAGGGCGGCAGCGTACCACGCAGCAGTCCAGGAGCCGGCCGTGCCCTTCGAGCTGAGGCAGGACCACGAGCTCATGGGCCGGATCGCGCTGGCCGAGGGCAAGGGCGCCGAGGCCGTCGCTCACTTCGAGCAGGCCAACGACCAGGACCCGCGGGTCCTGCTCCTCACGGCGCGGGCACACGAGGCCGCCGGCGATCAGGAGGCGGCCGCGGAGCTGATCCGTCAGGTGGCGGAGTTCAACCAGCTCAGCTTCCCGCTGTCGTACGTGCGCGGCGAAGCGCGGAGGATGGCGGGCGCATAGGGTCCGGGGCGCCGGTTTCCGAGATCATGGAAGCCGGCGCCCCACTCCTACCTACCGTCAAGCGGTAGCGGTCGTCGCCTCCACCCGGATCTCGGTCAGGACAGAGTTCGCAATGTAGCACTCGTGGTGCGCGCCGTGGTGCAGCTCGTCGAGGACGTCGGGAGCGGGGGCGAGATCGGCCGCGAACACCACGTGGGGGCGCAGCGTCACGGTCGTGATCGCGAGCCGGCCTTCGGCGTTCTTCTCCAGGATCCCCACCGCCTCGTCCCGATAGGACTCGACGCGATAGCCGCGCCTCGCCGCGAGCGACAGGAACCAGAGCATGTGACAGCTCGCGATCGAGGCCACGAATGCCTCTTCGGGATCGACCGCATGGGGGTCGGACATGGGCGGCCGCACGACGTGCGGGGAAGCGGAGGCCGGAACCGTCAGGCCGCCGTCGAAGCTCCACTCGTGGGCGCGGCTGTAGCGGTTGTCGACGAACGCCTCGCCCCGCCGCTCCCACGACACCGTCGCCAGATGCTCAGCCATCGCTTCTCCTTCGCGGCCGCGGGACGAGCTCGCCGCCGCAGTTCGGGCAGACGTGCTCCCGCGCTGCGGCGCACCGCTCGCAGAACGTGCACTCGTAGCTGCAGATGTACGCCGTGCCGTCCCCCGGCAGGGCGGTCCCGCATGCTTCGCATTGCCGACGCATCTCCAGCGCCATGAAACCTCCTGGAATCCTCGGTCAATCTACATGAGCCGCCGCGCTCGGGGGGTGTAAACCGGCCTACGCAAGGAGTAGTTTGCCGAGCATGAGCCGTCTATTCCGAACGATCGTCCCGTATGGCCTCCTGGTCGCCGCGTGCGGTAGCTCGCCGGCCGGGCCGGCATTCCCGGAGCTGGACCCGCAGGACGGGCTGCTCGAGGGAGTCGTCGACGGATCGATGTTCCGGGGGACCGGCGGGTTCGGTGGCACCGCCGACGTCCGGATGGGCTGGGGAGGCAATTTCCAGTTCGTTTCCCACGGCGTGGGGAAGTCGGAGGACCAGAGCATCTTCGGGATCTGGCACGATGGCGTGATCCCACCGGCAGGCTCCTACACCGTGGAGAGACCGGGCCCGTTCCAGCGGGGGTTCTGGCTCTTCTACATCCGGATGTCGCAGGACGGCCCGGCGACGTTCGCGGCCAGCTCGGGCACGATCGAGATCGACGCGTCGTCCTCGAGCGAGGTCCGCGGATCGTTCCACGTCGTCGCGCGACCGACCTGCGGGGGGCCGACGTGCCCGGATCCCACGGGGTTCACGGGAGAGAAGACGATCGAGCTTTCCGGAACCTTCCGTCTGGTTCCCCAGGCTCCTCGGTTCGAGCCACTCTGACGCGAAACTGCGCGCCGGAGCGATGCCCCGCGCCCCCTATCGAACCGCCGGCAGAACCAGCTCCGGAATGAACTCGGCCTGCATGTATTGCCAGCCCCGGCTGGCGTAGTTTCCGCCGAAGGCCGCGATCACCAGGTCGAGCTCGGGAATCACCGTCAGGTTCTGGCCGCCGGCGCCGAGGGCGGAGAACGTGGACACGGTACCCCCGCCGTACGGCATGTCGGCGCCCCACCAGAGATAGCCGTAGCCGCGGTCCCCCATCCGGTAGAGCGGCGACGAGGCGCGTTCCACGAACGCGCTGCTGAGGATCCGTCGCCCCTGCCACATCCCGTCGTCCAGCATCAACTGGCCGAACTTCAGGAAGTCGCGAGGCAGGAACTGGACTCCGCCACCTCCGTAGGGATTTCCCCCGGGGTCCATGGTCCATCCGTAGCGTTCGATCCGCATCGGTCGCGCGAGCAGGCGATCGAAGAGGTACAGCGGGAACTCCCCCGCCGCCCGCGCCACTACGCCGAGGGCGAGGTTCGGGTTCGCGCTGCAGTAGATCGCGGTGTCGCCCGGCGCGAACGCCATGGGCACGGCGAGCGTGTAGCGGACGAAGTCCGGCTCCTCCCGATCCCACATCCCGTCCTCTCGGCCCGGAGCTTCGGGGTCGGAGTCGTCGCAGTAGTACCCGGAGGACATCGTCAGGAGGTGCTCCAGCGTCATGGCGCGCTTTCGAGCCTCGAGATCCGCTGGGAACGCGCCGCCGTTCATGACCTGGTAGACGGGGGTCGCGATCTCCAGCGGCTCGCCTGCCTGGATCGCGGCGCCGACGATCGTGGCGGTCACGCTCTTGGCCGCCGAGCGCGTCTCGTGGAGCCGGTCCCGGTGCTCGCCGTGGAAGTACTCCTCCAGCACGAGCTTCCCGTGCCGCGCGATCAGCAGGCCGTGGATCAGCGGGACTCCGAGAGAGTCCATGGGCATGTCGACGATCTTCTGGATGGATCGCTCGACGGTGTCGCGGTCGATGCCGGCTTCCTCGAGCGTCCCCGTGGGCCAGCCGTCGTCGCGCGCGAGCGGTGGCCGGTAGACGTAGCGCGCCGGATTCAGGCCGCGCGGATAGAAGTCGCTCTGGTCGTCTTCGCGGTGGAAGTCGTACGTGCCGCCGCGCATCGGGAACGCGAGGCTCAGGACGTCGCTCTCCGCGTCGTACGACCCGCGCACGATCTCCCGCTCCTCGGTCTCCCCTCGACTCCTCCCGAGGAGCTTCACGACCGCGCCGTCGCGGACCACGCGCTCGACGCCGAGCAGGGCGCCGAAGTCGCGCTCGGGGTTTCGGAGGATCGCCCCCAGCGAGCCGTCCGGCCGCTCCCGGATCAGCAGATAGAACGTGAACGTGTCTTCGAACGGCACGACCTCGCCGCCCCAGCGGTCGGCTCCCTCGGACGTCAGGACCACCGGGGACGCGCGCCCGCCCATGGCCGGCGACCCGGGAGGGATCCACACGCCGCGGATGGTGCGGTCGTCCTGCAGCATTCCCCGAAACGCCCCCTCCCCGCGCGGCAGCTCGAAGGAGAGCTCGTCCCCGTCCACGCGCACGGGTAGGAGGCGTCCCATCATGTCGGCCGAGTACGTCGTCGCCTCCCGCCGGATCACCAGCGGACCACGAGCGTCCGGCCCGAATCGCAGCTTCGCCTTCCAGAGGCCCTTCAGCTCGTCGGCCGCCGTGGAGGGGTCCGATCGTGGGAAACGGTCGGGTGCATAGGCGATCGTCATCGCCAGGGCGAACGCCAGTGCCAGAGGGGGAACTCGAGTCACGGGATGCTCTCCTGTCGGGGTGAAGGCCTTCAAATCCACGCTCCTGGCCACACCAGAGGCCGCTCGCTCCAGGCTCCTGCCGGGTCGGGGGGTGTTCCAGACCGCCGGGATGAAGGCGACGAGGAGAGGGCCGGCCGGTTACGGAGCGGGGACGAGTCGATCTACCGGGGCGGGTGACCGGTCACCACCGCACGCCCCCGCGCACGAGGAGCACCGCGTCGAGTGGGTAGTCGTTCTCTTCCCGGTAGCGGACCCGCGCGCCGCCGCCCGCCCAGAGACGGCGTCCGAAGGCCGTGACGCCCGCCTCGAACGCGAGCTGACGGTCCGTCTCGGAGCGCTCCACCTTGCCGAACCTCTCCGCGGTCCGCACCCAGCGGATCTGCGGGACGAGGTGGACGATCGCGCCGAACGCACGTGTCGAGTCTGGGGGAGTGGAGAATCCCGCGCCCCAGCCGAGCGAGAGGACCGTCACGTCGCGGTCGGAGTCGCCGGGCTCGACGGAAAAGGCCTCCGGATCCTCGTCGAAGTAGTCGACGCCGATCGCGGGACAGAAGGCCCGGCTCGCGCCCACCCAGGCGAGCCCCGCGCCGAGCGCGGGACCGAACTCGTCCGGGAAGGAGCCCGGAAAGTCCCGCGTTACGGCGCCCACGTGCGCCCGCCAGGCGAGGGCGGGGGACGAACCACCGTAGAACCCGGCCATGAGGGTGTATCCCGTCTCCGTCTCGACCGCCGCGCCTACGCCCTGCTCTCCCGGTTCGAACGGCAATCCCACGCAGGGCTGGGCAAGGGCCGGTGCGGCGGCGAGGAGAGCCGCGAGGAAGGCGAGAGGGAGTCGGAAGGCACGCACGAGGTCACGAGGATACGCGTCGCACAACGCGGCGGCGACGCGCGCCGGGTGGGTCGTCACCGGCGGACTCCTGGGAGCCCTGGTGGGAAGCGTTCTGTAGAGACGAAGGGCGCGCGAGTCCCGCTGTCCGCAGTCGACAAAAAGAGCCGTGTTCAACCGACGTCTCCTCCCCGTCGTTTGATCGAGTAGGTCGGACCTTTGGAAGGACCATGGCAAGGGGCGTCGTCCTCACTCTTCTCTCTGTTCTCACCGGGGCCGCCGGCTGCGGGGATCCGCCTGTCACCGGCCCGCCCATGGACGAACCCGTGGATCACGTCGAAGCGATCGTAGCCGGCGTGGTCACGGACCCAGAGGGAAACGTAGTCCCGCAAGCTCTCGTCAATGTGTCGGCGATCTGCTTCGTCGAGCCGGATCAGGGCTGTCCCATGCAACAAAGGGGAGGAATGACGGACGCCCAGGGCCGGTTCCTGGTCGGATTCGAAATCGGGCTGCAGTCCAGCCACGCCGTCCAGCTGGAGCTGGAGGTCGTGCCGCCCCTGGGGAGGGGATACGTGCTCGGGAAGGCGTCGATCGAGGCCACGGGACTCTACCAGCCGCCTCCGGTGGCCGACACGACGTCCATCCGGATCGTCCTGCCCCCGAACAGCGTGGAGTCCCGCCGTCCGATCCGCGTGGAGTCGGGCTACCACCGGAGCCACCACCTTCGAGCGGGTGCCGAGCGCTTCTACATGTCGGGCCCCGAGGGTGTAGGTGCCCTCGATCCCGCGACGGGGGAATGGCTCTGGGTGCGGGGAAGCCTTGGAGGTCTGGCGGGACCGCAGTACGAACTGGTGGGCGACATCGTGTTGATCGCGCGAATGGATGGCGTGGCGGTTTTGAAGGCCGCTGACGGCGAACCTCTCTGGCAACGCGACGGTGTTCCCAACGAAACGCTGGCGGCGTCGGCGCCGAACGGGCTTTACGCGTCGGAGGGGGGAACCGTGATGGCCTTCGACCCCGTGACCGGCGCGACCCGCTGGACGAGGCAACTGATCGGGAGCGGGAACGTCGTGCTGGCGGCGAGCGCGGAGCTCGTCTGCAGCGAGATCCTGGCCTACGTCGAGTGCTGGGAGCCGGCGACGGGAGAACGAGTCTGGGCGCAGCCGACCGCATTCGGATCTTGGCTCGCGATCCCCGGTTCGCTCGTGATCCTGGGATCCCGGACCGGCTGGACGGCGATGGATGCGGGGACAGGCCAAGTCGTATGGGAGGCGTTGATCGAATCGGGTTCTCCCCCGGATATCTCCGAGGACGGTGAGCACGCGCTCGCGTGCTCCGGCTCGGCCTGCTTCGCGGTCCGCATCGCCGACGGCGGTGTGGCGTGGCGCACGACCTTCGAGCGCGACGTCGGTGCACCGGCCGTCGAGGGAGGCTTGCTCTACGTTCGTGTGGGCCACGAATTCGGCACCACGAGCATCTACGTCCTCGACGCCGCAACCGGGGCGATCCGGGAGCGGATCCTGCCGGACCCGTTCGACTACGGGTTCTGCGGCGACCCGGCCGTCACCGCCGACCACCTCGCGATCCGCGGCTGCGGAAGCTTCTACGTCTTTCACCGATGACGCGCGCGGCGGTCCCACGTTCGCTCGCGCTCGCGTTCGCCCTCTTCGCATGTGAGGGGGGCCCGACGGAAATCCAGGAGATACGGCTAGGAGGCGAGCTCGCGCTCACCGCATACGAAGGCCTTCCGCTGCCCGTCGACCTCGGGCCACTCCCGCAACGGGACGGCGGGGTCTCCGACTGTCATTTTTTCGTTGACAACGGCTTCCTCACGCTCGACCCCGACTTCGGCGTCTTCGACGTGGCCTTCGAGGTCCACGCCTGCGACGGGCACGTCCTCAGCAGGCCGAACGCGACTGGCGTTTATTGGATCGAGGGCGATCGGTGGAGATTCCTCGTGCCGGCCGTGGCCGAGACAGAGCCTGATGCTTTCACGTTCGAGGGAAGGCTGGTGGGATCCTCGCTCGTCGTGACCGGTTTCGCCGACGAGCTGGAGTTCTCAGGCCAGTTCGTTTCGCATACTCCTCGCCTCCGGCGCGTGGGCGGACTAGAGGAGCCCCTCGGCGGAGTGTACTCCCTGGTCGAGCTGAACGGAGCCCCGGTTGATTACTGGTGCGGCTTCCTGATCATGGAGCCGGACTACCGGGTCTACGAAATGGGGCTGGACTCATGCGCGGGGCAGGTCGGACGATCGCGCCGGTTCGGTGTGTATGGCCAGACCGGAGATCGGCTGGACTTTGTTTCGCCAGCGGTCGCGGAGCACGGACAGGACGTTGTCTTCTCCGGCCAGATCGAAAGCGGCAGGATCCGGCTGGTCGATCCCGGCGGTCGGTCGCTCGGGTTCGCGAACGTCGGGATCTTCGTGGACTGGTGAGCCCGGATCGATTAGCTGCTGTCCTCGATCAACCACGGCCCGACGCTCACGATGAACTCCTGCTCCTTGTCTTTCGGCACCAGCACGAGCACGCTGAAATCCCCGTATGACTCGGTGTGAACCAACCGTCGCCCAGACCCGGATAAGGCCTGTCGAAGAGCGGCGATGGTACCTGCGGGATCGGCGGGCAATTGCTCCGCCAGCGGAAGCAGCCGCAGCTCTTCCGGAGAGAGCAGAGGCTGCAACCCGGCGTAGATGTCATCGCGCCGTGCCTTCCAATCGAGCACGCACGCGTGCTTGCCTTCCACGAAGCGCAGAAATGCCTCCTCCTGCTCCACGTCGGACATCCGCCTGACCTCCGACACGAGATGTTCCGGCGCGCCCAGGAGCGCCATCTCGATGGGTAGCCGCTTCCTCGACTTACCCGAGAAACCATCCAGAAAGCGTTGAAGGAACCCCATGTGGTTGTCTCCTCAGAATGTGAGCGCTCGGGGCGCCTCAGTAATAAACCGACCCGTCCGGCCGCTTGTAGAAATGATAGGAGGGCCGGGCCCCGCCTCTGGTGGGAAGCCCGCTGACGTCGATGTTGAACGCCAGGTCGCCGTTGGCGAGCGTCCGGTACGCCTCCCCGCTGTAGTGGACTCGCACCCCCTCGACGATCCGGTCGGAGTCGAAGTCCTCCGCCCCGTGGTCCCGCAGCTCTTCGTAGGACTTCGCCTCGAATTCGCGGCCGATCTCCTCCGCCGCGCGCCGCAGGACGGCATGGTTCCGCTCGAGCCTCGTCCGCCGGCCGCGCCAGAGCGCCATCACCCGCTGCCGGATGCTCACCGCTGCGGACCGGCCTTCCCCCGCTCGTGGCTCCGGAACTCGTCCTTCGTGAACCACCGGACGTTCGTGAATCGAGGCGGCGCGAGGACCGCGGCGAGGATCGCCAACGCCTTCCCGTGCTGCTCCTCGAACGTGGCGCCCCGGAGCCTCTCCAGGAACCTCCTCGGCGTGTCGGTGATCAGAAGCCATTCGTCGGAGGCCCGCAGCATGAACCACACCTTTCGCCCGCCGGTCTCGACCGTGAACTCCCAGCCGTCGACTTCCCACTGCGAGACAGGGAAGGCGAGGGTCAGGCCGCCGGCCTGCAGGCCGCGCGCGAGGTCCTCCGCGAGCTCGCGACCGGGGGGTGCGGCGTCCCAGATGTCGGGATCGTAGTCGTCGGGGTCGACGTCGCGCGACGGCCGGGCGGGCCACCCCGCGGCGGTCCGGCTGGCCTCGGCCGTGGTTTGACTGTCCTCGAAGGTCACGAGGGGGCGAAGCTTCATCTCACGGAGCCTCGGCCGGCGCGCAGCGCCACTCGGACGGGCCGACGCAACCGATCGGGACCCGTCCTACGGGAGCGATCCTCGGTCTTCGCCCACATCGGGACACCAGCGCGGATCGCGATCACCGAGCCCCGCGGCAGGTCGACCCAATCGCCCCCAGCCTCGAATGTCATGTCGAGGGTGCAGAGAGCACGGTCAGGTACTCCCCGTGTGTGCGTGTGGGGCTCCATCGTCCTGCCGGCCGGCATCCGCATGAGAAAGGCGAAGGGCTAGGGCGCGGCGGGGTCGCCGTAGAGGGGGGCGAACGAGGGGGCCGGAGACGCGCGCCATTCCGGCGTCTCGTCGCCGCGATGGATCGTCACGCCCTCCTGTGCCGCGTGCCGGGGCCGCGATCGCCAGGGCGAGGGCGGCGGCAAGAGTGAATGGTGCTCTAGCGGGCACCTTCACAGACCTTGGTCTCGTAATTCCACCTACCGCCAGCGTCGAGACACTTATCCATCTGCCAAAACTCTCCGTCTCGTAGCCAGACCCAGAGAGCCGAGAGCACGACTAGTGCAATGGCAACAATGAAGATTCTTCGCATCGTCCGTCTATCCGTAATAGACAACGAGGCTCCCTCATTTCAGCGACGGGTGCCAGTCCCTGGGGACGAACACCCGACTGTCGAGGGCGTCCGCACGGGAAGCTGTGACGAGCGGCGCGTCGAGACACTTATCCACCTGCAAAAACTCCCCACTTCGCAGCCCAGATACAGAGAGCGGTTACCACGGCAGTGCGGCGGCTACGGCCCCGGCGCTCCCGCGCCCTCCTGGAACTCCGCCTTGGTGAACCATTGGACGTTGGTGAAGCGAGGTTGCGCGAGAACCGAGGCAAGCACGCTCATCGCTTTCTGGTGCTGCTTCTCGAACTGGACGCCCCGGAGTTTCTCCAGGACGCCTCGCGGCGCATCGGACAGCACGAGCCATTCGCCGGCGGGGTCGCTCGGGGAGTCTGGACCGGCGGGCCAGGCGGTCGACTGGAGCATGAACCACACGTCGCGCCCCTCCGCGCGCATCGTGAACTCCCAGCCGTAGGCTTCCCACTGCGAGACGGGGTAGCTCGGAGACAGGCCCCCGTCCTGCAGGCCCCGCGCCAGGTCGTCGGCCAGCGGGCGACCGGGCGGGGGAGAGTCGTGGTTGTCCGCATCGCCGACGGCGATGGCGGGGTTCTGCGCGTCCTCGAAGGTCACGTACGCACGAACCGTCATGTCGGCCTCCTGGAAAGGTTCCTTCCACCCCGGTGCGTTCGTTCCGCCTAGAAGTCGTCGCGAAGAGCGATCTTCCCGTCGCGGAACACGAGCACGATCGTGTTCTCCCGGCTCACCGTCTGGCCCTCGCGCGTGCGGAACGACGTCTGGGCGACGAGGGTCACGATCGTGCCCTTCTCGATCGCGGTCGAGACGCGGATCGTGGGGTCGCCCGTCTCCCTCAGATGGGACAGGATCTCGGCCCGGGCGGAGGCCTTCCCATCGACGCGCCCGTCCATCGCGGGATGAACGTACGTGAAGTCGTCGGTCACGAATGACAGCAGGGAATCGACGTCGGCGGTGTCCGCGTCCGCCTCCATCACCCGCTCCTGCGCCGCGACGTACTGGAGCGCGATCGGAATGTGGTCCGCCGTCTGCGCCGCCGCCGGAGTCGGGAGCGGAATCCACAGGACCGTAGCCCACAACCACGCGTGCTGGCCCCGGCTCATGGTTCCCCCGGCCCCGGCGGGAAGCGCTCCGCCACTGCGGCGACGAGGGCGAGCCGCGCGGGGTCGCGGCCGTCGGCCTCGAGGCGGACGAAGCCGCTGCCGGGCGGACCGCCGTAGGTCTTCACCCACGCGGCGGCGTGCCCGTTCTCGTCGAGCGCCAGGACCTCGACGCCCGAGGTGTCCGCCGCCCAGCGGGACAGCCAGCCGCCCTCGAGGCCCCAGCGCCGGCCGGCGTCGGTGACGGTCGTCCCGTAGGCGTCGAAGAAAGCGGGGGAGTGATCCACCTCGAGGAGCCGCCGGGTTGCCGGGCGGTCGATCGTCGAGTACGCGCGCCCGCCGGGGCCGGCGGGCCAGATGAGCGGCGGTAGCCCAAGCCACACCGCCTTGCCGCCCGCGTCGAGGTACCTGCGGAGGGGCGCCGCCACGCTCATCTCGGGCGGCAGCGCGCCGACACCCTCCGGCAACTGGTCCTGCGCGAAGACGACGACCGAGGGCGCGCGGTCGGCGGCGCGCGCGGCGAGGAACGCCGCCAGCGGGTCCGCGCCGAGGACCCGGTAGCCGCGCGCGGCGAAGAAGTCGCGCACGGTCTCCGAGGCCGCGACGCCGTTGAGCTCCTCCGTCGACTGGTCCCAGTAGACCGCGCGCGCGAGTCCCGGCGGAGCGACGAGCCGGACGGCGAGCACGCTACCCTCGTCGGTCCCCACGTAGAGGACGCCGTCCTCGATCCACGGGGAGGACTTCGTGCGCTCCCCGAGATGGACGCGCTCGCGCACCGCGCCCGTCCCGGGGTCGACCCCCCAGAGCTCTCCCGTCGACGTCAGGAACCACGCAATCCCTCCCGCCACGACCGGCGAGGGCCAGATCGGCGCTTCCGTGTCCACGCGCCACACGACGCGCCCGGTGGCGGCGTCGACGGCATGGAAGAACCAGGCGTCCGACGAGGCGTCGAGGACGAGCCCGTCGACGACCGCGGGCGAGGCGATCGACCAGGAGGTGTCGTCGTGGAGAACCCGCCAGCGGAGCCGGCCCGTCGCCGCGTCGACGGCGTAGAGCGAGCCGTCGCGCGAGCCGAAGAAGACGGCGCCGTCCGCGACAGCGGGGGAAGAGGTGATCGTCCGGCGGTCGTAGCCGTAGCGGGAGGAATCGAGCCGGCGGCCTTCGGTGTCGAAGCGCCACAGCTCGCGCCCGTCCTCGAGCGCGATCGCGTAGAGCGAGCCGTCGGCGCTCCCGGCGTAGACGACGCCGCCCATGACCGCGGGCGAGCTCCGGACGCGACCGCCGGTCGCGAAGCGCCACCGCACGTCGCCCGACGGCAGCTCGATCGCGGTCACGCTGCCGTCGCCGCCGCCGAAGATCGCGAGCTCCCCCGCCACGGTGGGCGAAGCCGTGTACAGATCTCCGCTCATCCCCTCCCAGGCGAGCGGTAGCTCGGGTCCCGCACGGACCCGCCAGCGCACCGCACCGTCGGCGCGCGCGAAGGCCAGGAACTCCCCACCCCGCTTCGCGGCGAGGACGAGCTCGCCCGCGACAGCGGGCGCGGCATCGATCGGGGCGCCGGCATCGACCGCCCACTCGACCTCGCCGGTCGTCGCGTCGATCGCGCGAAGCTTTCCGTCGGAGGCCCCTATGTAGACGATCCCGTCGGCGACCACGGGGGAAGAGCGGACCGGCGACCCGACCCGCACCTTCCAGAGAAGCCCGCCGTACGCCGCGCCCGCCTCACCGTGGACGACGCCGTGGTGGGAGGGCCCGCCGCGGAACATGGCGATCTCGGCTTCGGTGCCCGCGCCCTCGCCCGCTCGGCATCCCATCGTCAGGGTGAGAAGCACCGGCAGAAGGAATCGCGAGGGACTCATGGTCTCGGCAATAACACCTGAAACGCCGGCACGCGGCCATATCGTTGCAGCGAACAGCGGCGACCCCGTGGCGAGCGGCGTATCGAAGGCATGCCCCGACGCCGGGTCGCTGTCTCAATACCCCGGGACGATCTCCACGTCGGGCAGGTCGCGGAAGTCCGCGTCGAACGTGGCGATGGCTTTGGCGCCGCGATCACGGGCGACGGCCACGATGGCCGCATCCGCGAAGCTCATGCGCGACGGGTCCTGCTCGCGGAAGAATCGATAGGTCGAGAGAAAGATCGGGGAGCAGGGTACGAGCTCGATCTCCCGCGCTCCCAGCAGGATCTCACCGACGGACACGGCAGTCGCCAGGTCTCGCCGCGCGGCGAGTACGGTCACGACTTCTAGGAATACGTACTCCAGCAGCAGGATGCCGCCCCAATCACCCCTCACGACTCGGGGGAAGACCTCGCTCGCCGCTCGATGATGCGCGTCGCGCTGATTGTGGAACGCGACCACGAAGCTCGTGTCGAGAAGGATCACTCAGGTGCCGTAAACGACCGCATCGATCTCTTCACTAAGGCGCTCGTTTCCTTCCGGATACGGTTCCGGCCGGAGCTCCTCGAGGCTACGGGTCCCGCGGCGGACGCCGGTTCCCGCCAGGTAGGCGCGGATCGCCTCGTTCACGGCCTGGCCGAGGGTCTTTCCTTCCCGCGCCGCCCATGCCTTGAGCTCGCGGTACACACGCTCGTCGAGGTTCCGGATCGTGGTGTCCATGCTCCTAATGTACCACATGTGTTACAAGTGTGCAAAGAGGTCTTAAGGGTCCTATCCGATCAGCGGATTGCGGACCTTGATCTCGGGGAAGCGGGAGAAATCCCGATCGGCCGACCACAGCTCCCGGACTCCATGATGCCTGCACAAGGCGGCGACCCGCGCGTCGTGCACCATCCCGCCCGTGACGCGTCCACCCTCGATCGCCTGGCGCAGGGCTTCCCAGTACTGTCCCGACTCGGCCAGCAATGTGAGGCTCGGTGCCTCGAGCCACGCGTCGACCTGTTCGAGCGCTCGTGGGAGCGGCGTCGGCGGACGGTAGATGCGGGGATGGGTGACGATCGCCAGGAACTCATGGAGGCAAGGCCAGGGAATGGCCCACGGCGCCGGCTCGCGCGCGAGCCCCGCGAGGCAGGCGAACGCGGCCTCGTGCCACTGCGATTCTTCACGATGGGAATAGACGAGGAGGTTCGTGTCGACGGCGATCACTCGCCGTGGTGCTCGTAGATGCGGCGGCGGATCTGTTCCCAGGAGCCGTCCTCGAGATCCGGACGGATTCCCTCACCGCGGAAGGACACCTTCCGCAGCTCGAATCCGCCTCGATCCGCGCGCTCACGCACGATACGGCGCAGGCCCTCCTCGATCAGCGCGCGCATCGTCGTTCCCTCGTTCCGGGCCACGCGTCGAACCGCGGCGAACAGGGAATCTGCAATCTCTACGGTTGTCTTCATATGGGAGTATATAAAGTCGGTGTGGCAGACTGGGCAAGAGCAAAGGGGCACGCATCGGGGTGAGAGGCGACTTCGCGGTTCGTGAGGCCGAGATCAGCCGATGGCGCGGTGGCGCGGGCCTATGCCTTCCGAGGCGGCGAGGGCGAGGACGGCTTCCGGGTCGAGCGCGGTGCCCTCCGACCAGAGCGCGGTGAACTTGGTTTGGCGCAGCCGCTCGAGCGCGGAGGCGCGCAGCGACTCCAGGACCTGGGCGTCGTCGGGAGGCAGCTTGCCCGCGCGCTAGACGAGCTCCTGGATCCCGCCGAGCAGCCGCGCGCCCCGCTCGGCGTCCCCGCGCGCGATCGCGATCCCCGCGATGCCGATGAGGGCCCGCGCGGTGCCGCTCGCATAGCCGAGGTCGCGGAACATCGTGAGCGACTCGGT
>DASSPT010000039.1:0-35425 GCA_035699465.1 Gemmatimonadota bacterium
GCCCAGCGGCACGCTCTCCTCGAGCCGGGACCGGATCTCCTCGACGGAGAGGAACCCGAAGGCGTCGTTCTCGGGCGCGCAGGACAAAAAGCAGTGAGCGCACCGGAGGTTGCATACGGTTCCCGTCACCTGGAACCACAGCGCGTCGAGGTGCCCCGGCGCGAGGACGGGAGCTGCCGCGGGGTCGGAATGCGGCAGGACGCGGGGGCGGCTAGCTTCGAACGCCATGCCCTCCTCGTTCGTCCGTGCCGCCCGCGCGCTCGGGCTCGCTGCAATGCTTTCCTGCGCGTCGGCCGCGCGGGAGGTGGCGCCGCAGCTCGTGGACGTCGGCGCCCTCGATCCCGATCTCCATCTCGACATCCGCTACGCCACCGAGGACAACTTCCTCGGCCGCGCGGTCTATGACTCCGCGCGCTGCCTGCTGGTACCGGACGCCGCCGAGCGGATCCGCGCCGCCGAGCGCGCGCTCAAGACCGAGGGGTACGCGCTCGTCGTGTGGGACTGCTACCGGCCGCGAAGTGTCCAGTACGCGATGTGGGAGATCCTCCCCGACCCCGACTACGTCGCCGACCCCGCGCGCGGGTCGCGCCACAACCGCGGGGCCGCCGTGGACGTCGGCCTGCGCGCGCTCGACGGGCGCGAGCTCGTGCTCCCGACGGCGCACGACGACTTCACGCCCAAGGCCCACCGGGACGCGACCGATCTGCCGCCCGAGGCGATCGAGAACCGCGAGCGGCTCGACCGCGCGATGACGGCAGCCGGCTGGATCCCGCTGCCGACGGAGTGGTGGCACTTCGACGCGCCGGAATGGGAGAAGTACCCGCTCCGGGACGACCCCCTGAGCGTCGCGGCTGGCGGGAGCTGAGTCGATCCCCCGGGCTTCCAGTCAGCCTCTCCCGGTCGCGGGAACGCGCTCGCGGATCGCCTCGACCGCCTCGTCGACGTCCTCCACCCAGGTGAAGAGGTCGATTCCGACGTCCACGTAGGCCCCCTCGGCCAGCTCCGTGAAGACCTTCCGCCACGGGTCGTTCCAAGCCACGAGCGGCCGCGGCTCGACGAGCCCCTTGCGCAGGCACTCCCACGCGACCGCGATCTCGGCCAGCGTTCCGTTCCCGCCCGGCAGTGCGACGTATGCATCCCCGTCCCGCACCAGGCGCTCGAGCCTGGCGAAGAGGGTCGGCGCCTCGATCACCTCGGCGAGATGCGGGTTGGGCCCCGAGCGGAACGTGAACTCCGCGCACGTGACGCCGATCGCCCGGCCCCCCGCCTCGCGCGCGCCCATCGCGGCCGCTTCCATCGTGCCGCCGTACCCGCCGTTCAGCACCGCGTATCCCGCCCGCGCCAGCCCCGCTCCGAGCCGGCGGGCGCGGTCCAGGTCGGCCTCTCCTCCCGCGCCGCTCCCGAACACCGAGACGCGAGATGGCCTCACACCGGCCGTCCCGCTCGCCGCATCGACTGCCGCCATGTCCTCCAACCTAACGCCCGCGCCCGGCCGACGGAAACGAAACGAGCCCGCCGGAGCGGGCTCGAGAATGACCAGGAGCGAATCGAATGCGAGAGTCGATCAAAACGATCCGCTATCGCGGCACGGGGTGATAAGGATCTAGGATTGTTGGATCCAATCAGAAAGTTTCAAGGAAGAACAATTCATACTCGATGTTCCATATGGAACTGAACCAGAAAATAAACCATGGATCTTCGGAGATCTGATCACTGCCCCAAACTATGCCATACAGATCAGCTGATCTATCTCCCACTTTCCTAAATACCGGTGCCCCACTATCGCCTTCTTCTATCAACGAACCGGCAGCGTCCTGGCAAAGCAATACGATATTAGTGCCCGACACAAGCCTGTTAGCGCAAGTGTACTTGAGGCGTCCGTTCGTCCATCCAGAGGAACGGCCCATCTTATTGAGAACAAGGTCACCGATTTCGGAGGATATTGGAAACGGCGTCTCCTCAATAATTGTGAAGAAAGGATCGGAAGAATTAATGGTGGTTGAGCCATTTGAAAAGCTGCGGTACATGGTCTTGTGCAATCGTCCCAGGTCGGAATAGGCCGATGGGTTATTGAATTGTATGAATGCCGCATCGCTATACCTGCACATTCGAGTTCCATTCATGCAAGAAAAAAGCAAAGGATCGGTAACTTCCGTTCCCACAAGAGTTGAAAAGAGGGTTGGCTGATAGAAGGCGGTGCCGTTGACACCGTCTCCAATGTTAGCTCCGGTGCAGTGGCTAGCGGTTATGAAACCAATGCGATCGAAATTGTCAATGGCAGTGAAGCCCATTGAACAACCCTCACCGCCTCCGGAAGTAACGATGTTTCCCCCGCGCAAGGGCTGAAGTGGGCTGCTCAGGGTCGCTAGCGGTTCAGCAGCCTTTCCTAGCTCTACAACAACCGCAATCAAGCGGAACTTGTCAGCCTCCAGCCTACGATACACTTCATTTTGTGCAGAAGGTTCAAGAACTGTGACTCGGAAGCGGTTATTTGCTTCGTCAAGATCTGTTGAGAGCACTCCAGGAAGTGATAGGAGTATATCTACGGATGGCTGCCATTCTCTCAATTGAAGAATGTCGTATCGCCCCTTAACAATGCGTATATTTCTGGGCCATCCTCCTTCGCCCTGAATGAAAGAGGAAACAGTTGCGCGCGCATTAATGGCTTTGAGCGAGTCTACAAGATAGATATGCAAGTCACCATATTGGTCTGAATACATTCCGCCAAACCCTGGGACTTCTCTCGCCAGCTGGTCTAGTAATAATTCGGATGGTCTTGTATAAGAGGGAATCCCATGATTGGTGAAAGAAGCGAAGTGAGCTGATCGCATCCCTGTGGGGGCAGGCTCGTCAGATCAACCACTCGCTATGAGAAGTAGAAGAGAAACCAAAGCGTGGCGCTTCATTTTCCCTCCACTGATGTACGTGTGTGGCCTCGATCGAGTAGGGATGCTGGGTGTCGCTATGGACTGCTTGCGAATTAGGAGCCCCAGCTATTCAGCCCTCGGAAAAGCGATTTGGTTGAAAACTTCTTAGAGATGAATCGTGACTTCAAAGGAATCCCTGACAGACGGATCAGCCTTTGATGTCCCTACTATGTAAGTACTGCTAGGAATGGCTGCATTACATTCAGGTATCAGGAGAGCCGTGTTATGCCCTGAGGTGCCAGTCCCTCTCGGTTCGACTCTTGCGACTGTCTGATCTCGAGACTCCCAGATAATCTCATCGGAGGCACTTTCATCGGTAAGAACGTAACCGTCGATTTGGCGTGGGGAACCGCATACCGAAAGCCCGAACCCAAAGTCATGGGGTGGTAGTATTACCTGGCGCACGGGCGGCGCACTGGGAAGTAATGACAGAACCGCTTGAACAGTAACCGGTGCTCCCACACCACAAAAACCTTCGGGAACAACCACGTCTGAGATTAGAGTATCCCTGTGCCATGGTTTCGTAATTCGCACGTCGAAAGTCCCACCCGCATTCTGAGCGAAAACGGGAATGCTTAGCGGACTTCCAAAACCCTCAGCGGTTCCCGTTATGCCCTCCCGTGTGATAGTCGCCGTCGCCCCTATTGCAGCCGGTTGACCTCGGAAGTCGAGAACTTCGACTATGATGGAAGGCATTTCACTGGCCGGGCACACCCCAACGATGGTGTCGCTTCCATCGCATCCAAACACCACTGTGAGCATGAGTAGAAAGACCGGGAGCAGCTTCTTACTTATTGACGCGTAGCGGAGCCTCCTCCGCAGGAAGACTCGGGGAGTGGAGCGCGGAAGGCGCGTCGTTTTCATCTAGCTAGTTGGATGAAGTACAGGAGCTTTTCATCTACCTAGTGGATGAAGTACAAAAGCTGCTGACCGGCGATCGACGCCACGCGCCGATCGATGTACGCGAACCCGTGGCTCTCGGACTCGATCTCGGTCACGAGCATGCCGAGGACGAGCGAGCGCAGCTGCTCCCGCGTGGCGCGCTGCCGCTCGAGCCGCTGGCGGTCGGCCTCCGAGGGCGCCGCGGGACCCGCGACCATGCCCGATGGAAGCGAGCGCCGGAAGACGTCCATCGACGGATCCTGATCGCTGGCGCGGTACGCCACCAGGATGCTCTGCAGCTCGTCGAAGTAGGACTGGAGACGGGCGTCGTTCGCGAGCCCGGCCTGGATGTCCTCCGCCAGGCGCTCGCTCCGCTCGGCCGTCGCCGCTTCTTCCGCGCCGGGGCGCGCGACTCGCATCGCGACCGCGCCCAGACCGAAACCCAGGACGAGCATGGCGGCCAGCCCGACCACCCGGCGTCCCCACCGTCCCCACGCGCGGGAGACCGGGTTGCCGCGGATCTCCCGCCACATCCGGTCCTCGAAACCGTCCCAGATGTCCATCGGGGGCTCGGGGTCCGCCATCGTCCGGCTCGCCTCCAGAAGCTCGGCCACAGCGCGCCGCTCGGACTGGCACGCCGAGCAGCGCGACATGTGATCCACGAGGGCCGGCGACAGGGGAGCCGGACCGGCGCTCGCCGCGCGCTCCCACAGCGCTTCCTGGACGGTGTTACAGTGCAGAGGACTCATTCGGAATCACCTCCGGATCTTCCGTTCGCAGGATCTGACGGAGTCTCCGTATCGCATGAAAGCCATTCGCCTTGACGGTGCCTTCGGCGCAGCCCAGGACCGCGGCCGTCTCCTTCACGGACAGCTCCTCGCGATAGCGCAGGACGAAGGTCGCGCGCTGCATCTCGGGGAGCATGTCGATGGCCTGGCTCAATCGCTCGCCGATCTCCTCCCGGGCGACGTCGTCGAGCGGAGAAGCGGTACCGCTCGGCGCATCCGGGTACGGGGTCTCCTCGATCGGAGTCACGACGCCGTACCGCCGCTTCTCCCGCTTCTTCCATCCCAGCGACTCGTTCACCGCGATCCGGTACAGCCAGGACCAGAACGGGGCCCGCGGCTCCCAGCGCTCGATGTTCTGGTACACCTTGATGAACACCAGCTGGAGCACGTCCCGGGCGTCCTCGTAGTTCCCGACGAAGCGGTACGTCACCCGCAGCAGGTCCTGCCGGTAGAATCGCACGAGCTCGTCGAAGGCAGCGGCTTCGCCGCCCTGCGCGCGAGCCAGGATGTCGGGAGCGATCTCGGCCACCGGCCGTTCTCCTGACTGAGGGCTGGGACTCCACCCCGTAAACGGTCGCCGGGGGGGCCCGGTTTAGCCCGGCGGGGCCGGCCTACTCCTCCGCCCCACCGCGGGACAGCGCATGGCCGACCCGGCGAAGTCGGAGATTGTACGACGCGGTCCACGCCAGGTACGCGACGACCAGGGCGTAGAGCACGATCTCGGAATAAAAGTACACCGCCGCGATGAGCAGGGCCGCGCCGATCATGAGGAGGTGGGGCGAGCGGGGGTTGGTGAGGAACCGCTTGACGTTCGGGAAGGCGACCCGGCTGACCATGAGCCCGGTGAGGACGAGCAGGCCCGCCGCCCAGAACACCGCCAGCGGCCAATCGCCGAGGGGCGCCTTGAAGAGGTGCACGTGCACGGCGACGATCGCCGCCGAAACGGGAGTCGGCATGCCGATGAACGTGTGCTTGCGTGGCGACGGAACAGGAGCATCCTCGGTCGTCATGACATTGAAGCGCGCGAGCCGGAGCGCGGTCGCGGAGACGAACGCGAACGCCGCTATCCATACCAGCCGCTGCACGTGGGACGACCCCGCCATGTCCGGGCCGCCGGCGCCCCAGGCAAGGGCGAGGAGCGCGGGAGCCACCCCGAACGTCACGACGTCGGCGAGCGAGTCGAGCTGCACGCCGATCGGCGAGCTCGTGGACACCAGCCGCGCGACCGCTCCGTCGAGCCCGTCGAGCACGATGCCCGCGCCGATCGCGATCGCCGCCCGGTCGTAGTCCCCCGCCAGGGTGGCGCTGACCGAGAAGAAGCCCGCGAACAGGTTGCCGAGCGTGAAGAGGTGCGGGAGGAGGTGCACCCGGCGGCGAAGCCGCTCCCGGCGATTGCCTCGGCGTCGCCTCGAGGTCCCTTCCTCGAACTGTTGAGCGGTCATCCCCATGCAAGCAACCTATATCAGGCCACGTTCTCCGCGTACCAGTCGCACCAGCGTGTCAGGGGGCACTGGCCGCACAGCGGTGTGCGCGCCTTGCAGATCGCCCGCCCGTGCGCGATGAGCCGGTGGTGTGTGGCGGCCCACTCGCGTTCGGGGAGCGCTTCCATCAGCTCTTCCTCGACCCGGCGCGGCGTGTGCCCGTGGGCCAGCCCGAGCCTTCGCGAAACGCGAAAGACGTGGGTGTCCACGGCGATGGCCTCGATCGCGTGGACATTGGCGAGGACCACGTTCGCCGTCTTCCGTCCTACGCCTGGAAGCTCCATCAATGTCTCCCTGTCGTGCGGGACTGTGCCGTGGTGCTCTTCGATGAGAGCGCGCGTGGCCGCGAGGATGTTCCGCGCCTTGTTGCGGAAGAGCCCACACGATCGGATGCAGGATTCGAGCTCTTCCTGAGAGAGCCGAAGGACGTCGTGGGGGCGGGGATGGTCGCGAAAGAGCTCGGCGGTGACCCGGTTGACCCGCTCGTCGGTGCACTGCGCCGACAGGATGGTGGCGACGAGGAGCTGGTAGGGGGTCTCGTACCGCAGCGCCGTCTCGGCCGCGGGGTAGGTTTTCTCCAGCGCGCGGAGGATCGCGCGGACGGCTCGCGGGCTCTTGCGTCCGCGAACCCCCGCCGACCCGGGCGTCAGGGAATGGCGCCGGTCTGGAGCTTGCCCTGCCGTTCCCGGCGTTCCCGCTCGATCGCCTCTCGGGAGCTCGACGGCATGTCCTGGCCGCGCGTGGTGTCGGGCTGGATCCGGTCGCCCGAGCGCAGCCCGAAGGGGTCGAGCAGCTGAAGGCTGTCCGCGAACGTCGTCTGCGGCTCTCCGAGAGACGCGGCCAGCGTGACTTCCGGGGTCAGCGAGTCGCCGGCGTACACGAGACCGAAGTCCTTGTCGACCTGTACGGTTCTGTGCGTCAGCTGCTCGAAGCCGGGCTCTTCCAGGACGCGAAAGTCGTATTCGAAGCCGTGATACAAGTACAGGGACTTCACTTCGCCCGGGCGGAGAACCCCCGTGAACGTCGTCGCCGCGCCGAGATGCTGGGTGGCGGTGGGCTCGATCTTCAGGATCTTGGGCTTGTCCGTGGCGTTTCTGACCTCCACGCTGCGCAGATGGTAGGGGCTGCGCATCGTCGAGATGGGCCCGGTGCAGGCCGCCAGGACGGCGATGGCGAGGAACCCCTGGACGACCTTTGCTTGACGCATAGGGCGGGCCTCGCTAAGTTGAGTAGTTACCGCGCGTTATCCGACGCCACATACTAACTGCTTCTCCCGGGAGGGACGAATCCGCATGGCCGAGGTCCAGGTTCGCGAGGGCGAATCGCTCGAGAGCGCGCTCAAGCGCTTCCGTCGCGAGGTCAAGAAGTCGAATATCTTCTCCGAGCTCAAGCGCAAGCGCCACTACGAAAAGCCCAGCGAACGTCGGCAGCGCAAGCTCCGTAGCCGCAACCGTCGCGGCTAGGCCAATATGGCTCCCCCCGATTTCAAGGTCAACGACAAGGTCGTCCATCCCCAGTACGGGGGCGGATATATCGCCGGTATCGAGTCGATCGAGGTGGGAGGCGAGAAGATCGAGTGCCTGAAGATCCGCTGCGTGTCCAAGGGCCGTAAGATCTTCGTCCCCAAGGGCAGTGTCGAGCTGTCGGCCATACGCCCCCCGCTCAACGGCCGCCGATTCGCCGAGCTCAAGCGCACACTCACGGGAGAGCCCGAGAAGCTCAATCGGAACTTCAATCGCCGCATGAAGGCCGTGAAGACGAAGCTGGACTCGGGTGACCCGCTCCAGGTCGGCGAAGTCCTGCGCGATCTGTATCCCAAGTGGTCGGACAACTCCCTTTCCAGCTCCGATCAGCGGATCTTCGAGAAGTGCCGGGACCTGCTCGTGAGCGAGCTGGCGCTGATCAAGAACGTCTCCTACGAGGATGCGCTCGAATACCTCGAGGAGACGATGTCTTCGGCAGCGGCTTCATAGCTTCATAGCCAGTCCGGATCGCGCGCCTCGTCTTCGTCGTAGTCGGTGAGGTCGTCGAGGTCCTCGCCGTCCGGGTCCACCAGCCAGAGATTCTCCTTTCCGTCCGGTCTCCGTGACACGAACGCGATGCGCGCACCGGTCGTGCTCCACGCCGGCGAGCGATCTTCCACGTCGTTGTCCGTCAGCCTTCTCGCCTCGCCTCCCGCGACCGTAGCCACCATGATCTCCGCTCCGCGGCCCTCGCCGGCCGTGTAGACGATGCGCGCTCCGTCCGGGCTCCAGTCGGGCTCGCTCTGCGTCTCGTTGCCGCCGGGAGCCAGCGCACGCGGCGGCCCGCCGTCGGCGGGGACCAGCAGGATCCGCTTCCTCCCGCCCTCCTCGCCCACGATGGCGAGAGTGCGCCCGTCGGGCGACCACGCGGGCTGACTGGCCGTGAGGCCAGCCGCCAGCGTACGCGCATTCGCTCCGTCGAGGTCGGCGACCATGACTTCGGACCGGGCTCCGCGCGCCATGGTGAAGGCGATCCGGCGATCATCGGGGGCGACGGCGGGGTCGCGATAGTCCGCCCCCTCACCACCCAGGATGCGGCGCTCGTCGTTGCCGTCGAGGTCCATCGACCAGATCTCCTCGCGTCCCGCCGGTGGCCGGCGGGTGAAGAACACCCTCCGGATGCCCGGAGCGAAGAACGGCTGGGTGTCCTCTCCATCGTCACCCGTCAGGCGGAGCTCGTTTCCCTTCCGCGCCACGATGAACCAGATGTCGGTGCCGCCGGCCAGCGAGTCCACGTCGTGCTTCGAGTACAGGATCCGGACCGAGGAGGGGAGCTGGTCGGGGGGCGAGTACAGGCAGCCGGCCGTGAGGAGAAGCGCGACAGCCGCCACGCCGAACCCTGCGCCCGCCATGAGGCGCGGCCGGCGCGCCACAGCCGCGGCAGCGTCCCCTCTCTGAGCCGCGACACGTCTCATAGGCGCGGCAGCGTCACGCCGCGCTGCGCCTGGTACTTCCCGCCGCGATCGGCGTACGAGATCTCGGGCGAGTCGTCGGATTCGAAAAACAGCACCTGCGCGATTCCCTCGTTGGCGTAGATCTTCGCCGGCAGGGGCGTCGTGTTCGATATCTCGAGCGTCACGTGCCCTTCCCATTCGGGCTCGAAGGGGGTCACGTTCACGATGATGCCGCAGCGCGCATACGTGGATTTTCCTACGCAAATCGTGAGCACATTACGTGGAATTCGGAAATATTCCACCGACCGCGCGAGTGCGAACGAGTTCGGCGGCACGATGCAGGTCTCGCTCTTCCAGTCGACGAACGAGCGCGGGTCGAAGTTCTTGGGGTCGACGGTCGCGGTGAAGACGTTGGTGAAGATCTTGAACTCGTCGGCGACCCGGACGTCGTATCCGAACGACGAGACGCCGTAGGAGATCACGCCCTCCCGCACCTGGCGCTCGGCGAAGGGCTCGATCATCCCGTGCTCCTTCGCCATCCGCACGATCCAGTGATCCGGGCGAATGCTCAGAGCGCCTCGTTCATGCTGCCGCTGCGGTATCCCTCCAGGTCGCAGGCCACCCATACGTAACCGAGCTCCTTGAGCCGCGCGACGATCCCTTCCGCAGTGGCGACGAGCCGCGGCCGGTCCTCGGGCGGCACTTCGATTCGCGCCACGTCGCCGTGGTGGCGCACCCGCACCACCGGAAACCCGGCTTCGCGAAGCACGCGTTCCGCGCGGCCGACGCGGCCCAGCTTCTCGGTCGTGATCGCCTCCCCGTAGGGGAAGCGGGACGCGAGGCAGGCGTTGGCGGGCTTGTCCGCGGTGGGCAGTTCCAATTTTCGCGAGAGATCGCGGATGTCGGCTTTGGTGAACCCCGCCTCTTTCAGCGGCGACAGGACACCCCGCTCGTCGAGCGCCCTGAGTCCGGGACGGAAGTCGAGCGCGTCCTCGGCGTGCGAGCCGTCGATCACCGCCCGGAATCCGCGCGCCGACGCGATCGCCACGAGGTCGCCGTACAGATCGGCCTTGCAGTAGTAGCAGCGCTCGGGCGGGTTCAGCAGGAATCCTTCGTCCTCCAGCTCGGTGGAGCGGAGCCGCTCGTGCGGGGCGCCCAGCCATTCGGCCAGCCGGACGGCCTCGTCGACCTCTTCGTCGGCATAGGTGGCGCTCGCGGCGGTTATCGCGAGCACGTTCTCGGGTCCCAATACGTCCAACGATTTCCTGAGGAGCAGGGTTGAATCGACTCCGCCCGAATACCCCAGCACGACGGAGCCCGCGGCGGCGAGGATCGACTCGAGCCGCCGCTCTTTCTCCGCGAGGGTGTCGGTGGCCGAAGGGCTGGCGATGGGAGGATGCATGGGACCGGCAAGGTACCGGGGCCTCACCCCGAGCGCACGCCGTTCACCGCCAGGATTCGACCCGCCGGATCGACCGCCAGGAGGTGGTTGCGATCGAGGCGGTGTCGAACCCCGAAGCGCTCGAGCGTGCGCACCAGATCCGGCAGCCGCGAGGCCGCCACGACGAACGCCGCGCCGTAGATCCCGGCGGGCTCGCGGCATTCGATCCTGAACTGATGGTCGCCCGCCAGGAGCGGGGCATCGCCGTCGCCCGAATCGTCCATGGTCCGGATCTCCAGCGCGTCGAGGTAGGCGACGAGCCCGGCCGGATCCCCCACCCCGATCGTCACGCCCAGAATCCCGGGGTTCTCGAGCCCCCGCCAGTCCTTCGTCCGTCGATAGAACGGCCCGTGCCGCCCGCGGGCTACGACCTCGGCCGCGGGCAGGGGCACGTGGAGGTCCAGGCGGACGTCGGCGGGCGACTCGAGGGAGAGGACGTAGCGATTGGAATCGGCGGAATCCGGGTCGCCGACGACCTCGGCGTCCGGCCAGGTTTCGCGCATCTGAGCGACGTCCCCGTCGAAGGCCACGACCCGCCGCGGAAGGAGGCCCCGGTCGGCTAGCCAGGCGGCGATCGCCGGCGGATCGAGCGCCTCCATGCGGAGCGAGATCGCCTCGCGGGCCGCGGGGTTCGCGGTCGCGTCGACGAGGTGGACGCGGTCTTCCTTCCCCCACCCCAGCGCCGCTTCGCGCGGGTCCGACTCTTCCGCGGCCTCCTTCATCGCCAGGACCCAGCGGTAGAACTTCTCGGCCGCCGCGAGGTCCGGAACGGGGAGCGTGATTCCCTGCAGGCGGAGCGCTGCGGGCATGGGCGCGAACCTAGCCCGCGAGCCCGGCCTCCGCGAGGAACCTGCTCGGACGCGCTTCGTCCCACGGGACGGCGACCCACGAGGCCACGAGCTCCTGCGATGCGCGCGTGAGCGCGACGTAGAAGAGCCGCCGCTCCCCCTCGACGGGCGCGCGGGGATGCGGGATCAGGCCCTCGTTGCATCCGGGCAGGAAGACCACCGGCCACTGGAGTCCCTTGGCGCGGAAGTAGGTCGCCACGGTGATCGCTTCGGCGTCTTCGCGGGAGGCGCGCCCGTCGGATGCGGACCTCCGGCTCCCCGCGGCGCGATCGGCCTCCACGCGCACCCGGCACGGCAGCCCGACGGAACGCAATCCGTCCGCCACCGTCAGGCAGTGCGCGTTCGTGCGGCACAGGACGGCGATGTCCCGCGGCGCGCGCCCGCGGGCGATCGCCTTCCGCGCCCGGTGCGCGAGCCCTGCGGTCTCCGCCTCCGCGCTTCCCGCGGGAGCCGCGACGACTGCCGCCGCGTCGGTGCGCGCCGCCACCGGCGACTTGGGGATCCGACCGCGGTTGTGCTGGACGAGCCGCACCGCGTGCGCCAGCAGGTTCGGCGGATTCCGGTAGTTGATCGCCAGCTCGTGGGAGTCGACCTCGCGTCCCGAGAGGCGCGCCAACCCGACGATGAACTCGGAGGAGCATCCGCGAAAGCCATAGATCGCCTGATCGTCGTCGCCCGTCACCACGAGATCCGATCTAGCCGCCAGCCTTCGCACGAGCGCGAAGTCGAGCCGGTTGATGTCCTGGAACTCGTCGACGATCACTTCGTCCCAGAGCCCCGGGATCCGCTCTCCCAGATCGGAGCGCTCGAAGAGCGCGAGCGCACGGAGCTTCTGGTCGTCGAAGTCGATGACCCTTGCCCGGCGCATGGCCCGGTCGGTGGCGGCGAAGATCCGCGCGACAGCGGGCGGATCGACGCGCGGAGCCTCGGACGCGAGCTCGGCCATGCGCTCGCCCGCGACCGGGTCGCTACCGAGGAAGCGGGCGAACTGCCGCTCGCTTCCCGAGCGTGGATCGTGGAGCGCGTTCTTGAGGAGGGCGAACACCTCGCGCACGAGCGCGCCGTGGCCCGCGAGCTCCGCCCCCAGGCCGCACTCGGCCGCCGATTCCGCGAGCAGGCGGTCTGCCAGCGCGTCGTCCGCCACCGCGCGCGCCTCTTCGGGAGCGTGCCGGCGGAGGAGCGCGGCACCGAAGGCGTTCAGCGTCGATACCGTGCACTTCCTGGCATCGACCCCGCGCTCGAGCGAGCGCGAGGCGAGGCGCTCCACCAGCGATCGTCTGGCCGCGCGATCGAAGGTCAGCACCAGCACGCGATCCTGCCTCACGCCATCCTCGATTCTGCGAAGCACGCGCTCGACGATCGTCTGGGTCTTCCCCGATCCCGCCGGGGCGACCATCCGGATCGTCCGCGAGCGGCACTCGATCACCCGCAGCTGGTGCTGGTCCGACGGCATGCTTCAACCGGGCTCGTCCTCGGACGACCGATCGAATGCGCGAAACTGGACAGCTTCGGCGATGTCCATAGGGTGGATCGCGTCTCGGGCCGCCAGGTCCGCGATCGTCCGGGCCACCCTCAGCACGCGAACGTGCGCTCGTGCCGATAGGCGCAGGCGGGCGTGGGCCGTCTCGAGGAGCCGCCGGCCCTCCCGGCAGAGCCGGAGGCATGCGCCGCTCCGCTGCGGCAGGAGACCGGCGTTCCACGTGCCGCGCCCGCGCTGCCGCGCGCGTGCCGCCTCGACACGATCGCGGACCGTGGCCGACGTCTCGGCGCGCCGGCCGTCGGTGAGCTCCGCGAAGGCGACCGACCGGAACGGGACGTGGAGATCGATGCGATCGAGGAGCGGACCAGAGACGCGTCCCCGGTACGCCCGGCGCGCGCCGGGACTGCAGCGGCACGCCCGCTGCTCGTCGCCCCACCATCCGCAGGGACACGGGTTCATCGCGGCGACGAGCAGGAACCGGGTCGGGAACCGCTGCCGGTCGCGCGCCCGGCCGATCACGACCTCGCCGTCCTCGATCGGTTGCCGCAGCCCCTCGAGCGCGTCGCGGCGGAACTCGGGCAGCTCGTCGAGGAAGAGGACCCCGCGATGGGCAAGGCAGACCTCGCCCGCGCGTGCCGGATGGCCGCCTCCGAGGAGCGCGGCCGCGGAGACCGTGTGATGGGGGGCGCGAAAGGGCGGGAGCGTAACGAGTGGCCGATCGGGCGACAGGCTTCCCCACGCGGAGTGGATGGACGTGACCTCGAGCGCCTCCTCCTCGGACAGGGCCGGCAGGATCGTCGGCAGCCGGCGCGCGAGGAAGGTCTTGCCAGCGCCCGGCGGGCCGACGAGGAGCGCGTTGTGGAAGCCGGCGGCGGCGATCTCGAGCGCGCGCCGGGCGAGCTCCTGGCCGCGGATCTCCGTCCAGTCGGTATCCCCGGCAGCGGGCGATTCTCCCGCGACTGGAGGCTCCGGCCGAATCCGGCGCCGGCCGGACAGGTGATCGACGGCCGCGCGGAGCGTGTCGACGGGAATCGCCTTCACGCTTCGGACGAGCGCCGCTTCGCGCGCGTTCTCCGCCGCCACCAGGACCTGCGATGCGCCGGACGCGGCGAGCGCGGCGGCGGCGGGAAGCACTCCCCGGACGGGCCGCACGCGCCCGTCGAGCGCCAGCTCGCCGAGCGCGGCCAGGGGCTCGGCGACGCGAGTCGAGCCGAGCGACCCGTCCGCCTGCAGGATCGCCAGCGCGATCGGCAGGTCGAATCCCGAGCCCCGCTTCGGCTCGTCGGCCGGCGCGAGATTGACGGTGATTCGACGGACAGGGAGGGCGAAGCCGCTGTTGCCGAGCGCCGCCGTCACCCGCTCGCGGCTCTCCCGCACAGCCCCGTCCGGAAGGCCGACCAGGTGGAACGTCGGCAGCCCGCGGGCGAGGTCGACCTCGACGGTGATCGGTCGCGCCGTCAGCCCGAGGAGCGACGCCGTGTGGACGCGCGCGAGCACGGCCGATCGCCGTGCAAGAGGCGGACCGGCCAGCGCTCAGACTGCCAGCTTCGTGCCCCGAGCGCTCAGTCCACCAGCTCGATCGTCTCCTCGCGCTGCTGCACGATCGGGATCACGAGGTTCTGGGCGCCCGCGACCACGAACGCGTCCATCTTCATCTCGCCGGTCTCCGTGCCGCCCAGGTAAACGCCCGGATCGGGGACGAAGTAGAACGACCCGGTTCCCGTTCCGGTGCCGCTCAGCGAGATGTCCGCGCCCTGCTGACTTCCGCTGCCCTCGATGGCGACCTCGCTCGTGTAGTCGATCTGCAGCGCCGTCTGGCCGGCGTACTCGGCGTTCCCGCGAGCCGTGTAGTGGTTGATGCGCTGGATCGTCATGTCGAGGCCGTTCTGGTTGGTTCTCAGATTCATGGTGTCGGTCCAGCCGCCGCCCTCTGACACGGGCTCGGCCGGAAGGACCGGATAGAACCCCCGGTAGGTGGCCGCCAGGTCCAGTCGCGTCGCCGAATCGGGAATCGAATCGGGGAGGATCACCTCCATCACTTCGCCGCGCTCGTCCATCCTCACCCTGACCGGCTTCCCATACAATGCGCTGAAGTCGGGGTTCGCCTGCGGGCCGGTCTGGATCGAAAGGCTGTCGTGGACGATCTCGACCGTCCGGCCGCCGCCGGAATCGCTCACCGTCGCGTCGAACCGCCAGTAGCTGTTCACGTCCGCCGTCTGCTCCGCGCCGTTCACCGTCTGGGTCACGTGGTCCCGCTGCGTGCGCACGTAGGTGTGCGCCGTCCCAGGGTCCGCGCCGTACCGCAACGTCTGAGCGGTCAGTGGACCGGTACCGATCGCCATCCAGGCCAGCGCGGCGAGAGAGATGACTGTGCATGTCTTCAACGAGGGATCCTCCGTGAACGGGCTTGTGTGCGGGACGGACAGGCAATAATGTTGGTTCCCAGGTACCCGGTGCGGCAAGCCGGGTTCCGACAATCCTCGACTCGACAACCGATCCTTGGCGCAATGGGCGTCGAGGCCCTTCCGCGCTGGTGGGCCGATGGTGGCATTGAAGGCGTGGTCGAAGAAGCGCACTCTGGTCGCCCTGCGCGTGTGCGCGACGGCGGCGACGGGGGTCCTCCTCTGGCTGTATGCCCCGACGGACGGGCTCTCCGCTCCCCTGGTGGTCGTGTGGGTCCTCTACCTCGCCACCACCATCGGTTACGCGTTCCTGCCGCGCCACTTCTACGCTCGACGGGGCTTCGACCTCGCCTTCGTGCTGATCGAGCTGTCGCTGCTGGGCACCCTGTTCCTGGTCTATCCCCTGCCGGGCTCCTGGATCTTCTACGCCTTCTTCCTGCTGGCGGTTCTGCTGGCCGCGCTCGCGCGCAGACTCGTCTGGTCGGTCTCGCTCGGAGCGGCCGTCGCGGCGGCCCACGTCCTCGCCAACGTCGGCACGCTGACCGACGACCCCGGAGTCCTGATCCTCCAGGTCTCTCTCCTGCTGACCACCAGCGGTATCGTCGGATTCCTCACGGAAGGTCTGGACCGCGAGGAGCAGACGAGCGCGCTCCTCGACAACGCGCTCGAAGTCAGCACGCTGCTGGCCGGCACGCTCGAAGCGGGGGCCGTGTACGATCGGCTCACCGAGTTCGTGGCGCGCGTCCTTCGGGCGGACCGGGTGTCGGTGATCCTGGCGGATATCGACCGCCGCTCGGCCCGCGTCGTATCGGCCGTGGATCGCGGGGTGCCGCGACACGACGTGACGATCGACCTGGCGGACTACCCGGAGATCCAGACTGCGCTCGACAATCGGGAGCCCGTCGTCATCTCCCGCCCCGAAACGAATCCGCGCATGTCGGGCGTGCGGCGAGCGCTTCCCGCCCGCGCGCTCAGCTCCTCGATCCTCGTCGTCCCGATCGTCGAGGAAGAGGCCGCGCGAGGCGTGCTGTTCGTCCGGCTCGAGGAGACCCGCAGGGATTTCGGCGAGCAGGAGATCAAGCTGTGCAGGATCCTCGCCGCCGTGGCCGGCCAGTCCCTTCAACGCGCCGAGGAGTACGCCGAGGTGGCCGAGGCCGCACGGAGAGACCCGCTGACCGGGCTGTTCAACGTGCGCGCCTTCCACCGCGCCCTCGGTGAGGAGATCGAGCGCACAGAGCGAACCGGATCGGCGTTCAGTCTGCTGATGATCGACATCGACTACCTGAAGCGCGTCAACGACCGCTTCGGTCACCTCGCGGGAGATCGCGTGCTCCAGCAGGTCGCGCGCGTCCTCGCCGATCAGGTTCGCGCGATCGACACCGTGGCTCGCTATGGGGGCGAGGAGTTCGCCGTGCTCTTGCCGGAGACGGCGAACGAGCGCGCCCTCGTCGTGGCCGAGCGCCTGCGCTCGCGCGTGGCGGCCTCGGGTCACGAGGAGTTGCTCGATCCGGTGACGATCTCGATCGGCGTGGCCACCTGCCCCAACGACGCCGTCACGCCCAGCGACCTCCTGCACAAAGCGGACGTGGCCCTCTACGCGTCGAAGTTCAATGGTCGCAATCGGTCGACGCGGTTCGGGTCACCGGGAGACGAGGGTTGGGCCGCGCCGCCCCCGGATGAAGCCCCCGTCTTGGGCGACGACTCGGCCGTCCGCTCCGTGCGCGAGGCGCTCTCGGGAGTGGCGGAGAACCGCAATCTCATGCGTCACCTCGACGTGATCGCCGCCCTGGCCAACGTCATGCGGGCGCGCGACCCGGGCGCGATCGATGCCCTGCGCGACGTCTCCACCATCACCGAGCTCTTCCTCGCGCACCTGCCGCTTCCCGAACGCGGCCGCTGGACGATCCACATCGCGTGTCTCTTGCGGGACGTGGGGAAGCTCTCGATCAGCGACGAGGTCCTCAACAAGAAGGACTACCTCACCCGCGAAGAGTACGAGATCGTTCGCCGCCACCCGCTCGTCGGCGCGCGGATCGTGGAGCCGCTCAAGGGCCTCGACGAAGCGGTGCCGTTCATCCGGCACCATCACGAGCGGTGGGACGGCAAGGGGTATCCCGACGGGCTCGCCGGCAACGCGATCCCCTACGGCGCGCGGATCGTCTCGCTGGTGGACGCGTTCTACGCGATGATCCGAGGCCGGCCCTATGCGGATCGGGCCCGCGGCCTGCGCTACGCGTGCGAGGAGATCCGCCGCAACTCGGGCACCCAGTTCGATCCGGATCTCGCGCAGCGGTTCCTGGACGTGGTCGACGCCAATCGCGACATCATCGCGACGCTGGTCGACGACGCGGACGCCGATCAGGAGGGACCGGTGGAGGCGCCGGAGCCCCGGGCGCTGAGGAGCGCTCCGCCGGTCGAGCCATTCAGGTGACGTCCGCGCGCGATCCCGCGCGCCGCCGCGACCCCGCCCGCCACAGCCACGCCGCCAGCCCGAGCCAGGCGACCGCGGTCGGCAGGGCGCCTTCCAGCCCGAAGGGCCCTCCCGTCAGCCAGTCCGGGCCTTGGAGCACACCCGTGTGGCAGGGGGAGGGAATGGCCAGGCCACTGACCGGGATCGCCGCGCCGAGCACGATGGCGGCGTTCCAGCCCGCATGGGCGCCCACCGCAACCCAGACGTCGCGCTCGGCCAGGATCCAGGCCGCCAGGACCCCGCCCACCAGCGCCACGTTCGCGGCCGCCATCCAGTCGTATCCCGGGTTGGCCTGGTGGGCGACGGAGAACAGGAGCGCGGTCACGACCACGGCCGAGGCCCCTCCCGCCAGGTCGCGCAGCGCGAAGAGCGCGTAGCCCCGAAAGAGCGCCTCCTCGAACAGCGCCGCCAGCGCGACGAATCCCGCCGTTCCCGCGACGAATCGGAGGAGCGGCTCGGGCTTGCAGGCGCGGGGCGCGAGGTCGTACACCCCGGCCAGGGCGAGCCCCGCGACGACGCACGCCACCATGAGCGCGCCGACCATGGCTCCCTCGAGCGCTCGCCTCGCGGCGCCACGGTTCACGGCGAGCGGTGTCGCCGCCGCCGTTCGCCGATCGAGGAAGCGCCAGCACGCGAACGAGATCACCAGGAGGATCGCGTCGAAGACGGCGTAGCCGGTCAGATTCCCGGCCCCCGCCGGCCCGATCGCGGCGCCCGTCAGCGACAGGGCGATGAAGGTGGCCAGGAACCACGCGGCGAGCCGGAGACCTGCGCCGACACGGACGTTCACGGGCGGAAGGCGTCCTCGAAGTGCTCGATCGCGGGCCCGCCGGCGCCCCACGTGACCCCGATGACGTCGAACCTGAGCTCACGCGCTCCGCTCCAGCGCGTGGCGGCCACCGCGCCGGCGGCCGCAAGCTGCCGCCGCTTGCGCCAGTCGACCGCGGCCGCCGGCGGGGCGAGGCTCCCGGCGCGGCGCGTCTTCACCTCGACCAGCGCCACGACGCCCTCGCGCTCTACGACGATATCGATCTCGCGGCCGGCCGCGCGCCATCCCCTGGCGAGGACGCGCCAGCCGTGGGCGAGGAGATGGCCGGCGGCGGCTTCCTCCCCCGCCCTGCCGAGCGCGAGCCGCTCCTCCGTCACAGGTCGATGCAGAGGCCGTCGACCCCCAGGTCCACTGGCCCCTCGACGTACGCCTCGCGGATCCGGCGCTCGATCTCCTCCGCGCCGAGCGCGAGCGCGCTGGGATAGAAATGGGTCGTAACCAGCCGCCCCACGGACGCCGCCGCCGCCACCCGCCCGACGGCGCGCGGGGTCAGGTGACCGGCTACCTGGTCCTCGTCGGCGACCGAGCACTCGGATACGAGGAGGTCGGCGTCGCGCGCGAGGTCGACCGCCGCGTCGCTCTCCTCGGTGTCCCCCGTGTAGGCGACGAGGACGTCCTTTCTCGACGAGGACAGCGTGAGCCGGTAGCCGACGGCTTCCGGGGAATGAACGACCCTTCGGGCCTCGATCTCCAGCCACGCGTCCCCCCGCTCGATCTCGATCGGCGTGTCCGGGCTCTCGCGGATCTCGAGGGGGAATCCGGGATCGAGAACCCAGCCCCCGAAGACCTCCGACAGGAGCGACAGGTCGCGGGCGAAGCCCACGTACCCGAGGAGAGTGAGCGGACGGACGCGCTCGACGCCGGGAGTGTGCCGGAGCGCGAACAGGAGCGGCAGGAGGTCGGCGATGTGGTCCTGATGGCGGTGGGTGACGGCCACCATGTCGAGCTCGGGCCAGGGAAGGCCCAGCCCGTCCAGGCGGCGCAGGGTGCCGGACCCGAGGTCGCACAGCACCTGGATGTCGCCGCACGCGAAGTGATGGGCGGCGGGGCCCCGCCGGGCGTCGGGGACGACGGTCCCGCTGCCGACCAGGGTGTACCTCACAGCCCGCCGAGGTCGATCGACACGAGGTCGGGGGCGGCAGGGGACCCGCGGTCGAGAGCGTCGCGCTCCCCGGCGCCGGCTTCGTGGAGCAGATGCGCCGCCCAGAGGTACCCGGCGGGATGCCCCGCGTCCGCGATCGTACCCTGCCAGGGAACGGCGCGCAGGAGTCCGCGCTCGACGAGCCGCCGGTGGACGAGGACGTCGTCGGACTCGACTCCGGCGATCGCCGCCTCCCCCGCTACGCGCCGGCCTTCCTCGACCCATGGGGCGGTGACGGCGTAGCGCGGCAGGAGCCGCCAGCTTCCCTCCGGCGCGGCGCGGAAGGGTCCGGACCGGCCCCGCTCCTGGAGGTCGCGCACCCGCGAGCCGGAGCCCGCGGGCGCCAGCTCGTCCAGCTCCACCCTTCCCACGTCGGAGAAGTAATGGCGGGTCTCGGGCCCCACCCGGTGGCAGGCCGCCAGTGTGACTCCCTGACGGCCGGCCTCGACCACGGTCGCCGCCGTCATGGGTGGCGGACCGGCGATCCGCACGTTGTCCGGCAGGAGCACCGCGAAGGGTCCCTCCTCGGTCCAGGCCCCAGCCGCCAGCACCGCGCCCACCACTCCCGCGGGCGGGTCCTGCCGAAACAGGCAGATCCGTGCCACTCGCGCGGCGTCTGCGAGGGCCGGGAGCAGGCCGTCCTTCCAGCGCTCCTCCCGCACGTACGCTTCGAGCGCGGGCTTGGCGTCCGAGATCACGATCCCGATCTCGTCGAAGCCTCCCTCCAGCGCCTCTGTCAGGCACCACTGGAGCATGGGGCGGGTCCCGACCGGAAGGAGCTCCTTCGGAACCGAGCGGGTGACGGGACGGAGCCGGCTGCCGAGCCCGGCCGCGGGAATCAGGCAGCGTGCGGTCATCCGCGATCCCGGACGCGCGCCATCCCCGCCGCGCTCACCGCAGGAACCCCATGTACCACTCGAGAAGCGGTGCGCCGAGATAGAATGCGAGCGCCGCGCCGAGCGCGAGGAAGAGCCCGAAGGGAACCAGCCGATCGGACTTCCACGCCAGCGGGACGAACACGAGCGTCCCCGCCAGCGCGCCCAGGAAAACGGTGAGGAGCGCTCCCTTCCATCCGAGGAACGCGCCGATCATCGTCATCATCTTGATGTCGCCTCCGCCCATCGCCTCCTTCTTGAACGCCAGTGTGCCCAGGATCGCGACGAGCCAGAGCGCGCCGCCTCCGATCACGGCCCCGATCACCGATTCGGGCAGGGTTGGCGCGCCCGGCAGGAACGCCAGCGCGACGCCGAGCGCCGCACCGCCGAGAGAGAGCCGGTCGGGAATGATGTAGAACCGCGCATCGGTGACCGCGATCGCGAGAAGAAGGGTCAGGAATGCGACCGCGCGGTAGGCCTGGGGCCCGAGACCGTACGCGGCCACGTTCCCCGCCCAGATCGCCGCCGTCGCGACCTCGACCAGTGGATACTGCCAGCCGATCCACGCGCGGCACGACGCGCAGCGTCCGCGAAGGGCGATCCATGAGGCGAGGGGGACGTTGTGATACCAGCGCAGGGGGGTCTCGCAAGCCGGACAGCGAGAGGGCGGAGAGACGATCGATTCTCCGCGCGGCCAGCGGAGGATCACGACGTTCAGGAACGAGCCCACCGCCAGGCCCACCAACCCGCTCAGGATGATCGCGAGACCGTCCACAATCCCTCCGAGGAATTTTCCACAGGAACGGCACAGGATAGAGAGCGGGGGGCCTCAAATCAATGTGGATGGCCGGTGGATTCTTCCGCCACGTGGCGGACCTCGGTCGCCGGCGCGGCCGAATCGGCACGGAAGCGCGGATCGAAGTCTTCGCGCTCGATCCCGAGGAGGTGCAGCTTGTAGATCAAGGTCGTGCGATTCAAGCCCAGGATCCGCGCCGCCCGCGTGACGTTTCCGCGGCAGAGCCCGAGGACCCGCAGCACGTGCTCCCGGCGGACCGCGTGCCACGACAGATCCGCCGGGCCTGATCCATCGCCCTTGGCGAGCCCCAGCTCCTCGACGCCGATTCGCCGGCCGGCCGCCAGGTGGAACCCGCGGTCGAGCACGGCGTTCAGCTCCCGCACGTTGCCCGGCCAGTCATGGCGCGCGAGCGTCTCCCAGGCCTCCAGCCGCAGTGTCTTCGAGCGGCCGTAGCGCTCGTTCAGCGCGTTCAGACGCAATTCGACCAGTGGCATGACGTCCTCCCGCCGCTCCCTGAGGGGAGGCAGGTAGACGCGGTACCCGGCGAGCCGGTAGAACAGGTCGCGGCGCAGCCCGCCGGCGGCCAGCATCGCGTCGATGTCGCGGTTGGTGGCGGCGATCACGCGGAAGTCGGAGCGCTTCTCGCTCCGCCCGCCGACCGGGCGGTAGCGCTGCTCCTCGATCGTGTACAGGAGCTTGGCCTGGATCTCGACAGGCAGCTCGCCGATCTCGTCCAGGAAGAGCGTGCCCCCGTTCGCCTGCTCGACCAGACCCACGGCGTCGCCGACGGCTCCGGTGAACGCGCCTCGCACGTGTCCGAAGAGCTTCGACTCGAACAGGTTCTCCTCCAGGTTCGTGCAGTCCACGACGATGAAGGGAGCCTCCTTCCGGCGCGCGTCGGCGTGGAGCTGCCGGGCGAGGAACGTCTTCCCGGTGCCCGACTCACCCTCGATCAAGATCCGGACCTCCGAGGCGGTCAGCCGCTGGAGCCTGGACATCGCCGATCGGATGGACGGGCAGCGGGTCAGAAAGGCCGGGAAGGGCTCGGCCACACGACCGCGCGCGGGGCGGTCGAGGACCGCCACCACGCGGGCGTAGTGCGCGTCCAGCGCCCGAATCCCCTCCTCGTCCCCGAAGATCGAGCGCGCGAGGGTCTCGTACCGCTCCTCCGGGAGCGCCCATCGCCGCGCGCACGCGGCCGCCATCAGGTACACCATCCCGGCGTCGTAGCGCAGGTCGCGTGCGTGCAGGTCGGCCGCCGCGGCTTCCACGTCCTTGAGAACGCCGGCATCGGCGCGGTGGCACGCGATCGCCTTCCACGCCAGCGCGCGGGCCTGGACGGTGGGGAGAGGCACCTGGCCGGCCAGCCGGGCGGCGTCGTCCAGACGCTCGAGCGCAACGAAGACCTCCCCCGTCGCGAGCTCGGCCTCGGCGCGGCCGAGCGCGAGCACGGAATCGAGACGCAGACAGGTGCCCCGCGGCGACAGCTCGCGGGCGCGCTCGAACAGGTCGAGGGCCTCGTCGTAGCGCGTCTGGAGCATGGCGTGAATCCCCATGTTGCACAGGACGAGCCCCGCGTTCGCGGCTTCCCCGCGGTCCTCGAGCCGGCTCAGCGCGGTCCGGTTGAGCCGGATCGCCTCCCCCGCGAGCCCGACCTCGAAACGATGTCGCGCGCGATTCGCCATCACGTAGGCAGCGAACGGGTCATCCGGACGCGGGCGCGAGGCGTGGAGCGCGAACCCGAAATGGCGCTCGGCGGCCTGGAAGCGGCAGAGCTCCATCAGCACGGTGCCCATCAGGTTGTGGACGCACACGCGGCTCACGGCCTCGTGCTCCAGCTTCTCGAGCGTGCGCAGGAGCCTCAGGGATTCGCCCGGCGAGCGGTATGTGGTGATCCGCGCGAGATCGAGCGTGGTCGTGGCCATGAGCCGTCGGTCGGAGGCGCGCACCGCCGAGCGGTGCGCTCCGCGCAGGACCACCTCCGCCTCCGCCAGACGGCCCTGGCTCGAGAGACGGAGCCCGATGGAGCGCTGCTGGGACGGCGGCGGCAACGCGGCGGGGTCCGCGCCTCCCCGCGCCAGCGATTCGAGAAGCTGCCGCGTCTCCGGGTCGTGGTCCGGATCGTCGTGATCGAGCATGGATCCTCGGAAGGCGGCGGGACGCGACCCGCCGTGCCGGCTGGGGGTGGCATAACAGGTTTTCTTGTCTTACAGCATCGGCGAGGCGCTTGTCAACGCGGCGCCACGCAATCGTCGAGCCGCGCCCCGGAATCCCCCTGCGCTCCGTATCATGGCAGGGCCCCGGCGTCGAATCCCCGACACTTCCGATGTGGAAAACTCGTTGCGGTACCAGGCCGGGCGTCGGGGTCAGGGAAAGGGCAGGCTCGCGTAGATGTCGAACTCGCCGGGATGCACGGCCTCGTCACGCCGGAGCACCGCGGTGCGCGCGATCATCGCGCCGTTGTCCGTGCACAGGACCGGGGCCGGCCACACGACTAGCGCGTCGACGACCCGCGCCCGCATGGCCTCCCTGAGCGCGCCGTTACAGGCCACGCCGCCGGCCAGGATCACGGTCGGCACGCCGAGCTCCTCGGCCGCCTGACCGGTCTTCGCGACGAGCACCTCGACGACCGCGGCCTGGAACGCGGCGCACACGTCGGCCCGCCGGGCGGCGACATCGGCCGCGGTGCGGCCTTCGACCCACTGGAGCACCGCGGTCTTCAAGCCGGAGAACGAGAAATCCAGGTCTCGACTCGCCAGCATCGGCCGCGGGAAATCGATGGACCGCGGATTCCCGGCGCGCGCTTCGCGCTCGATGGCCGGGCCACCGGGAAAGCCCAGCCCGAGGAGCTTCGCCACCTTGTCGAACGCCTCGCCCGCCGCGTCGTCTCGCGTCCGGCCGATGACCTCGTACGCCCGCCATTCCCGCACGTGGACGAGCAGCGTGTGTCCCCCCGACACGACCAGGGCGAGCGCCGGAAGCTCCAGCTCGGGCCGCTCGAGCAGAATCGCGACGATGTGGGCCTCGAGGTGATGGACGGGGACGATCGGGCGGTCGAGCGCCAGCGCGAGCCCCTGGGCGAACGCGCCGCCCACGAGGAGCGATCCGGCCAGCCCCGGCGCGTGCGTCACGCCGATGAGATCGATCCGCTCCGCATCGACGCGGGCCTCCACGAGCGCCCGCTCGAAGATCGGCAGGATGTTGGAGATGTGCGCCCGGCTCGCGAGCTCCGGCACCACGCCGCCGTACCCGGCGTGCACGACCTGCGAGCTGACCACGTTGGCGAGGAGCGCGGTCTCGTCTTCGAGGAGCGCGATCGAGGTGTCGTCGCAGGAGGTCTCGATCCCGAGCGTCAGCACGCGACCGGACTATTGGGAGACTGTGGCGGTATCGGGAACCGCGCGGCCGCGGATCCGCACCGTGTCCGGGGTGACGGTGACGGTCCGCAGGCTCTCCGGGATCGCGATCTCCAACCGCTCGTCGAACTCCCCTTCGACGTCGTCGATCTGGGACAGATCGAGACCCAGCGAGCCGATCGGTCGCACCTCGGCGGTCACACCCCGAACGCGCACCGTGCCGGGAGTCACCTGGACGCTCTCGATGCGGTAGCCGTCGGCGGGACGCGGGGTGCCGACCGCGGAGAGCGGCACCGTGCGCTCCATGAAGCGGTCGGTGACTACGGTCACCTGCCGCGGCGTGATGCCGATCGGCGTGAGGGCGAGGTCGGTGGGCTTCCGCACGTCGCCGAGGTCGAGGGTGACGACGATGGAGTCGTTCTCACCGCCCTGCACGCGCTCCTGCACCGCGAGGTCGTCCTTGTCCAGCCGCAAGAGCTCCTTGCCGGTGCCGCTGAACGCGACCTCTACTTCGGGCGGGAGCTGCGCCTGATTCGTGATGATCATGTCCGCCCCCTCCACCGCGATCTGGAGCGGCACCGGGTATTCTATGACGGTGGTCTCGTCGGAGGTGACGTCGTACCAGAGGAGGAGCGCCAGCACCAGGGCCACCGCCTTGTAGCCCAGGTTGCGGGTGAAGAAGTCGCGGATCGGCGCGGCGAGGGCCAATTACCGCGGCCCGCCGTCCCCGGAACCCCTGCGCGTGTGCTTCACCGCGCTCATGACCGCGATGCCGAACAGGCCGAGGCAGACCACGAAGATCCACTGGGCCCCGATCCCGATCATGTTCATTCCCATTCCGACCGCTGCGATCAGAGCCAGGAACCCGACGAAGTACAAGTAGAACCAGTCCATGAACCCCTCCCTCCCCACGTTTTCGCCGCAGCCAAGGGCTCGAATCTAGAACTGCCTCACGTCCGGCGGCTACCGGTATGTGGATTGCCCTTGGTGGCCGCTCAAGGTGGCCGAGATGCAAGGCGCGCGACGAGAGGATTCCGAGGCGTACGATTCTGTACGCCGCAGGAAGACACGAGGAGCGCAACGCCGCAGATCGGCCGCCTTCAGCGGCCTATATGTTCTCGGCGATGAAGGGGAACAGGGGGAGCAACCACCGATTGAGATACGCCGCCAGGACGGCGAAGTAATTCGTGAAGATGAGCAGCCCCACCGCGACGAGGACGAGCCCGCTCGCGATCTCGATCGGCCGGAGCCACGTGCGGACGCGGCGGAAAGCGGTCAGGAAGGCGTTGAATCCGATCGCGGCCAGGAAGAAGGGCACTCCGAGGCCGAGCCCGTACACGACGAGGAGCCCGACCCCCGCGCGCAGCTCCCCGCTCGAGCCGGCCATCGTCAGGATGGCGCCCAGGATCGGCCCGATGCAGGGCGTCCAGCCGGCGCCGAACGCGAACCCCACCACCACCGACCCCAGCATCCCCTCGGGTCGCTCCTGCAGATGCACCCGCCGCTCGCGACGCAGGAAGGCGAAGTTGAGGAGCCCCGTGATGTGGAGCCCGAAGAGCACGATGACCAGACCCGCGACGCGCCGGATCCAGACCTGATTCGACCGCAGGAACTGGCCCAGCGCCGTGGCCGAGGCTCCGAGCGCGACGAACACGAGCATGAACCCGAGGATGAAGAGGAGCGAGTGGAGGATCGTCAGCCGGCGGACGCGCGCGCGCGCGTCGGGCCCGGGAGCCGAGAGCTCGTCGAACGTCAGCCCGGTGATGAAGGAGAGGTAGCTCGGGAAGAGCGGAAGGACACAGGGACTCAGGAACGAGACGACGCCGGCGCCGAAGGCGACCGCCAGCGAGAGCTCACCGCCCATCCCGGTCCAATGCTGCGGTCTCGTCGGCCATGAGGTCCGCCGCCGCGGGGGCGAGCCCGAGCGCGACCTTGATCCCGTACTCGAATTCCTCCTTCGGCCGCGGGCCGACCCATTCCTCGACGATCGTGCCGTCCTTGACGAGGAGCGACGTCGGCAGCCAGGGCGACAGCTCGTAGGCCTCCAGCATGCGCGGAGTTCCGATCACCGAGGGGTAGCTCATCCCGACCTCGGCGGCGAAGTCGCGCGAGTCGCGCGGCAAGTCGTTGACCGTCACGCCCAGGACCATGAACCCCTTCGGCCCGTAGGTCTCGTCGAGGACCATGAGATCGGGGATCTCGATCTTGCATGGCCCGCACCACGAGGCCCAGAAGTTCATGAGGATCACGGGAGTCGAATCCAGCGACGCCAGGGTCAGCGTGTCGCCGTCGAGCGTCTCGAGCTCGAACGCCGGCGCCTCGCGGACCGCATCGAGCGCGACCCCCTCGCCGCCATCACCGCCCGTGCGCGCGTCACTCTCGCGACCGCACGCCGAAGCGAGCAGCGCGAGGGCGGTCACGGCGAGCAGGCCCCGCGGGATCCGCCGGTATGTCGATGGGATTGGCGACATGGACGGAAAATGTACCACGTCGCGGGGGTATGCGAAAATCGGGCCGGAAGCGCCCCGCTACTCGATCTCGCCCAGCGCCCAGGCCGCCACGCGGCGGACGTTCGGGTCCTCGTCGCCGCCGAGAACGGGGATCAGGAGGGGTATCCCTCGCGCGTCCTCGATCTCCCCCAGCGCCCAGGTCGCGGCCGCCCTTACCTCGGGGTTCGCGTCGTCGAGCGCCCCGCCCAGAGCGTCGATCGCGGCCGGGTCCTCGGAGTATCCGAGCCCCAGGGCGCCGATCGCCCGCTGGTCGGGATCCGCCGAGGCGAGCGCCCCACGGAGCGCGTCCATCCCGCGCGGGTCCTGCATGCGGCCGAGCTTGAGGGCCGCGATCCGGCGGACGCAGGGATCCGGATCGGCGAGCGCCGTGGCCAGGGGCGCGACCGCCGCAGCCGACGCGGCGGGGGGCTCGTCGTTCCCGCCGTCCACCGCCCACTGGATCGTCGCCCGCTGGAGCGGGGTCAGCGGCGTACCCACACCTGCCAGCTCGTCGGCGGTGGACGACCAGCCGTGGCGCCCGTCCACCGCGCGGACGGCGAGCTCGCACACGACGGGATCGGACCCGCGGACGGTCGCGATAAGCGCCACCGCGAGGGAATCGGCGGGGATCGCCGGGGCCGCCGCCTGGGCCTGGGCTGCCGGTCCCGCATCGCCGGACCGGCAGACCACGAGGATCGCGGCCGCCAGGACGAACAGGCTCGCGATCCCCGCGGCTCGAACGTGGGTGGTTCGGCTCACATGTCCCCCAGCGCCTCGGCGGCTTTCCGGCGGACCTCGGGATCCTCGTCCTCGAGGAGCTGAACGAGGACGTCGTACACGGACGCGTCGTCCATCTCGAGGAGCGCCCAGATGGCGGTGTCCCGGATCTCGGCGTCCGGATCGTCGAGGAGCGCACGAAGAGCGGGAACCGCCGAGGGATCCTGGATCTCGCCGAGCGCCCAGACGGCGGTCTTGCGGGTCTCCCGATCGCTGTCGGAGAGGGCTTCGGTGAGCGGCGCCACGCCGCGCGCGTCCTGGATCTCCCCCAGGGCCCACACGGCCTTTCGCCGGACCTCTACGTTCGAATCGCGGATCACGGTCCGCAGCGCATCGACGCCGCTCGGGCTCTCGATCTCCCCCAAGGCCCACGCCGCGGTCGCGCGGACCTCGGCGTCGGAGTCGCGTAGCGCTCCGCCCAAGGCGGAGACCGCCGCCGGGCTCTCGATCTCGCCCAGCGCCCACGCGGCCTTGCGCCGGATCTCGACGTCGCCGTCGTCGAGCGCAGGCGTCAGCCACTCGACGGCTTCGGGGCTCTCGATCTCTCCCAGCGCCCAGACCGCCATCCGCCGCACCTCGACGTCGGAGTCGCGCAACGCCGCACCGAGCGCGGGCACCGCCTCGGGGCTCTCGATCTCGCCTAGCGCCCACACCGCCATCGCGCGGACGTCGACGGACTCGTCGGAGCGCGCCGCCCGGGAGAGCCCGCCTACCGCCGCGGGGCTCTCGATCTCCCCCAGCGCCCAGGCGGCCATCTTGCGGACGCCCGCGTCGGGATCTGTGCGGAGGGCCTCGAGCAGCGCCTCGACGGCGCGCGGATCGGACAGCGAGCCCAGGGCCTGGGCGGAGCTCAGGCGCACCGCCGCGTCGGGATCGTCGAGCGCGGCGGAGAGCGCCACGATCAACCGCCCCTCGGCCTCCTTCTCTTCCTTGGTCTTCGTGTGAGTCTGCGACTCGCTCCGGGACTCGCTCTGGGACGTCGAGGTGCTCGTCCGGTACTGGAACGGCGTCGGCCCTCCGACCACCATCACACCATCTCCGATTCCGTCCCCGATCCCGTCTGCGATCCCCTCGGCCGCGGCGTTCTCCTCTTTCACGATCTTCTCGTTCGCGATCGAAGGATCGAAGGCGCTCCGGTCGGCGGGGAGACTCCCCACTTCCCGGGTCTCCACCTCCGCGGCGACGTCATCGGGCCCTATGTCCGACGGCGCCATCGCGGCCAGCGGCAGGACCACCAGCACCAGGCCCGTGGCGAGCGCGACCTTGCGTCGCGCGGTCATCGCGTGCCGGGCGACGCCGGGCTCGAGGATCGCCAGGAGCCGCCCCTCGAAGCTGGATCGCTGGGCCATCGGAACGGCGGCCGCGGGCGCGCTCGAGCGCCCCGCCGAGCGCACGATGTCGAGCAGGTGCGCGGCGTACTCGGAGGCGCGCGTTCCGGCGCCCAGCACGAGGTCGTCGCAGGCCCGCTCGCTCTCGTGGCGGAGACGCCGGGCGGCGATCCACGCGAGCGGATGGAACCAGTAGAGCGCGCAGGCGACCCTGGCGATGAGATGGGTGGCGAGGTCGCCGCGGCGGACGTGCGCGAGCTCGTGGAGGAGCACCGCTTCGCGACGCTCCTCGCTCCAGCCGTCCGATTCCTCCGGCAGGACGACCGCCGGCCGCAGCACGCCGCACGTCACCGGCATCGCGGCCGCGTCGCTCTTCACGACGCGGACCGCCGTTCGCAGATCCAGGCGCTCGGTCACGCGGCCGAGCGGCAGGAGCCACTGTGGCCCCGAGAGCGGCTCCGCGCGGCGCGCCAGCCGCCACATCCAGGCCATTCCGGCGAGGATCCGCAGCAGGATCGCGACGGCGATCGCGAGCCACGCGAAGACTGCGAGCCGCCACGGATCGCGCGCCAGGCGGCCGAAGAACCCGGACGATTCCGATCCGGCGGCGCGCTCGGCGATTCCCGCGGAAGACGAATACGGAGTCGCAGCAGTCCCGGCGAAGCGACCGTCGTCGACCTCGTTGTTCCACGTCGTGGGAGTGGGGGTCGGCATGGGGGTGTCCGCCAGGTCCTCCGCCGCCGAGATCGCGGTGGCGTCCGAGGACGGTAGCTCCCAGCCCGAAGGCAGCACGTCGATTCGCCACGGCAGGAGCATCGTCAATGCCGGCACGGCGATGACGCCGATCAGGGCTGCGCTCCACACAGCGTGCCGCGCGGAGGCCGACGCCCGGCGGAGAAGCGGGGTCAACCCGAACGCGGCGAGGAGGACGAGCGTAGCCTTGACGATGATCGCTACGATCGCCGATTCCATCATCTCCCCTCCTTTCGCGCCTCTTCGATCCGGGCCGCCAGCCGATCGAGCTCGTCCTGACCGAGCGCGGTGTCCGACATGCGGAGGAGGGCGACCGCCGCCTGCTCCGCGGAGCCGCCGAAGAACGTCTTCACGATGTGCTGGAGAGCGCTCCTGCGTGCCCGCTCCGGGGCGACCGCGGGATGGTAGACGTACTTGCGGCCCTCCTCCTTGTGGCGCAGGCGTCCCTTCTCCTCGAGGACGCGCATGGTGGCCCTGACGGCCGAGTAGCTCGGCGGATCGGGCATCTCTTCCAGGACCTCCTGGACCGTCGCGCTCCCCCGCCGATAGACGACGTCCATGATCTGGCGCTCGCGCGGGCTGAGGCCGATGGGGGGCTTCTCGCTCATGCATCCTCCGGGACGTGGAATCGACTCGTCGGGCTGACTTCTGCTAGAATTCTAGCAGAACGACGGGCCCCTGTCAACCGCTCGCTTGACCGCCTCACCGGAGCCGTGGTAGGCTGACGTCTCTTTTCTACAGGAGGATTTCGTGCAGAACGGTCATCGCATCTTCGCCCTTGTGCTTCTCCTCGCGATCGCGTGTCAGCCTCCCGCCGAAGAAGTCGACGAGACCGCGGCCGTGCCGGACACCACCCCGGCGGTCCGCCCGAGGGTCAGCGCCGCCGACGCCTTCGACGGCTGCTATTACCAGGGCCAGCGGTTCAGCATGGGCGCGGTCAAGATTCAGGACGGGGTGCTGAAGAAGTGCGTCGAAGAGAGGACCTGGCACAACGTCGACGGGTTCGGCAACCTGATCCCCGAGGATCCCGCCGTGGCGGACACGCTCTCGGCTCCGGCCTCGGAGGCCACGACGGAAACCGGTTAGTCGATCGAGCCGGGCTCCAGCTCTCGTCGTGCGTCAGCGAACAGCGGACCCAGCGCGCTCCCATGGACGACCGCGCGCTCCAGGTCCAGTAGCCGCCGCTTCCGCCACAAGCCGCCACCATACCCCGTCAGCTTGCCGTCGGCCCCGATCACGCGATGGCACGGGATGACGATCGCGATCCGGTTGTCGCCGTTCGCGCGTCCGACCGCGCGCACCATCTCGGGGGGCTGCCCGAGCCTCCTGGCCTGCTCCCCGTAGCTCCGCGTCTCGCCATAGGGGATCTTGCGGAGCTCTTCCCACGCCGCGCGCTGGAACGGGCTCCCCGGCGTCACGAGCGGGACCGTGAACTCCCTGAGCCTCCCCGCGAAGTAGGCGTTCAGCTGCTCGCCGGTCTCGAGGATGATCTCGTTGACGCCCGGGACCGCCACGCGGCCTGTCTGCGCGCGGACGCGTTCGATCTGGGTCTCCAGCATGCGGCGGTCGGCGAACTCCAGCAGGTAGAGTGCCCGCTCGTCGGCGCCGGCGATCATGGGTCCCAGCGGCGTCGTCAGCCGGTGCAGCAGGATCGGCGGCTCCTCGACTCCCTTTCCGGGTGTGCTTCCGGTCTCGCGACGGAAGGCCTCGTGGAAGCCGCTCAGCGACTCGTAGCCGCTCTCGTACGCCGCGCTCGCCGGTCCCGCGCCGTCCTTGAGCCGACCGATCGCCTCCCCGAGACGCCGGGCGCGATGGTAGGCGTGGAACGTCATCCCGTGGTGGCGCTGGAACCATCGGCGGACGCGTTCGGGCTCGAGGCCCCGGTCGCGGAGGTCCTGGTCCTTCCAGCGACGGCCGGGATCGGCCTCGACGTCCTCGAGGAGTCCCGCGATCCAGTCCGGCGCGGCGCCGTCCTCCATCGGGCGGCAGCGCTTGCACGGCCGGTAGCCGGCCGTCAGCGCCTCGCGGGCGCCGGCGAAGAACTCCACGTTCTCGCGGGCCGGCTTCTTCGCCGGGCACGTCGGGCGGCAGAAGATCCCCGTCGTCGCGACCCCGGTGACGAAGATCCCGTCGTACTCCGGGTCCCGTTCCATGAACGCGTCCCACATCTCGTCGAGCGGCGGGAGAGTCGCGTGAATCATGCCTTCAGCCTATGCGACGAGCGCCCGGGGTTCCACCGAAAACTCGACAGTGAATACCCACGACGACCGCGGAGTGAAACAGCTGGAACGATGGAGGTACGAATGCGCAGCGCGCGCCCCCAAGGTCGTAGAGCTCTGTCAACAAAGGGAATGGGAGAGACGTTGCAGGCTCCGTCCGCCGGGGCTCGTGGACGCGGGAGTGCGTTCGGGCGATCGGGCCGCAGGGGGGTCCGACCTCTGGATCGTCACGGCGACATCCCGCCTAGTCGGACGAAGACCCCGGCGGAGATCCCCCAGTTATGGACGGCGCTCGTGTCGCCGGTTGCGGGAGTCGGCCCGTCGCCAATCTCCACGCAGCCGCACGGCACCTCCTCCCAGACGATCACGTCCCTGAACGCGGCACGAACGCCCCATGCGGCGTCGGGACGCCTGCTCCAACGCGCGCCAGCCCACAGGGGGACCATCCAATCCGACTCGCTGGCATGCGCGCCTGGGATGTCGATCCGATTCGTCCATCCCCCAACCCCGGCCGCCAGGAACGGCTCGAAGCCGCCGATCGAACGGAACGCGCGCTGCGCGATCGCGCTGTACATATAGGTCGTGGCTTCCTGATCCACCCATACGAGGTCGAGACCCGGTCCGAGACTCCATCCGCCCCAGGGGCCTACCAGCGCCGTTCCCCCGGCGAGCAGCCTGGTTTCGAACGGGCTGAGCGCGTCTCCCCGCATCCCCGCCGCGTGAAGGCCGAGCTCCAATGTCGGGCGCTCGCTCGCCTGACCACCGCCTTCCTGGGCGTAGGACGTAGCTACTGGGCCAAGTGCAAACGCGATTACAGATATATGCGTGGACCAGTTCACGTCGACTCCCTGCAGTTCCGCGAATCGATCGCCAGTCCAGCCCAGAAACCTGCGATGCCGCCCACGAATCCAAGCTTAACCCCCAGCGGGACGTCGTCACCCTCGCCTGCCGTGAAGATTGAGTAGACCAATGGGCTGATGCCGATCGCAGCTCCCAGGAGCGCCCCGTCCCAGTCTGAATCGCATGCCTCGGCCAGCGGGGTCCCGTTCGACACGTTCCCGAAACTGCTGTGCGGAGCCGACGCGCACGCGGATGAGACCGGACATAACGCCAGGGCGACGAGGAGAATATTCCTTGCCGGCGACGGCTTCATCCGGGGCAGGGCGGAAGTCAGAGCGAAAAGCAGGAGGAAACGAAGCGGACGGGCATCGCACGCTCTTTCCGTTGAGAGAATCGCGGCCCGATGGACAGTCTACATCGTACATCCTGCCTTGTAAAGCGAAACGGACGCTCGCGCGTGAACCTTACCACTCGTGGAACTTGTACCCCAGGCAGCGGTGCACCAGCCGCGCGATGACGAAGTCCGGGGCGTGCAGGCCGGCGATGGGGGCGAGCTCGACCACGTCCATCCCGACCACGTTCTTTTCCTGGAACACGTAGCCGAGGAAGCGCATCGTCTCGTGCCAGAAGCCGCCGCCCGGCTCGGGCGTGCCGGTGGCGGGGATCAGCGAGGGGTCGAAGTAATCGACGTCGAAGGTGATGTACACGGTGTCGGACAGCGTGTTGAGGACGGTGTCGATCCACTCCACGCCGTGGGCGATACGGTGCGACCAGAAGACCGGTAGATCTTCGTCGTGGATGAACTCCGCCTCCTCGACCGAGATCGCGCGGATTCCCAGCGGCACGACCGGAACGCCGAGCTCGTGGACGCGCCGCATCACCGACGCGTGGGACCACGGGGTCCCTTCGTAGCTCTCCCGCAGATCGGCATGCGCGTCGAGCTGGAGCACGGACAGGTCTTCGAACGCGGCCCTGGCGGCACGAACAGGGGCGGTTGTCAGCGAGTGCTCGCCGCCCAGGAACACGGGGAATTTCCCGTCCGCGAACAACCGCACCGCGATGTTCTCGAGGCCGTCCAGGAACGCGACCGGGTCGCCGCCGGAGACGTCTACCGTCGGAGCTGTGTGGATCCCGCCCTTCCGGTACGGCTCCTCGCGGAGCACCTCGTCGTAGAGCTCGACGTAGCGCGACGCGTCGAGGATCGCCGCCGGCCCCTTCGCGGTCCCCGCGCCGTAGGAAACCGTCGCCTCCCAGGGCACCGGCACGACGACCCCGCGCGCGTCCTCATACCGCGCCTCGTCGTCGGGAATCCCGAGAAAGTTGACCGTTTCCATCATGGGGAGCCGTCCGGGTGGGCGTTCGAAAGGTCGATCAAGACGGGTCCGATGCAAGGCGCGCGACGAGGCTCTTCCGAGGCGTGGTGAATCCCACGCCGCAGGAAGAACGAGGAGCGCAACGCCGCAGATTGCCGGTTTTCATCGACCGCTAATCGGGATCGATCAAAACCGCAGCAGCAACTACCGTAGTCCAGAGTCCGTTCTTATCTCCCACCGCCGACTGCACGATGTTGCGCGTGGTCACGATCTCGTCCGAGATCTTCCACTGTTCCTTTCGTTCGTCCCACGCGGCCTCGGGGTCGAAGTCCACGCCCATCGCCGTGGCCAGCATCTGGGCCGCCAGGTCCTCGGCGTAATCGCCCGCGATCTTGTCGGTCTGTCCGTAGCCGTGGTGCTCCGAGAGGTACCCGTAGTGGTCGGGGTCGCGCGGGATCGCCACGCCGATCGAGGACGCGATCAAACGGTGGGGCTCGTTCGTCGCAGTCTCCGCCACCACAGTGAACAGCACCTGGCCCGGATGCAATTTCTTCACGCCCTCGTTCCGCGACACCATCCTGCACCGAGGCGGAAAGATGCTCGAGACCCGAACGATGTTGTACTCGGCGATGTTCGCGTCCCTGAGCGCGAGCTCGAACGACGCCAGCTTCTCGCGATGACGCCCCACTCCGTGCGTCAGGAACATTTCCTTGGCGACGAATGCCACCGGTCCGGTCCTCCTCAGCTCTGTGGATTCTCCAGGCGGATCGACTCGTCGTCCCCGCGCTGGTCGATGGGCGGGCTCGCGTCCGGCGCCCGCATGGACTCGAGCTCTCTCTTGAGCAGCGACTTGCGCTCTTCCTCGTAGCGCGCGAACAGCGGGTCGAGGCGGGGGTCGTTGGGGAGCCCGGGATCCATACCGATGAGCTCGCCCTCGACGGCCGCCACGACCGGCTCGCCCTCCGGTCCTTCCCCGAATTCCAGTCCGGCGCGGCCGAGGAACTGCCCCAGGCTCCCGCTGGCGATGATCCACGTCCCGGGCACGACCTCCTCGGGCGCGTTCAGCGTCTTTC
>DASSPT010000040.1:0-5283 GCA_035699465.1 Gemmatimonadota bacterium
TCCCGCGCAGGCCTCGATGATGGCGTCACCGGGACCGATGTCGCCGGAGATGACGATCGACCGCTCCGGCGTCTCGAACCGGTAGGCGAAGGCGCGCTCCCAGCCTGCGTGCGGGACCTCGAACGCCGTCACGCGGACGGCGCTGTCCTCGTACACGACGCCGGCGCCGATCTCCGTGACCTCGGCCCGCCAGCCTGTGTCGTTGTGGGGCTGGAGCCCGGTCGACCGGTTCCGGATGTCGGAATCGTACGCGGCCAGAATGCCATCGAAGAGCACCCGCGTCCCGGGCGGCCCGTAGACGCGGAGCGGCACCGCGCGCCCCGTAACCCACGGGGACAGCAGCAGGTCCGGACACCCCAGCGTGTGGTCCGAATGGAGGTGCGTGAGGAATACGATGTCGAGCTTCTCGGCGACGAGAGCCTCGAGCCCGTTTCGCCGGGCCTCCTCTGCGCGGCGAACCACCCCGGGACCGCAGTCGACGAGGTACGGATGTCCGCCCGCGACGACCGCTGCAGCCGGACCCGAGCGGTCGGGGTCGGGATTCGGATTCCCGGTGCCGAGGAGGACCACCCGAGTGGTGTCGGCGGAGTGCCTTGAGACGGCAGCCGGCTCCACCGCTTCCCCGGACGCGGTGATCATTCCGAGGAAGCTCACGATGGAGGCGGCGAAGAGCAGGCTCATCGCGTGAGGAAACCGGCGGGTATCAGCGGCCGAAGAGTTCCGAGACCTTGCAGCGGAAACCCGGGAGAACCTCCCCGCCGTCGATCTCACCGTTCGACGGGACGAGGCGGATCTCCTCGCGCGAGCGGTAGACGGTGACCGTCCGCGACTGAGGGTCGACAACCCAGACGAGCAGCGAGCCCGCGTCCAGGTAGTCCAGGACCTTGTCGTGGATCTCCGACATGGTGTTCGAGGGCGATAGGACCTCGACGGCGAGATCCGGCGCCAGCGGGGCGAACCGTGTCCGGTCGAAGTCCAGTCGATCCTCGCGGACGAAGGCGACGTCGGGAGCCCGGACCGTCGGCGGATCGTCGAACAGCACGAACCCGGAATCGGTCCCCACGACCTTCCCCAAGGCGTGGTCGTCCACGAACCTGCGCAGGAGCGTGCCGATTCCGATTGCGACGTCGCCGTGGTCGAACCCCGCGGGCGGCTCCCGAACCACTTGCCCGCGCACGAGTTCCAGCCTCCAACCGTCGTCGGGAAGACGAGCGAACTCCTCGATCGTGAGGAGCCGGGTGTCGAGATCCGGTGTTCCGGTCGTCATCGCGTCCCAGTGTAGGGGACCGGCAAACGGCGCGCCACGCGGACGGAGCGGATCGCTCCCTGCCTCAGGTGTACGTCTGTCGCGGGCCACCGCCGCCCTCGGGCGGCACCCAGTAGATGATCTCGTAGGGGTCGCGGATGTCGCACGTCTTGCAATGGACGCAGTTCGAGGGGTTCAGCTTGAGGTCCCCGTTCTCCCACTCGTACACGTTGGCGGGGCAGAACTGGACGCAGGGGTTTCCGTACTCCACGGTGCAGCGCGTGCGGCAGACGTTCGTGTCGAGGACGACGAGGTGGCTGGGCTGGTCCTCGGCGTGGGCGGCGCCCGAGTTGTAGACGTCGGTCAGTTTGTCGAAGGTGAGCTTGCCGTCGAACCCACGCGGGTCCGGGCGCGGCGGGTCCCCGCCATAGTGCTCGGTCAGCGTCTCGTAGCCCACGTGGTCGGCGTTGCCCGGTAGCCCGTCGGCCCAGTCGCGCCCGCCGGCGAGCCACTGGATCCCTACCCGCGCCATTCCGATCCAGCGGCCGTGCGCCATCACCTGGTGGACGTTGCGGGTCTTCCTCAGGTCCTCCCCGATGTACGAGGAGCGGACGGCCGCCTCGTAGGGCGCGAGCGCCGCCGCCGAGACGTCTCCCTTCGCGAGCGCGTCCAGCGCGACCTCCGCGGCCAGCATGCCGCTCTTCATCGCGAGGTGGATGCCCTTGAGCTTCTGCCCGTTCAGGAGTCCGGCGGCGTCGCCGACGAGGAGCGCTCCGTCGACCGCGAGTCGCGGGATCGAGTACCAGCCCCCCTCGGGGATCGCCTTGGCGCCGTACTCGACCATCTCGCCGCCCTCCAGCACCGCGCGCACGGCGGGATGGGTCTTGAACTCCTGGAACTTCCGATGCGGATCGAGCAGCGGGTCGGCGGCGTCGAGGCCCACCACGTGCCCCACGGAGACCAGCCGGTCGGGCAGATGGTAGATCCAACCGCCGCCGAACTCGGAGGCGTCGAGCGGCCAGCCCACCGTGTGGATGACCGTCCCCTCCTCGTGGCGGTCCTCGGCCACGCGCCAGATCTCCTTGACGCCCGTCGCGTAGACCTGCGGGTTGACCCCCTCCAGGGCGAGCCGACGGACGAGCTCCTTGGTCAGGTTGCCGCGCACTCCGTCGCCGATGATCGTGACCTTCGCGCGGATGTCGTAGCCGGGCTCGTAGTTGGGCTTGGGCTTCCCCGACTTGTCGACGCCCTGGTCGCGGGTCTGGACCCCGACCACGCGGGAGCCCTCGTAGAGCAGGTGGTCGGCCGCGAAGCCCGCGAAGATGTCCACGCCCCCGAGCGACTCGAGCCGCTCGGCCATCCAGCGGCAGATCTGCGACAGCGAGACGATCCGCTTGCCCTTGTTCACGAACATCGGCGGGACGATCGGCGCCCGGAGCGCGCGCCCCTTCGTCAGGTACCAGAAGGCGTCCTTCGTGGCCGGGGTCGAAAGCGGGATCGCGCCGAGGTCCGAATCCGGCAGGAGCTCGACGAGCGCGCGCGGGTCCATGACGCCCCCCGAGACCTGGTGCGCCCCGAACGCGTGCGCCTTCTCGAGGAGGAGGACGGACGGGGTCTCGCCGCGCTCGGCGGCGAGCTGGGCGATCCGGATCGCGCTGGCGAGCCCAGCCGGGCCGCCGCCCACGATCAGGACGTCCACCTCCATCGTCTCCCGTTCGACGTCGGTCAGGTTCAGCGTGACGAGGGGGAGGTCTATGCGCGCCGCGGACGGCCGCGGATCGGGATTCGTCGTGCGCTCCATCATGGGGTCGTCAGCCTAACCCCACGCCCGGACGCCGGCAATCGGCTACCGCGCGGCTGCGCGCAGCGAATCGAGCTCGATCGCCTGCTCGGCGCGTCCGGGAATGTGCCAGGCGAAAGGGCCGGACACGCGGTCCGCGAGGAGCTTGAGGGGGGCGCCCTCGATCGCGCGCGCGACGAGCAGGTCCTGGTTGGAGTCCCGGACCAGGATCCACTCGCCGTCCGGCGACCAGCGGGCCTCCCAGAACGTGTACGTCGGCGGACCCGAGACGCGGGCGACCTCGCGCGGGGATGCGTCGACGGGCGCGAACCCCAGCACGGCCTCTCCTCCGGACGCGCGGACGATGAGCTTCGCTCCGTCGCTCCGGACGTCGTCGCTCCCCGGGAGCGGCCGCTCGGCGAGCGGCTCTTCTACAGCGATCCGCTCCAGCACGCGGCCGGTCTCCGGATGGACGACGATGGCCTCGGAGCCGACCGGGCCGAATGCCTGGACGACGATACGGCCGTCGCGCGTCCAGCGGATCGGCCCGCCGAACCACGCGACTTTGCCCCTCTCCCAGGTATCCTCGTCCGAGCACAGGAGCCGGCGGGCGGCTCCTCCGGCCGCCGGGACGACGTGCACGCACGGACGCTCCCCGAAGCGCACGAAGGCGACGCGACCGGGGATCGACGGGTCGGGGCGGTCGGCCAGCGGAGGGTAGTCGGGAAGGGGGGCGATCCCGAAGGCCCAGATCGCGGCCGCCACCGCGAGCGCCACTAGGGTTGCCGCGAGCCCCGCCCGCTTCTCGCGCGAGCCCCGCGCCGGCTCTCCGGGCCGCCCCTCCTCTCCGCGCACCCTACCCGTCAAGCGGGCCGTCAGGAACGCGCCGGCCAGGAGCGCGATCCCCGATACGAGGAGCGCCAGCGGCGCGCCCAGCGTGTCGCCCAGGTACTCGAAGACGATCTGCGGGAGGAACAGCAGCACGCCCGCCGCCCCGAAGCCGAGGTGCGCCATCGAGCGTAGCGGGACGCTGGCGGCGAGGAGCGCCACCGCGGTGGCGACCCCCAGCGAGAGCCCCGCCGGGCGCCAGCCGAACGAGAGGACCTGGGCGCCGAGGAGGAGCAGGACTCCCGCGAGCGCGAAGGTCCCCCGCGCCCCGAAGAGGAGCCGGCCCCAGCCGAGGAGCGCGAGCACGGCGCCGAGCCCCCACGTGGGCAGGCCGTGGAACTCGTCGGGAGGCCCCGGGAGGTGCTCGAGAATCGACTCCAGCGTCGTGGCGAGCCCGGCGACCACGGCCATCTCGAGGAGCGTGCCGGGCCGGATCCGCCATAGCGGGAACGCCCACGCCGCGCCCGCGAGCCCGGCCATCAGGAAGAACGATCGGGCCTCGAGGTCCAGAACGTCGTGACCGACGAGGCCGGCAGTGAACGCGGCGCCGGCGGCGGACAAAAACCACAGGAACCCGTCGAGGGGGCGGAGCGCGGGGTGGCCGCTCCGGCGGGCCAGGAACCCCGCCGCGAAGATGGCGAGGGTGGCTCCGGCGGAGACCGCCAGCCTGGCGGCGGTCCCCATCTCGGACCACTCTCTCGAAACGGCCACGATCCCGCCGACGAGAGCCACCGAGGCGCCCAGGTACCCGAGCGCGGTGGCGGCCAGGGACGGGCCACGCGGTTCGGAGGGCTGGGCGTCCTCCGCCGCGCGGATCGCCTGTGCCTGCTCGGGGCTGATCAGACCCCGCTCGACCCACACGGCCAGCCGCCGCTCCAGATCCCGCATGGCTGCCACGCTATTCCCCTGGTGTTGCGTGGTCAATCCGCGCGGTGGAAGTCACACTCGCCCACGTAGTCGTCATAGATATCTGTACGACGTCCTGGAGGTACGGGTGACCGGCTGATCTCCGCCTCACGGACCCTTCGCGGCACGGCGCCGTTCGCTCGCGGGTGACGCTCCGGTGACGCCTGGGTGGCACCCTTCGGGTGTACCCCCAGCGTGGAGGAAGTATGCCCGGACCCGGTAGTGGCATCCCAGAGCATGCGTTCAAGAAACAGCGGCAAGAGAACCGTCGAACCCTGGTTGATGTGGTGACGGTCCCGGACTTCTCGGGCAACGCACGGAAGAAGTTCGAGGCGCGGACGCTCTACTTCCTTTCCTCGTGGCTTCAGAACGCTCTTACGTCGCGAGCACGTGTCCATTTGGCCTGTATCGGTGAGCCGCCGGGCTCGGTGGTAGAGCTCGCCGACGGAGTAGCGCGGATCTC
>DASSPT010000041.1:0-6193 GCA_035699465.1 Gemmatimonadota bacterium
GGGGACCGCGAGCGCGCGGCGGCCTACTTCGGCTCTCTGTGGGGGGATCCGGCGGCGGGCGAGCGCTTGCGTGCCCTGGGGGCCGACTAGGAAAGGGCCGGGTCTGAGGAAAGGGCCGGGCCCCCGCACCTCGTGTAAAGCCTTACACGGATGCGCTTATGTCGTTGTCAGGCAACTTATTCAGCCACTCGCGGGCGTCTCCAGCCCTGTCTGCCGGGAAGTGCCGCACCTCCGTCGGGCCCTCCGGGGCGGACTTGAGTGCCGCCCGGAGCCACCCCTGATCGCCGATCACCGCCACGCGCTCCACCCGGCCGGCGAGACGCGTAGCCAGCGGAAGCTGGGAGCGGAGCGACGCGGCCTCGAGGAACCCGAGCCCGTCGACTTCGACCAGGAGCCGCAGCGCACCGTGTCGGCTCGCGATCTCCTCCGCCCGCCGCGCGACCTCCGCCGGAGATGAACCACCACTGCGGCCGCCGGAGACCCGCAGCGCGAGGACCCGCCCCGCGCTTTCCTCGAGGACATGGATGATCGGCAAGCGGTGGACCCGCTACTTGGCGGCTTTGCCCAGACCGAGCTTGGCTTCGACGGGCCGCAGGTAGGAGATGACGTTCTCGATGTGCTTGTCGAGCGGGACGCCCAGGTCGTCGGCGGCCCGCTTCAGCGCATCGCGGTCGATCGCCTCGCAGAACGCCTTGTCCTTCAGCTTCTTCTTGACTGACTTCAGCTCCAGGTCCTTGAACGAGCGGCTCGGCCGCACCAGAGCGCAGGCGACGAGGAATCCGGCCAGCTCGTCGACCGCGTACAGCGCCTTCTCCATCCTGGTTTCCCGGGGCACGCCCGTGTAATCGGCGTGGCTGAGGACCGCGCGGCGCACCTCGCGGGGCCAGCCCTGCTTGTCCAGGATCTGGACGCCCACGAACGGGTGTCCGTTCTCGCCCTGGTGCTTCTCGTAATCGAAGTCGTGGAGGAGCCCGACGATGCCCCACATCTCCACGTCCTCACCGAACTTCTGCGCATAGCCGCGCATGGCCGCCTCTACGGCCAGCATGTGAGCGCGCAGGCTTTCGCTATCCGTGTACTCCGTCACCAGGCGCCACGCGTCGTCGCGGCTCTTTCCGTCGATGGGCATCGGGTCCTTTTCTCTCGTCGGTATGTGGATGTAGAGCTCGGTATACTGATCGGACTCTCTAAATATAACCGTCGGGCGGCTATGCTCCCAACCGGCGCCCCTTGCCGGTTGCCCCGCTCCGAGGCCTCGCCGTACCTTGCCGAGCGTGAATCCCGAAGCCCAGGCGGAGCGCACGATTCGGGGGCTTGAAGCCCCCGTCCTCCTAGAGATGTACCGCCACATCTACGCTGCACGAAGGATCGACGACAAGGAGATCCAGCTCAAGCGGCAGAACCGGATCTTCTTTCAGATCTCGGGCGCGGGCCACGAGGCCGTCCTGGCCGCGGCGGCGTCCCTGCTCAGGCCCGGCGAAGACTGGCTGTACCTCTACTACCGCGACCGGGCGCTTTGCTTGGGTCTCGGAATGAGCTACGACGCCATGCTGCTTCAGGCCGTCGGCGCGGCGGCTGACCCGCAGTCCGGCGGCCGGCAGATGCCGTCTCACTGGGGCTCCAAGGAGCTGAACATCGTCTCCACCTCCAGTCCCACCGGCACCCAGTTCCTGAACGCCGTCGGTTGCGCGGAAGCGGGTTGGCGTATGGCGCGGATCCCGGGACTCGAGGATCAGGGCGAGCGCGACGAGATCGTGCTGGTGAGCTCGGGCGAGGGGACGACGAGCGAGGGCGAGTTCTGGGAATCCCTCAACACCGCCTGCAACCTCGAGCTGCCCGTGCTCTACCTCATCGAAGACAACGGCTACGCCATCAGCGTCCCGGTCGAGGTGCAGACGGCGGGGGGATCGATCTCGAAGCTCGTCCGCAGCTTCCCCAGCCTCCACATCGAGGAGGTCGATGGATGCGATCCGGTCGCATCCTACGAGGCGCTCGACCGGGCGATATCCTGGTGTCGCGGTCGCAGCGGCCCCGCGCTCGTTCACGCGCGGGTGATCCGGCCCTACTCCCACTCGCTCTCCGACGACGAGCGCATGTACCGGCCCGATCGAGAGCGCGAAGAGGAAGCTGCGCGCGACCCTTTCACGGCCTACCCCCGGCGCCTCGTCGAGGAAGGGATTGCCACGGAGGACGAGCTGCAGGCGATGAGAGAGGACATCGATCGCGAGATCGAGGCCGCCACCGAACGCGCGCTCGACTCCCCGCAGCCCGCTCCGGAAACGGCGCTGCATTTCGTCTACTCCCCGGACGTAGATCCGACGTCGAACGAGTTTTCGAGCGAGCCGCGCTTCGAGGGAGAGGCCACGACGATGGTCGATCTGCTGAACGCGGCGATGAAGGACGAGATGGATCGCGACCCCCGCATCGTGGTCTTCGGCGAGGACGTCGCCGACGCTTCCCGCGAGCGTGTCCTCAGCGAGGTCAAGGGCAAGGGCGGTGTGTTCAAGGTGACGGCCAACCTCCAGCGCCGGTTCGGCGGGATCCGAGTCTTCAACTCGCCGCTGGCGGAGGCCAACATCGTGGGGCGCGCGGTGGGAATGGCGACCCGCGGCCTCAAGCCGGTCGTCGAGATCCAGTTCTTCGACTACATCTGGCCGGCCTACCATCAGATCCGGAACGAGCTCGCGGTTCTGCGCTGGCGGTCGAACGACGACTTCTCGGCTCCGGTGGTCCTGCGAGTGCCGTGTGGCGGGTACCTGAAGGGCGGGGCGATCTACCACTCGCAGTCCGGCATGACCCTGTTCACGGCGAACCCCGGCCTGCGCGTGGTGATGCCGGCCACCGCCGAGGACGCCAACGGGCTCCTGCGCACTGCGATCCGGTGCGCCGACCCCGTAATATTCCTCGAGCACAAGCACCTCTATCGCCAGGCCTACAACAAGGGCCGGTATCCGGGGCCCGCATACATGATCCCCTTCGGGCGCGCGGCGAAGCTCCAGGAAGGGGGCGACCTCACCCTGATCACATACGGTGCGACGGTCCAGCGTTCGCTCGTGGCCGCCAGGGATCTGGCGGAAAAGGAGGGGATCGAGACCGAGATCCTCGACCTGCGGACTCTCTCTCCCTACGACTGGGAGGCGATTGCGGCGTCCGTTCGACGAACGAGCAAGGCGCTGGTGGTGTACGAGGACCCGATCTCGTGGGGCTTCGGGGCCGAGATCGCGGCCCGCATCGCGGACGACCTGTTCGAATGGCTGGACGCTCCCGTGCGGCGGGTCGCAGCGCTGGATTCCCAGGTCGGCTACGCCCCATCGCTGGAGGACGCGATCCTGCCACAGGTCGAGGACATCCGCGAAGCGATCCGCGAGCTTGCCAGATACTGACGAGGAGACGTGCGAAGGCTGAGTGTCGGGATTCTGTTCGTATCGCTGCTCGGCGTCGCTCCGGCGTGGAGCCAGGAAGGCGATCCGATCACGCTCCTCGTGTCGGTATCTGAGCGCCAGCTCTCCGTGTGGCGCGGAGACGAGGTCCTGCACCGCTTCCCGGTGGGTGTCGGGACCGGCGCTCGACTGAGTCGCGGCGGCGACGATGGATGGCGTTTCAGCACCCCCACCGGCGTCTTCGAGATCGGACGCAAGAAGAAGGACCCGGTCTGGTACGCGCCCGACTGGTACTACGTCGAGCGCGGCCTGCCGATCCCGCCGGCCTACAGCGACGAGCGATACCGGAATGGTGTCCTGGGCGACTATGCGCTCTATCTCAGCGACGAGATCGCGATCCACGGCACCCAGGACGAGAGCTCGGTCGGCCGGGCCTCGAGCCACGGCTGTCTCCGGATGCGGAACGCGGACATCGCGGTCGTGTTTCCCCTCGTGCAGGTAGGGACGAGAGTCGATATCGTCCCCTGAGGACATGAAGGCCTTCGGTTCAGCACCATCCTCCATGCGAGCAGGCGAATGAGTCCCGATCGCGAGCAGCTCGAGCGGGCCATACAGGCCCAGGAGACGCTGCGCGGAACGCTGGGCGATGAGATGGTCGAAGCGGCCATCACCGCTCTGCGCGAGAAGCTGGCCGCGCTCGGCCCGCCGGAAGAAGAGGCGCGCCGCCAGGTCACGATCCTGTTCGCCGACGTGACCGGCTTTACGGCGCTTGCAGAGACGCGCGACGCCGAAGAAGTGAGCGAGGCGATGAACGAGCTGTGGCGGCGCGTGGACGCCGTGATCCTCGAGCACGGCGGGATCATAGACAAGCACATGGGCGACGCGGTCATGGCGCTCTGGGGCGCCAGTGGAGCGCGCGAGGACGATCCGGTGCGGGCCATCTCCGCGGCGCTCGACATCCAACGCCAGATCGACGGCCTTCAGCTCGCCGGCCGGCCGCTGCGCGTCCGCGTAGGCATCAACACCGGCATGGTGCTGGTGGGCCGGGTGGGCACGCGCGGGGAGACCACGGTGGTGGGCGACGCGGTCAACGTCGCCAGCCGGCTGGAGGAGCTGGCCGCGCCGGGCACGATCCTGGTTTCGCACGACACGTATCGCCACGTCCGGGGCGTGTTCGACGTGCGCGAGGAAGCTCCGGCTATGGTCCGCGGCCGTGGGGAGCCGGTGCGCGTCTATACGGTGCTGGCCGCCAAGCGGAAGGCCTTCCGCCTGTCCACGCGGGGCGTGGAGGGCATCGAGACGCGGATGATCGGCCGCGAGGCGGAACTCAAGGCGCTCCTCGAGATGCTGCACGAGACGGTCGAGGAGCGCGAGCCGCGCGTGGTCACGGTCTACGGCGACGCCGGACTCGGTAAATCCCGTCTGATGTTCGAGTTTAGCAGTGCGGTGGAGCTCCTACCTGAACGCGTGTGGATGTTCGCGGGCAGGGCGCATCAGGAGATGCCGGCTCTGCAGTACGCGCTGGTGCGGGACCTGTTCGCCTCGCGGTTCGGGATCCAGGAAAGCGACTCCACCGAGGTCAAGCGATCCAAGTTCGAGAACGGCATGGAGCTCTTCCTCGGCGCCGCGGAAGAGAGCCGCATGATGGCACATGTGGTCGGACAGCTCATAGGATTCGATTTCTCCACTAGCCCGCACGTCAAGCCGATGCTCGGCAACCCGCGTCAGATCCGCGACCGCGCGCTGGACTACGCCGCGGAGTTCATGCGACGGGTCACGCAGAAGCTGCCCGCGGTAGTCCTCCTCGAGGACATTCACTGGGCCGACAACGGCTCGCTGGACTTCGTCGATCAGGTGACCCGAGCGTGCGAGGGAGCGCGCCTGTTCGTCCTCTGCCTGTCGCGCCCGAGCCTGCTCGAACGCAGGCCCTCGTGGGGAGAGGGGATGGCGCACCACCAGCGGATCGATCTGCGCCCGCTGACCAAGCGCCAGAGCCGGCAGCTGGTCGAGGACATCCTGAGGCATTCGGAGAGCGTGCCGGAAGTGCTGCGCGAAGTTGTGGTAGGCAGCGCGGAGGGAAACCCCTTCTATCTCGAAGAGCTGATCAAGATGCTGATCGACCAGGGAGTGATCCAACCCTCGCCGGAGCAGTGGACGATCGATCCTCGAAGACTCGTCGAGGTGCGGGTGCCCCCCACGCTCACCGGGATCATCCAGGCGCGTCTCGACCGGCTGACGCGCTGGGAGCGTGGCGTCCTCCAGCGGGCGTCGATCGTGGGGCGCGAATTCTGGAGCGAGGCGATCGAGCGCATGGGCGAGGAGCCGAAAGAGTCGGTGAACGGCGCGCTGGAATCGCTGCGCAAGAAGGAGCTGATATATCGGCACGAGGCGTCCCAGTTCGAAGGTGACGCCGAGTTCGCCTTCAAGCACGCGCTCCTGCGGGACGTCACGTACGAGAGCGTGCTCAAGCGCGATCGCGTCGCCTGGCACCGCGCAGTGGCCGAGTGGCTCGTGTGGCGGAGCGGGGACGAGGGTGATCGGTTCGCGGCCGTAATCGCAGACCACTTCGAGCGCGCGGGTCTCCCCGCCGAGGCCGCAACCTGGTACGGAAGGGCCGCCAATCACGAATACGCTGCGTACGCAAACGAGACGGCGGTCGAGTACTACCGGCGCGCGATCGACTTCGCCTCCGAGGCCCAGGCGGTGTCGGGGGAGTCGGGCCGGGGGAGGCGGATCGAGTGGTACCGCGGCATGGCCGATGCGCTCGGGCTGCTGGCGCGCTTCGACGAGGCGATCGATGCGTTCGAGCGGAT
>DASSPT010000042.1:0-51907 GCA_035699465.1 Gemmatimonadota bacterium
GCGGAACGACGCAGATGAGCCGTTTTCACCGCTCGGCTGACTAGGGGCGCCAGGCGGCGCCGATCGCCGTCCTCGCCCGCCGCATGTACTCCGGGACCCCCGGCTTCAGGCTCTCGCCCGCCCACGCCGAGACCGTGATCGCGGCCTCGTCCTCGCCCTTCTCGTAGATCACGATCTCTTCGGCCAGGACACGGCTCCACTCGGGGGGCCCGATCTGGGAGTCGTACCAGGCGACGACCCGCGTCCACTCGTCGGGAGTGTACGCCTCGAAGGAGCGCATCGCCGAGGTCTGCTGCCGGGAGGTATGCACGCTGGCGCCCTCGTAGGCAGGGATGCCGCCCGCGCTCGAGGCGGGGGGCATGGGACCGCCGTCGGGCAGCGTTCCGACGAGGGTGACCGCCGTGTCGGGGGTGGCTGCCGCCGCGGCGGTGTCGGGTGGAGATCCGGCGGCGGGCTCGTCCCCGGAGCCGCCGCAGGCGAGCGCGGCGATCAGGAGGCCGGTCCCGACCGGGCCGGCGCGGTGCATCGAACCAGGACGGTGCATCGAAGCGGAGGAGCGGATCGGACGAGCGGGAAGGATCAGAAGTTCTCGACGGTGAAGGAGACCCACTTCTCCACGGTCTCGTCCTTCAGCGAAACGAACTGGCGGTCGGCGAATCTCACCTCCCACCGCTTCAGCTCGCCCACCTGGGGATGCCAGCTGTAGAAGGAGATCAGGTAATCGCCGGGAGTCTCGGACTCCACCCGCGGAGGCGTCACCAGGCCGTGGACGCGCTGGGGGATCTTCCCGTAGAGGAGCGCCTCGGCGTTGTCGGCGTCGAAGCGACGCAGCCCCTGGGGGATCTCGTCCGTCGAGCTCAGCACGCGCACGAGGTTCAGCTCGGCGAACGTCAGCGAATCCACGCTCGACGGGACGTAGCGATAATCGAAGTTGTAGAACACCTCGACGACGAATCGCGCGAGGGCGAGCGCGTCCTCCGCCGATTCGGGCGCCACGCGCTCGCGCTGGAGGAGCGCGTTGACGGCGTCCACGTAGTCGTTGTTCATCTCCTGCCCGAAGGCGGCCGGGTCGACACGGTTGATGAGCGGCCAGGCGCGGTCGCGCTCGCTGACCACGAACAGGGCCTGGAACAGCTCGCCTTCGGTGGTGACGCTGTAGAGGGCCACGTCGCCGAGAGGGGGATGGATGACCTGCCCGAGGATCTCGATCTCCCAGTAGAACCTGTCCGGGCTCGGCTCGGGGAGCGCGATCCGGCCGGCGTCGGGTGGGGTGTTGTGGCGGAACTGCCGCATCAGCCGCTCGTACTCGGGCCACCACAGCGTGAACGCGGCCTGCCTGACGAGCTGGGTCTCCGCCGCCGGCGTGACGGGGGACAGATCCTGGGCCGCGGCTGCGGGAATCCCGCCTATGGCCAGGGCGATCAGGAGGAAGGCGCCACCCGTACGAATGCGCCGTGCGCGAGCAGGGGAAGTTCGTTGCGGCATGAGGGCTATTCGAATCTATCCTCCGCGCGGGGGCTCCGGCAAGCGGACGGGACGCGTTTGCGCGGCCCCGGGTGCTCCCTAGCTTGGGGGGCGTGACGACCCCCTTCCGGTACGAGGACGGCGAGATGCGGGTCGGGGGCGTGCCGCTCGCGCGGCTCGCCGCCGAGCACGGAACCCCCCTGTACGTCTACCACCGCCCGGCGATCGGCGCCCGGCTCGAGGAAGTCCGGCGGGCGTTCGGCGAGCACCCGACCACGATCTGCTACAGCGTGAAGGCCAACTCCAACCTCCGCCTGCTAAAGTGGCTCGCCGGCCACGGCGTTGGGTTCGACGTCGTGTCCGGGGGAGAGATCGCACGCACGAAGGCCTGTGGCGTGACTCCCGATCGGGTGGTGTTCGCCGGCGTCGGGAAGACCCGCGCGGAGCTCGAGGAGGGGGTGGAAGCCGGGCTCTGGATGATCAACGTCGAATCGGTCGACGAGGCGCTGCTGCTGGCGGAGATCGCCGAGCGCGCCGATGCGCCGGTCAGGATCAGCCTGAGGATCAATCCCGACGTCGATCCCGGGACGCATCGGCACATCGCCACGGGCCGGGGCGCCGACAAGTTCGGCATCGCTCCCTCCGAATACCGCACGCTCCTGCCGTGGCTCGCCGGACACCCGGCGCTACGCGTCGTCGGGCTCCATATGCACCTCGGCAGCCAGATCACCGATCCGGCGCCTTACGGCCGGGGGTTCGACGTGCTGCTCGATTGCGGGCGCGAGGCGCGGGCCGCCGGTCTCGAGCCGCGCTGGATGAACGCCGGCGGGGGCTTCGGGATCGCGTACGACGGCGGGGATGTGCCGCCGCCCGCGGCGTACGCCGCCGAGCTCATCCCGCGCGCGCGGCAGTTCGGGGCCGAGCTCCTGCTCGAGCTGGGACGGTACCTGGTGGGGTCGGCGGGGTGCCTCCTGACCGAAGTGCAGTACCGCAAGACGCGCGGCGGGCGGGAGCTCGTCATCGCGGACGCGGGCATGACCGACCTCCTGCGGCCGGCTCTGTACGAGGCCGTGCACCGCATCCTCCCGGTCCGCGAGGCCGACCCGGCGGACTTCCGGCCTACCGACGTCGCGGGACCGATCTGCGAATCGACCGACTTCCTCGGCCGCGAGCGGCCGCTTCCCCTGCTCGCGCGGGGAGATCTGCTGGCGATCCTCGACGCCGGCGCCTACGGGATGTCGATGGCGAGCCACTACAACACCCACCCGCGGCCGGCCGAGGTGTGGGTCGACGAGGCGGGCGCCGTCGAGGTGATCCGGCGGCGCGAGACCGTCGCCGATCTCCTCGCGGTGGAGCTAGAGTCCCTCTCCGCCGGTTGAGCGCGCCCGATGACGATCCGCGCGGCCGTCCTCGCGCGCGGCGTGACGACCGGCGCCGCGATCCTCGCCGCCGGGATCGCAGCCTGGCGCGTCGCCGGCCCGGCAATCGAGCTGGCGGCCTGGCGCGCGGAGCTCCTGGCGGCCGATCCGCCGCCTGCCCTCCCCGTCCCGGTCGAGGGGGTCGCGCCAGCGGATCTGGCGGACACGTGGGGCGATCCGCGCAGCGGCGGAGACCGCGACCACCAGGGCATCGACATCTTCGCGCGGCGCCGCACCCCCGTTCGATCGACCACTCCCGGCGTCGTCGCGCGCCGGGGGGAGAACCCGCTCGGCGGCCGCACCGTGACGGTCCTCGGCCCCGCCGGCTGGCGTCATTACTATGCGCATCTCCAGGGATACGCCGGGCATTCGGAGGGCGACCGCGTGGCGGCGGGCGAGGTGATCGGGTTCGTGGGAACGTCCGGAAACGCGCCGCCGGACTCCCCGCACCTCCACTACGGGATCTACACGAGCAGCGGCCCGATCAACCCCTATCCGCTGCTGTCGCGGGGCGCGGGCTCGCCCGTATACTCCCCGTGATGCTGCGCCCGACCCTTCTGGCCATCTCGCTCTTCGGCCTGGTTGCACCCGCGGGCGCGGCCGCGCAGGTGTTGCTCGTCGGACTGGAATCCGAGGACGCCGTGGCGGTGGTGGATCCGAACGCGGGGACGGTGGTGCGGAAGATCCCGGTGGGTATCTCGGGCGAGGACATCGAAGGGGTGCACGCGCTCACTGTCTCGCCGGACGGCCGGCACTATTACCTGGCCATGGCGCACGGCTGGCCCAACGGCTCGGTGTGGAAGCTCACTACCGGGGAGGACTCGCTGGCCGGACGCGCGAGCGTGGGCCTGTTTCCCGCGACGATGGTGATCACGCCCGATGGCACGTGGCTCTTCGTCGCCAACTACAACCTCCACGGCGATCCGGCGCTGGACACCGTCTCCGCGGTCCACACTCCGACGATGACGGAGGTCGCGAGGATCCCCGTGTGCACGAAGCCCCACGGCATGGCGGTCTCATGACGGGAAGTGGGTCTATGCATCGTGCACGCGGGACAACGTCGTGCGGAAGATCGACGTGGCCTCGCTGTCGGTGGTGGATTCGACGAACATGCTGACGGAGCAGGACCGGACGGAGGGCCGGACCTGCTACCCGGCCGGCCTCGCGCTTTCCGCCGATGACTCGAAGCTCTACGTGGCATGCCACAGACACGCGGAGATCCGCGTGGTCACGACCGAGCCGTTGGGGACGATCACCAACGCGATCCCGACCGGAGACGGGCCCTACCTGATCCGCTCGGACCCGGCCGGCAGGCGCCTCTGGGTTCCCAACCGCAACGACGGTTCGTTCACCGTGATCGATCTGGCCGACGAGATGCCGATCGCCACGCGGCAGGCGAGCGCGAGCCATCCCCATACGTTCGCCTTCGGTCCCGACGGAACCGCCTACTTGTCCATGGAGAGCCGCGGCGTCGTGCCGGGCGCGATCGACGTCATCGATCCCCAGACGCTGGAGATCCAGCGGTCGATAGAGGTCGGGCTGCAGGCGACCGGTGTGGGAGTGATTCGCTAGCGCCGGAAGCGCGCCAGCGCGGCGACGATAGAATCCTGTACGGCGCGCCGCGGCGCCGAGCTTCCCGTATAGAACTCCATCATCAGGCTGAACGCGAGCCGCTCGCCGTCGGCGGAAGGGACGTAGCCGGACAGCGCGGTCACGCCGTTCAGCGTTCCGGTCTTCGCGCCCGCCCGGCCCTCGGCAGCGGTGCCGCGCATCCGGCCCTCGAGCGTGCCGTCCACGCCCGCGATGGGAAGCGCCGCGCGATAGGAAGGGAACAGGTCGTCGCGCGTCGTCATGTATCGAAGCAGGGCGAGGATCTGCCGCGCGGTCACCAGGTTGTAGCGCGAGACGCCCGAGCCGTCGGCGAGCATCTGCGCGGTGGTATCGATTCCCACTTCCTGCGCCAGGAACGCGCGTTCGGCCGCGAGTCCCTTATCGTAGGTTCCGGGGGGACCTGCGACCGATGCGCCCACGGCCTTGACCAGGAGCTCGCCCGTCAGGTTGTCGCTGATCTTCAGGAAGTTCCGGACGCTCTCCGAAAGCGGATCCGAAACGTGCACGGCGATCGTGTCCACGACCGCGTCGGCATCCGCCAGGTCTCCGTGCCGCGCGGCGCCCCGAACCTCCACGCCGCGCGCCTCGAGGAGCTCGACCAGGAGCGTCGCCGCGTAGAGCGCTGGGTCCTCGACCGTGCGCCGCGCGATGATCGGCTCGGCGTCGCGCGGGAGCGTCCCGGTTACGTCGACGACGTTCTCCTTGGGATCCCAGCGGCGATCGACGACGAGTTCCGGGACGCCGCCGGCCGCGGAGGTGACGGCCGCGACGTTTACGGTCACGTATCCCGTGGGCGGGTCGAGCGTGACTTCGACGGGGTCGCCGACCCGCGGCCCCGGTCGCACCGTCACGGCGACCACGTTGTCGGCCACCGTCAGCGCGGTCACGTACGGCCATTCCCAGTACGGCCCGTCGTCCCACATCCAGCCCGCCCCCCATTCCACGTCGTCGAACCATGCGTCGTCGGCGCGGACGTCGCCCGCGACCACCCGCGCGCCGCCCGCCGCGAGCGTGTCTGCGAGCGCGGCAAGGTGGGCGGGAAGGAGATCCGGATCGCCACGGCCGATCAGGATCAGATCGCCGCGCAGCGTGTCGGTATCGATCGGGCCGGTGGCCACCAGCGTGGTCCGGAACCTGTGGTCCGGCCCCAGCCAGTGGAGGGCGCTGGCGGCGGTGAACAGCTTGCGGTTCGACGCCGGCGTATAGAGCCGGTCGGCTTCACGCGCGAACAGCGTGTCGCCTCGATCCAGCGATACGGCGAGGAACGCGATGCCGGAGTGGGCTAGCGAAGGGTCCGCGAGCGCGCGCGCCACCGTCTCCACGAACGCGCTGCTCCCGGTCCCCCGCAGGGGGCGCGGGGTGCAGGCCGGCACGAGCAGCGGCAACGACAGCAACGCCAAAACGAAAGCCCGCGGAAGCGGGCTTTCGTGTGGTGCGCGTCGACGTGGTCTTCGAAATCGGTCGGTCAGCGCTTGTTTACTTCTTCTTTCTCTTCTTGCCAGCCTTCTTCTTGGTCGCCTTCTTTGAAGCCTTCTTCTTGGTCGACTTCTTAGCTGCCTTCTTCTTTCGCATTGCCATTGTCGTTTCCTCCTGGTCTGAGCAACAACCGACGTTCAGACCACGCGACGAACACAGTCTATCACATTCGCGTAAAACAATGCAACACTTTTGTAAACGAAAAACGAGATTTTTTTTCCGCTCTGAACACTCACCCCGCGAGCTCGTTCACGAGATCCAGAAGCGTTCGATCGATGAGCTTCTCTTCCGCGAGCGCGATTGCGAACGGCGTCTCGCACACCGTGTTTCCGCGAACGCCGTACAGCAAGCCGCGTTTTCCTTCGAGCGCCGCACGCGCCGCGAACGTCGAAAGTCGGCTGGCGAGAACGCGGTCGCGAACCGTGGGATTGCCTCCGCGCTGGATGTGTCCGAGGATCGTGACGCGCGCATCGGCGGATCCCGGCAGGCCGAGCTGCTCGAGCGGCGCCTCGATCTCCAGCAGCAGTCCGCGCGCGCCTCCGGGGTGTGCTCCTTCGGCGACCACGACGATGCACGACACTTTGCCCCGCTCGTGATTGGAGCGGATGACATTCACCAGCCATTCGGTGTCGAGCTCGACCTCGGGGAGCAGAACCGCCTCCGCCCCGCCGCCCACTGCCACCTCGAGCGCGATGAACCCCGCGCGTCGCCCCATCACCTCGATGAAGAACAGCCGGTCCAGCGAGTGTGCGGTGTCGCGGATGCGGTCGATGGCTTCGAGCGCGGTGTTGCATGCGGTGTCGAACCCGATCGAGGTGTCGGTTCCCCCCAGGTCGTTATCGATGGTGGATGCAACGCCCAGCACGGCGCCCTGCCATTCGTGCTGGATCAGGAGAGCTCCGCGCTGCGTCCCGTTGCCGCCGATCACGATGAGCGCGTCGAGGCGTTCGCGCTCGAGCGTCTCGATCGCCTTCCGGCGCTGGGCGGGATCATGGAACCGCGGCTCGCGGCTCGTGTCGAGGATCGATCCCCCGCGCTGCAGGATATTGGCCACGTCGCGGGGTCCGAGCCCCTCCAGCGACCCGTCGATGAGCCCGCAGAAGCCGCGCCGGATGCCGATCACCTCGCCGCTACCTGCGGACACGGCCCGCACGACGCCGCGGATGGCCGCGTTCATGCCGGGCGCATCACCGCCGCTCGTAAGGACTCCGATACGTCGCGTCATGCGCCGGAACCTATGGACGCGCCCCGCCGGTGTCATGGGACGGGGACGGATGCGTCCGCGAGCGAGGACGATGCGCGCCCGGAAAAAGGCCCTCCCAGAGAGCGGTTCGGCCCTTCGGCCCGGGAACTTTTCGGCACGCCGGATGCTACAAGAGTCGATGGTTCCACTATCGATTCCAGTCCGAGGAGGCAGAGACCATGCGCTCGTTTAGCCGTTCCATGACCGCCGCCGGGATGGCGGCACTGATCGCGGGGGCGACCCTCGCATGTCAGGGGGAAACGGCCGAAGAGGACACCCCCATCGTCGTCGAGGAGGGTGGGCCGATCGCGCTGGGCGAGTCGCTGCCCTCAGGGCCCACGGAAGAGGAGATCCAGCTCGCGGATGAGCCCAGGGTCGTGACCCGCACGGTCGTCGTTCGTGAGCGACCCGAGCCGGCACGCAACCCGGAGCCCGAAACGCGCGCACCGGTCGGTCCGGCGCGGCCGTCCGTGATTCCCGCCGGGACGTCGGTTCCGGTGACGCTCCTGGCCCAGGTGGACAGCGAGCACAACGAAGTCGGCCAGTCCTGGACGGGCCGCGTGACGCGAGACGTCGTGGTCGGGGGGCAGGTCGTGATCCCCGCCGGCGCCGCGGTCAGCGGCGTGGTGATGGCCATGGACGAGGGCGATCAGAACGAGGGTAACGGCTCGATCACGCTCGAGGCGCGCTCGATCGAGACGACGTCGGGCACGCGGTCGATCGCCAGCGCTCCGGTTTCGGGCGGCCACTCCTACACGGACGAGAGCTTCCCCGCGAAGGAAACCGCCATCGGGGCGGGCGCTGGAGCGGCGATCGGGGCCATCGTCGGCGGCAAGAAGGGCGCCGCCATCGGCGCAGCCGCAGGAGGCATGGGCGGCGCGGCGATGGGCTCCGCCAGGGCCGACTACGAGGTCGCGATGCCGGCCGGAACCGACATCACGATCCGCATCACGAGCGCGGTCGCCCTCTAGCCGGGCGGCTGAAGAATGCGCGGCGCGAGCCGCGTGCCGGGGTCCATTCGGTTGCGCGAATGGGCCCCGGATTTTTTTCGGCCCTTGTCAGGCGACCGCCCGGCTGCCCGCTGAACGGGGCGCTGATCGCGGTCGTCTAGCCGGTGAGGTTCCCGGCGGCGATACTCAGCGATTCCCATTCGATCTGAGACATGGAGGCGATGCATGAGATCTCGAACGTGGGGACTGGCCGCGCTGCTGGTCGCCAGTCCGTTGGCGGCGCAGGACGAGCTGCCGATTCGCACGACGACGCTCGACAACGGCTTGGAAGTCATCGTGATCGAGAACCACGCCGTGCCGCTCGTCACGATCGAGCTCGACGTCAAGAACGGCGCCTACACGGAGACTCCGGAGTATGACGGACTCTCCCACCTGTACGAGCACATGTTCTTCAAGGCCAACCGCTCGATCCCGAGCCAGGAAGAGTACATGGAGCGCGTGAACGAGCTCGGCGCGGTGTGGAACGGCACGACCTCGACGGAGCGGGTCAATTACTACATCACGGTGGGCGTCGACAGCCTCGAGCCCGGGCTCCAGTTCATGGAGGACGCCATTCGATACCCGCTCTTCGAGCAGGCGGAGCTCGAGCGCGAGCGCCCGGTCGTCCTGGGGGAGTATGACCGCAACGAGTCCAACCCGTTCTTCCATCTGGGCCGCGCCACCGACACGCTGCTGTGGTCGTCCGAATACTATTCCCACAAGAACGTGATCGGAGACCGCGAGGTCATCAGCACTACCACGCAGGAGAAGATGCGGACGATCCAGGAGCGGTTCTACGTTCCCAACAACGCGGCGCTGATCCTGTCCGGCGACATTACGGCCGAGCGCGGGTTCGAGCTGGCCCGGGAGGTTTTCGGCGACTGGCCGCGCGGCGAGGACCCGTTCGCCAATCCGATCGCCGACCCGCCGCCTCTGACGGAGCCCAAGGCCGTCGTCGTCGAGCAGCCCGTCAACACCGTTTCCGTGTCCGTCAACTGGCAGGGGCCGAGCGTGACGACCGACCCCAAGTCGACGTACGTCGCCGACCTCCTGGCCACGGCGCTCGGGAATCCGACCAGCAAGTTCTACAAGGCGCTGGTGGAGAGCGGACTCGCGTTCGGCGTGAACTTCTCGTACTTCACCCAGATGCACGTGGGGCCGATCGCGATCCAGGCGCAGACGACGCCGGACAAGGCCCTGGAGCTTCACCGCGCGATGCTCGCCGAGGTCGACAAGCTCGGCGACCCGGGATACGTCACCCGGGAAGAGCTCGACGCCGCCAAGGCGGAGGTCGAGGTCGCCCAGATCTACGGCCGAGAGCAGGCCAGCACGTTCGCGCACACCGTGGGCTTCTGGTGGGCGATCGCGGGACTGGATTACTACCTGGGCTACGTCGACGGAATGCAGGCGGTCACCCAGGACGACATAGCGGAGTTCGCCCGGACGTACATGATCGGCAAGCCGCACGTAAGCGGCGTCCTCATCGACCCCGAGTCGCGGGCCGCCATCGACCTGACGGCGAGCGATCTGCTGGCCCAGGAGGTGGTCCAGTGACGCGGCTGCTGATGTGCGGGCTGGCGGCGCTGGCGATCGCGCTGCCCGCCGCGGCGCAGGCGCAGGAAGCAGCGCAGGCCACCGAGTTCACCGTCGCCGGAATCCCGGTGATCTACAAGCCGATCCGCGCCAACGAGGTGATCGCCGTGCGGCTCTACATCGAGGGCGGAAGCGCGAACCTCGATCCCGAGACCGCGGGGATCGAGAACTTCATGACGGCAGCATCCACCCGGGGCACCGAGAAGTACACGCGCGACGAGTTCGCCGCGTTGTCCTCGGCGACCGGAACGGCGATCGGGGCGACCGCCAACCCTGACTACACCTTCCTGTCACTGCAGGCGGTGAGCGAGCACTGGGACCAGGCCTGGGACTTGTTCGCCCAGGCCGCGCTCCATCCGACGTTCCCCGACGAGGAGGTGGCGCTGGTCCGCGACCAGATCGTCAACCAGCTCAAGGGACGGCTCGACAACCCGGACGCGTATCTCGCGCTCCTGGCCAACGAGCAGTTCTACGCCGGGCATCCCTACGCGGTCGATCCCCTGGGCACCGTGGAGGCGGTCGAGGGGATGACGGCGGAGGACCTGCGCGCCTGGCACGCCGAGCGGATGACCAAGGAGAACCTCTTGCTCGTCGTCGTGGGAAACGTCCCGCGCGAGGACCTCGAGCGGAAGATCGAGGCGTCGTTCGGCTCGCTGCCCGCGACCGGCGGCGCGGCCAACCCGGTTCCCGAGCTGGCCCCGTCGGCGCCCGTGGTCGAGGTGACCGAGCGGGAGCTTCCCACCAACTACATCCGCGGGCAATTCCTCGCCCCCGATCCGGGACACCCGGACTTTCCCGCAATGCAGGTGGCCACCGACATCCTCTCCGACCGCCTGTTCGAGGAAGTGCGCACCAAGCGGAACCTCTCCTACGCCGTGTTCTCGGGGCTCTCGCAGCGGCGCGCGAACTACGGTCTCCTGTACGTCACCGCGGTTCAGCCCGACACGACTCTCGCCGTCATGCTCCACGAGGTCGAGCGGCTGAAGACCGAGCCGATCAGCGAGGAGCGGCTGGCCGAGAACGTCAACGTCTTCCTGACCCAGTACTGGCTGGCGCAGGAGACGAACATGGGCCAGGCGGGGACGCTCGGGGTTTTCGAGCTGGTCGGCGGAGGGTGGGAGAACGCCGCGCGGTTCGTCGAAGGAGTCCGTCGGGTCACTCCGGCGGACATCCAGCGGGTCGCCGAGACGTATATGAAGGACTTCCACTTCGTCGTGATCGGCAACCCCTCCACGATCGACGACGAGCTGTTCACGTCCCTGTGATCGAGCCGGGGGAGCTGGCCGAGCTGCGCGCGTTCGCGATCGACGCGGCGCGCGCGGCCGGCCGGATCACCCTGGAGACGTTCGGCTCGGCGCTCGGCTTCGACACCAAGCCCGACGGCTCGCCCGTCACCGACGCCGACCGCCGCGCGGAGGAGCTCCTGCGCGGGCGGATCGCCGAGCAGTGCCCCCGCGACGGGATCCTCGGCGAGGAGTTCGGCACCGCGGACGGCGATAGCGGCCGCGCCTGGACCGTCGACCCGATCGACGGCACCGCCTCGTTCATCCATGGCGTTCCCCTCTACGGAGTGCTGATCGGTCTCCTGGACGGCGACGAGGCCGTGCTCGGCGTGATCCACTTCCCGGCCCTCGACGAGACGGTGGCGGCCGCGCGGGGCGGGGGGTGCGGATGGTGGCAGCGGGGTGTCGACCGGTCGCCGGCGCGGGTGCGGCCGACCGACGCACTGGACCGGGCGCTCGTCCTGTGCACGGACTTCGCGCGGCTGGAATCGCCGGGTCGCTCGCTGGAGCGGCTGGCCCGGGGCGCCGGGCGGCTCCGCACCTGGGGGGACTGCTACGGCCACGCGCTCGTGGCGACCGGCCGCGCGGAGGCGATGATCGACCCCCGGATGAGCCCGTGGGACTCGGCCCCGCTCCTCCCGGTCGTCGAGGAGGCGGGCGGCCGGTTCACCACGCTCGCTGGGGAGCGCCGCGCCGTGGGAGGGAGCGCGCTCTCGACGAACGGCGCCCTCCACGGAGCGCTGCTCGAGCTCCTGGGGTGATCGCCACCGGGTGGCCCGCCTCAGCTGCCCGGCGCAGCGGGCCGCACCGATCCGTTCCGGACGATGGACTCGATCGACGGGAGCGCGGCGAGCGCGGCATCCGACGGGCGCCGGAGCGTGCCGGCCGCCGGGCCCGGCTCGTGGAGCGCGTCACGGGCGCCGCCCTCCGGCACGACCACGATCCGCCCTACCATGCCGGCCATCTCGTGGGGAATGCAGTAGTAGTCGTAGACGCCGGGAACGTCGAACCGCCGCTCGAAGACCTCCCCGGGCCGGGTGAGGATGCCCGAGTCCCAGGGCTCGGCGCCGGCCGGGATCCGGGGCGCCCAGCCCCCGTTGGCGGGGTGGTAGGCGGTCGTCGAGTGGACGTTCGCCTCGAGCACCCAGCGGACCGTGGTGCCGGGGACGACCAGGAGGCCCACCGGGTCGAACCAGACGTGGGAGCCCCGCGAATCGCTCCGCATGCGGATCTCGGCCACGCGCCGCGCGCTTCCCGCCAGCACCCGCCCGCGCCGTGCGCCGGCGAACCACGGGTCGGCCCAGGTGGCGGCCAGGCCGGCGAGCGCCAGCCCGCCGGCCCGCAGGAACTCCCGCCTCGTCGCCATGCCTACTGGAGACCGGCCGCCTCCTGCGGCGACACGTACCAGAGGGTGACGTGGTAGTGGGGCTCGGCGACCCCGGGGTGGCCGGCGTTGTACTGGATGTCGACGTGGTCGACCTCGCCGCCTCCCACCGCGAGCCCCTCGAAGTTCTGGTGCCCGTTCATTCCCGCGAGCGGGATCATGTAGACCGAACTGACCAGGCGGCCCTCGCGGTCGTAGGCCAGGAACGGACCGGCCGGCAGGGTCGCGGGGTCGACGTAGAGGCTGCCCATGCCGGGGATGAAGTCCGGCAGATCGACGAGCGCGGACACGGCCTGGTAGGGCGCCGGAGGCGAAGCGTGTGTCTGAGCGCGGCCGGGCGCGGCGACGGTGAGGACAGCCGCGGCGGCCACGGCGAAGGGAGCGAGATTGCGCATGCGAAACTCCTTGGATGAGGTCCGGGGGCTTTCCTTCGAGCCCCGTTTCCTCTATTCTACCAGGCATTGGAGAATTATGCAAGATGAAACTTATATAAATAGGGGAGCATGACTCCAGAGAGGTTACCCGAAGGCACGAAGCGGGGGCTGTTGGATCTCCTGGTCCGCCGGGAGCGCACGGCGGAGGAGCTCGCGGCGCTGCTGGGAGTCAGTCCCACCGCCGTGCGCCAACACCTCGCCACGCTGGCAGGGCTGGGCCTCGTCGAACGCCGGAAGTCGGGGACCACAGGGGGCCGGCCGGCCTTCCTCTACCGGCTCACCGCGCATGCCCACCGGGCGTATCCCAAGCGCCACGACCTCCTCGTACGGGAGATCCTCGAAGCCGTGATCGAGCGGGAGGGCGAGGAGGAGGCGCTGGCCATCGTCACAGACGCGGCGCGCCATCTGGCCCGGAAGGTACACGTCGGCGACGGGGAACCGGGGGCGCCCGGGCGCCTCGAAGCCCTTGCGGCCCGGCTCGAGGAGGAGTTCGCCTGGGAAGCCGACTTCGAGAGGCGGCCCGACGGTGGCCTTCAATTCGTCGTCCACCAGTGCCCCTTCCAGGCCGTGTCGACGGAACACCCCGCGGTCTGCGGGGCCTTCTTCCGCACACTCCTCGAGGAGCTGACGAACGCGGGGCCGTTCCTCCATCGCCCTGTGGGGGACGGCATCTGCTGTTGCGCGCTGGAGTCCGCCTCCGAACGCGGGGCGAGCTAGAGGTCCCACCTGCCGTCGACCCAAGTCGTCCTGATGCGGACTAGGCCAGAGAAGCCCCGTTCGTGCGGATCACATTCGCGTAGTAGCGCGCGCTATCCTTCCAGGTGCGGGCCTGCGTCTCGAAGTCGACGTGGATGATGCCGAACCGCTTGGTGTATCCGAGCGCCCACTCGAAATTGTCGAGCAACGACCACACGAAGTATCCCCGCAGGTCGACCCCTCGATCGATGGCGCGGTGGGCGGCGCGCAGGTGCTCCCTGAGGTAGACCACGCGCAGCGGGTCCTGCACCCCGTCCTCGTCCGCGACGGGCGGATCGTAGAACGCCGCGCCGTTCTCGGTCACGTACAGAGGAATGTCCCCGTACCGCTCGCGCACGCTCACGAGAGTTTCCACGAGGCCCTCCGGATACACCTCCCAGTGCGTCCGGGTGTGGGTCGATCGGCGCTGCCACACCCGCGCCGTGCCGGGTGGCAGGAGGACCGGGGCCTCGCGGACCACGGTGCGCGAGTAGTAGTTCACCCCGAGGAAGTCGATGGGTGCACCGATCGTCTCGAAGTCGGCGGTGGGGAACTCCGGCCACGCCTGGCCGAACATCTCGCCCATCGCCGCGGGGTATTCCCCGAGAAAGACCGGGTCGAGGTACCAGCGATTCATGTAGGCGTCCGCGCGCCGGGCGGCTTCGCGGTCGCGGCGGCGATCGCTCGCCGCATGCTTGGGCTCGAGGTTCACCACGAGCCCGATCTTCCCGCGCCCCTCGGCCCGGTAGGCGCGGACCGCGTGGCCGTGCGCTCGCAAGAGGTTGTGGGCGGCGATCGGGGCCTCGAACAGGCTCCGGTGGCCCGGAGCCAGCGCGCCGTGGAGATACCCGCCGTCGACGACCACCCAGGGCTCGTTGAGCGTGGACCAGAGAGCCACACGATCGTCGAGCGATCGAAAGACCGCGCTCGCGTAATCGGAGAACCACCCCGCGATGTCGCGGTTGAGCCAGCCACCCTGGTCATCGAGCGCGGCGGGCAGATCCCAGTGGAACAGCGTGACCATGGGCTGGATGTCGTGCGCCAGGAGTGCGTCCACGAGTCGCTCGTAGAAGTCGAGCCCCGGCCGGTTCAAGGGGCCGCGGCCGGCAGGGAACACCCGGCTCCACGAGATGCTGAACCGGTAGGATCGTAGCCCCAGCTCGGCCATGAGAGCGACGTCCGACTCGTAGCGTCGGTAATGATCGCAGGCGACGTCGCCGGTGTCGTCCAGCCGCACATTGCCGGGGGTATGCACGAACCGGTGCCAGTTGCTGGGCCCGGCGCCGTCGGCGAGGGGCGAGCCCTCGATCTGGTATGCCGAGGTCGCCGCCCCCCAGAGGAACTCGTCGGGGAACCGATAGTCCGGGCTCATGCCTCGCCGATCCACCCCATGCCGGGTTTGACAACTCTCCAGCCGGTACTATACGATGGATATGGAAACGTTTCCACCGGGCCTGGCCCCTGGGGGAGGGTTCTGAGCGCGACGATCAAGGACGTGGCTCGCGAGGCGGGGGTGTCGATCGGAACCGTGTCCCGCGCGTTCAACGGCAACGGGCCGATCCGCGAAGCGACACGTCAGCGTGTGCTCACGACTGCGGAGGCATTGCGCTACGTCCCCAACAGCGCGGCCCGCACCCTGATAACCCGGCGCACGATGACGATCGGGGTCTTGCTGCCCGACCTCTACGGCGAGTTCTTCTCCGAGGTCATCCGGGGCATCGACACCGCGGCCCGTCGCCTCCAGTACCATCTGCTGGTCTCGAGCTCCCACAACGACACGGACGAGATCCGCGCCGCCCTGCGCGCGATGCGCGGGCGAGTGGACGGCTTGATCATCATGTCGCCGAACATCGATGCTCGTACGCTGGAGACCAACCTCCCGCCGCATCTCCCGGTCGTCCTGCTGAATTGCCGCGTCGAGGGCGGAGCGTACGACTCGATCAACGTCGACAACTTCGGCGGGGCGCATTCGATGACCCGCCATCTCCTGGACGCCGGACATCGTCGGATCGCCTTCGTGCGGGGGCCGCGGGGGAACTACGATGCCGAGGAACGGCTGCGGGGATATCGAGCGGCGCTGATCGAGTACGGCCTGGAGTGCGGGCCGGAATGGGAGGTGACGGGCGACTTCACCGAGGCCGGTGGAGAGCGCGCGGCGAGCGAGCTTCTGAATCGGCATCCCCGTCCTTCCGCCGTGTTCGCGTCCAACGATTCGACCGCTATCGGGGTGCTGAGCGCCCTGCGCGCGGCCGGCTCGTTCGTCCCTGAGGAGATCGCGGTGGCGGGGTTCGACGACATCCCGGTCGCCCGGTATCTGACTCCGCCGCTCACGTCCGCAGGCGTCTCCATCACGGGGCTCGGCGGATTCGCGACCGACAAGCTCCTGCGTGCGATTGCCGAACGGAACGAGCACGCCAAACAGAATGAGATCCTGCCGGTACGACTGACCGTTCGCGACTCCACGGCGACGCGAGCCCATGAGCCGCAGGGCTCATCGCGTTCGCCTCTCTCCCACCCTGCAGCATGAGGAGGTCTCGGCAATGAGGGGTTCCCTGTTCGCTTCGCTCGGCGCCACAGGCGTGCTTCTGATCGCCTGCGCCCTGCTCACCCCGGCGCTCCTGCCCGCGCAGACGAGCACCGGCACGGTTCGAGGCGTTGTCATGGGCGAGAACGGCGAGCCCCTGGCCGGCGCCTCCGTCATGGCACGGAATCCTGAAACGAACTTCCAGCGTGGGATGCTCACCGAGGAGGGAGGATTCTACAACCTGGGAGGGTTGCCGCCGGCAACCTACTCGTTCGAGTTCTCCCATCCCTCCTACACGACCGAGGCGCAGGACGTGCGCGTCCAGATCGGTCAGACCCTCAGCATCGACGTCGTGCTGACGACGGAGGCGATCGAGGTCGCGGGGATCACGGCCATCATGAGCGCCGAGCGGATCATCGAGCCGACGACGACGGAGGTCGCGACCAACATCACCCAGGAGCAGATCGAGAACCTGCCGCTCCTGAATCGAAACTTCCTCGAGTTCGCCAAGCTGGCGCCGGGCGTAACGCCGACGCCGGGTGGGGAGAGCGTTCGCGCCGGCGGCCTGCCGGCCGAGAACATCAATCTGTTCATCGACGGCGCGAGCTATAAGAACGACGTCCTCACGAACGGCATCGTGGGCCAGGACGCGAGCGCCGGGAACCCCTTCCCCCAGAACGCGGTCGAGGAGTTCCGCGTCATCACGCAGAACTACAAGGCGGAGTATCAGAAAGCCGCCGGCGCGGTCGTCACCGCGATCACCAGATCCGGCACCAACGAGTGGGAGGGCAGCGCCTTCTTCCTGGGTCAGAACGAGAACTTCATCGGGAAGGACCCCTTCCAGAGTTGCGAGGCTCCGGGGCAGGACGAGAATTGCGTAGAGGTGGACGTCCGGGACATCGGTCGCCGGCAGTTCGGCGGTACCCTGGGCGGGCCCATCGTTCGCGATCGCGCGTTCGTCTTCGGCGCGTTCGAGGGGAACCACCGGAACATCCCGGAGACGATCAAGACGCTCGGCGAGGCGGACATCGCCCGACTGCCCGCATCGATCGCGGGCATCGACGTGAGAAACCGCGTGCAGAGCGTGGTGGGGACGACCAGCAACCGCGATCTGCGTTCGAACCTCTTCTTCGGGAAGGCGACCTTCCAGCCGCGCGAGCGGCACCGGCTCGAGACCAGCCTCTTCGTCCGCGACGAATTCGAGGTGCGGAACTTCGGGGGGGATCAGCCGCGGTCGCGCGCCGAGGACTTCAACAACGAGGTCCTGACGGCGCTCGCTACATGGCAGTATTCCCGCGACAGGCTCCTCAACGAGGCGTTCGTCGATTTCCAGCGCTTCCGGTGGCGTCCGATTCCGCTCGACTCCGAGCCCGGGCTCCGCTTCGAAGGCCCTCTCGACATCTGGCTGGGTGGTGGCTCGACCGAGCAGGACTTCATCCAGGACAGGATCGGGCTCCGCAACGACGTCACCTACACGCTGCCCGACTGGAACGGAAGCCACGTCCTCAAGGGCGGCGCGTACCTCGATTTCCTCGACTACGACATCACGAAGCGGCAGCTCGGCAATCCCCAGTTCTTCTTCCGCCAGGACGAGAACTTCGAGATTCCCTATCGGGCGGAGATGGGATTCGGCAATCCGGACCTTAGCGCCACGAACGAACAGGTGGGCCTGTACGTGCAGGACGACTGGAGCCCCAGCGACCGCCTGAACATCAACCTCGGGATCCGCTGGGACTACGAGACCAACATGCTGAACAACGACTGGGTCACGCCGGACAGCGTACGAGCGGAAGTGGCACAGTTCCTCACGCCCGCGCAGCAGGCGAACTACTTCACCGACGGAGACGACCGCGACGGCTACAACAAGATGTTCCAGCCGCGCTTCGGAGTGTCCTACGACCTGACCGGTGACTCCCGGACGATCCTGTTCGGCGGAGGCGGTTTGTTCTTCGACCGCACCGTGTACAACTTCGGGCTCGACGAACGCTTCCGTCTCCAGTGGGCGGTCTTCCCCTTCCGCTTCTCGGAGACCGGTGGGCCGGACCCGAACGGCAACCCCACGATCCAGTGGGAGGACGGCTTCCTCAGCCGCGAAGGGCTCCAGAGCATCGCCGACCAGCGGCTGCCGGGCGGCAAGCCCGAGGTATTCCTGCTCGAGAACGACACCGAGCCTCCCCGGGCGTGGCAGTGGACGATCGGGCTGCGGAGGGCGATCGGCGAGCTGATGGCGTCGGTCAACTACACCGGCGTCCGCGGCTACAACCAGACCACGTGGATGTTCGGCAACCGCCGCCCCAACGGGTCGTGCTGCCTGGACTCGCCCCGCTTCGGGAACCTCCTGATCTCCACGGACGAAGGGCGCACGTGGTACGACGCGCTGATGGTCCAGCTCGGCAAGCCCTACAGCGAAGCATCGCGGTGGGGCGCCCAGGCCGCGTACACGCTGTCGGAGTCGCAGCAGAACACGCAGGGGTCGTTCACCCTCGACATCCTTTCGCCGGATGAGTTCGAGAAGTTCCCGTCCGACACCGACGAGCGGCATCGGCTGGTCGTCAACGGAATCGTCGGGTTGCCCTGGGACGTGATGCTGAGCAGCATCGGAACCTTCGCATCGGCCCGGCCGATCAGCGCCTTCGTGGGAGGCGATCCCAACAACAACGGCCTCTTCGACGATTTCCCGCCGGGGGAGGGACGGAACTCCCGCCGCCCGGAAGACGGGGAGTTCAAGCGGATCGACTTGCGAATCGAGAAGGAGTTCCCGTTCCTGCGCACCGGTCAGAGCGTGGGTCTGGTGCTCGAGGTCTTCAATCTCTTCGATTGGGAGAACTTCACCTGCTTCGACGCAGGATTCGGGGACTTCAATCGGGAAACGGGCGAGATCGTGAGGAACGAGAGCCAGATCGAGCATTTCGGAACGCGAGCCTTCTGTACCGTCGGCGATAGTCCTTCGCGGCGGCTCCAGCTCGGCGCGAACTACGAGTTCTGAACCGCGGGACCGACCGCGGATGAAGGCGACGGCGGCGCGCGCGAGGATTCTCCTCGCCGCGCCGCTGTTCCTGTGGGCCTGTGCAACCGCCGAGCGACGGGAAGCACCGCCGCTATTCGAACCCTCGGCCGTCGCTTTCCTGGACTCCGTCCAGTCACGCACGTTCGACTGGTTCTGGGCGCTCTCGGACGCGCGAACGGGTCTCACACCCGACCGGTGGCCGACCGAGTCCTTCTCGAGCGTCGCAGCCGTCGGTTTCGCGCTGACGAGCTACCCCGTCGGCGTGGAGCGCGGCTGGGTGACGCGGGAAGAGGCGGAAGCGCGCGTCCTGGCGACCCTGCGGTTCTTCTGGCATGCGCCTCAGGGGCCCGATTCGACGGGGATTACGGGATATAGAGGGTTCTTCTACCACTTCCTCGACATGGACACGGGCCATCGGTGGGAGACGGTCGAGCTCTCGACGATCGACACCGCGCTCCTGCTCGCGGGGGTCCTCGCCTGCCGGGAGTACTTCGACGAGGGCGACGACGAGGGCGAGCTCGCGATCCGGGCCTACGCCGACTCCATCTACCAGCGCGTCGATTGGCCCTGGGCTCAGGTTCGGCCCCCCCTCGTGTCGATGGGATGGAGGCCGGAGTCCGGGTTCCACGACTACGACTGGCGGGGCTACAACGAGGCGATGATCCTGTACGTGCTCGCGCTCGGCTCCCCGACGCACGCCGTGGAGCCGGCCGCCTGGGACGCCTGGACCGAGACCTATCGCTGGGGTGAGTTCCACGGGCAGGAGCATCTCGGATTCGCGCCCCTCTTCGGTCACCAGTACTCGCATGTCTGGATCGACTTTCGCGGGATCCAGGACGCCTACATGCGGGAGCGTGGGATCGACTATTTCGAAAACTCGCGCCGCGCGACGCTCGCCCAGCGCGCGTACGCCGTGGCGAATCCCGAGGGCTGGATCGGCTACGGCGCGGACGTGTGGGGCCTAACGGCTTCCGACGGCCCCGCCGACACGACGCTCCTCCTGGCCGGGCGGCCGCGCCAGTTCCACTCCTACGCGGCCCGTGGAGCGGGGCCGAACGAGATCCGGGACGACGGCACGATCGCGCCCACCGCGGCCGGCGGATCGGTGGCCTTCGCGCCGGAGGTCGCCATCCCGGCGCTGATCGAGATGCGCCGCCGCTTCGGAGCCCCGCTCTTTGGCGAATACGGATTTCTGGATGCGTTCAACCCCACGTTCACCGCTGCGGATGCGCGGCTCAAGCACGGCCGGGTCGTGGAGGGGAGCGGTTGGTTCGATACCGACTACTTGGGCATCGACCAGGGTCCGATCCTCCTCATGATCGAGAATCACCGCACCGGTCTCGTCTGGGAGCTCATGAAGAGCAGTCCCTACGTCGTGCGCGGCCTCTGCCGGGCCGGGTTCCGGGGCGGCTGGCTGGAGGGCCGGTGCTGAGAGTCTCCGTGGTGGCGGCGCTGCTCCTCGGTAGCTGCCGCTCTGCGCCCGACGGCACGCAGGTCGTGGAGTTCTGGGGACTCGGGCGCGAGGGGGAGGTCGTGAGCGAGCTGGTCCCCGCTTTCGAGCGTGAGAACCCCGGCATCCGGATCGACGTCCAGCAGATTCCGTGGACCGCGGCGCACGAGAAGCTCCTGACGTCGTTCGTCGGCGAGGCCACGCCCGACGTCGCCCAGCTCGGAAACACGTGGATCCCCGAGTTCGTCGCGCTCGGCGCGCTCGAGAGGCTCGACTCCTGGATCGCGCGCTCGCGCACCGTGTCGCCCGACGCGTACTTCGAAGGAATCTGGCAGACGAACGTCGTCGAGGACGGGTTGTACGGCATCCCGTGGTACGTCGACACGCGGGTCCTGTTCTACCGCACGGACTTGCTCGATGCGGTCGGGTACGAGGAGCCCCCCGAGACATGGGAGGAATGGCTCGAGGCGATGGAGAGGCTCCGGGTTCACATGGGCGAGGGCCGGTGGCCGATACTCCTCCCGACCAACGAGTGGCCGCAACCCGTCATTCTCGGCCTCCAGAACGGCTCCCTGCTTCTCGATGACGAGGGCAGCCGCGGCGCGTTCCGCGAGGCCGCCTTCCGCCATGCCTTCGGGTTCTACGTCGATCTCTTCCGTCGCGGGTATGCTCCGGCGGTCGCGAACACCCAGATCGCCAATCTCTTCCAGCAGTTCGCGCGCGGCGATTTTGCGATGGTGATCACCGGACCTTGGGGGATCGGCGAATTCCGGCGCCGGCTTCCGGCCGGTGTGCCGTGGACCACCGCTCCGCTCCCGGGTCCGGACGGTCCCGGCGTCTCGCTGGCGGGAGGCTCGAGCCTCGTCCTGTTCGCCGACTCCGACGCCGATAGCGCGGCGTGGCGCTTCATCGAGTATCTGTCGCGCCCCGAGATCCAGGTACGTTTCTACGAGCTGACGGGCGATCTACCGGGGCGGGTCGAAGCGTGGAAGGCGCCGTCGCTGAGCGCGGACCCCGAGGTCCGGGCATTCCGCGACCAGCTCGAGCGGGCGGCGCCGCTACCCCGCGTTCCGGAGTGGGAGCGGATCGCGACCAAGGTCTACGAATACGGCGAGGCGGCCGTGCGCGGGCGCCTGACGGAGGAGGAGGCCCTCGCCGCGCTCGATCGCGACGTGGACCGGATCCTCGCGAAGCGACGCTGGATGCTGGCCCGTCTGGACGAGCCGGCGCGTTGACCGGCTCCAGGGCGCGCACCGATGCGGGGTCGGCCACCGGCTGGTGGTTCGTGGCGCCGGCGGTCCTCGTCATCGGGGGATTCTTCTTCGTCCCAGTCGCCGCGGCCTTCCTGCTCAGCTTCACCGACTTCGACATATACGCCCTTGCGAGCTTCGACAACACGCGCTTCATCGGGCTCGAGAACTACGCCGCGTTGCTCGGCGATTCGATCTTCTGGAAGGCCCTCGTCAACACCTTCTACTTCGCGGCCGTCGGCGGGCCTCTGACGATCGCGATCTCGCTCGCGGCCGCGGTCTTGCTCCAAGCTCGGCTGGTCCGGTTCAAGGGGTTCTTCCGCACCATCTATTTCGCGCCGGTCGTCACGACGCTGGTCGCGGTTGCGGTCGTATGGCGCTACCTCTACCATCCGCGCTTCGGGCTGCTCAACTATGGTCTCGGGTGGTTCGGGATCGGGCCCGTCGACTGGCTCGGCGACCCGCGCTGGGCGATGCCGGCGATCATCCTGCTCGCGGTATGGAAGAATTTCGGCTACAACATGGTGGTCTTCGTGGCCGGGCTGCAGAGCATCCCGGAGGAGCTCTACGAGGCCGCCGAGCTCGACGGCGCGAACGCCGTTCAGCGATTCCGGCACGTCACTCTCCCCATGCTCGGGCCCACGTTCCTGTTCGTCACGGTCATCACGATGATCGGCTATCTGCAGCTCTTCGCCGAGCCCTACGTCATGACCCAGGGCGGGCCTCTACAGGCCACCACGAGCGTCGTACTGCTCATGTACGAGCAGGGATTCCGCTGGTGGAACATGGGGTACGCGGCGGCCATCGCGTTCGTGCTTTTCCTCGTGATCTTCGCGATCACGCTCGTCCAGTTGAGATTTCAGCCGCGGAGCGACGCGTGAGGCCGGCTTTGCGTCGCAGTCTGGCCCGGATCGGGATCTACTCCGTGCTCCTCGGTGGAGCGTTTCTCACGCTGATGCCGCTCGCGTGGATGGTCTCGGCCTCCTTCATGCCTACCGGACAGGCCAACACCTTCCCGCCTTCCTTCCTGCCGACCAATCCCACGCTCCAGCACTATCGCGAGTTGTTCGTTCGTCTCGACGTGGGGCGCTACTTCCTGAACAGCGCCATCCTCGCCGGCGCGGTGACGGGGATCTCGCTCCTATTCAATTCGATGGCGGGATACGCCTTCGCGAAGCTCCGGTTCCGCGGTCGCGACTCGCTCTTCCGGGTCCTCCTCGGCGGGCTCGTGATCCCGGTCCAGGTCGCGATGTTGCCGTTGTTCCTGCTGCTCAAGGAGCTGGGATTGGTGAACACCTACGGCGGTGTCGTCGTGCCGGCGGCAGCCGGGATCTTCGGCATCTTCCTCGTCAGGCAATACGCGCTCGGCATCCCGGACGATCTTCTCGACGCAGCGCGGATCGACGGCGCGAGCGAGTTCCGCATCTACCGGTCGATCGTCCTGCCGCTCTGCCGGCCGATCCTGACCACGCTCGGGATCTTCACGTTCCTCGGCGTGTGGAACGACTTCATGTGGCCGCTGATCGTCCTCACCGATGCCGACATGTACACCCTGCCCGTCGGGCTCGCGAACCTCGTCGGCGAGCACGTCCAGGACACCGAGCTCATGATGGCAGGCTCGGTCCTGACGGTACTCCCGGTGCTGGCGCTGTTCATCGCCCTCCAGCGCTATTACATCCAGGGGATCATGATGGGAAGCGTGAAGGGGTGAGGCGTGCCGCCCAGGTCGCGGTCGTCTCGACCGTCGGGCTTCTCGCGCTCCCTCACCACTCGATCGCCGTGCAGGGCCATGCGCTGGACGGCTTCGAGGATCTCGCCGCGTGGCAGGCCGCGCCGTCGGACGGGGTCTCGCTCGAGATCGAGCCGGATGAGGGATTCCGGGGCCGCGCCATGCGGCTCGAATTCGACTTCCACGCCGGCGGTGGATACGCCGTCGCGCGCCGCCCCCTGGCGCTCGAGCTTCCCGACAACTACGCGCTGACGTTCTGGATCCGGGGCGTCGCACTTCCGAACAACCTCGAGATCAAGCTGGTCGATCCCTCGGGGGAGAACGTCTGGTGGGTGAACCGCCGAGACTTCGTGTTTCCCGGCGAGTGGACCCTCGTGACCCTGAAGAAGCGCCACATCGCGTTCGCCTGGGGCCCCATAGGCGGGGGGGAGATCCGCCAAGTCGGGGCGATCGAGTTTGCCGTCACCGCGGGCTCGGGCGGATCGGGATCCGTCTGGATCGACGAACTTGCGATCGAGGCCCGCCCGACGGTCGAGCCGTACGGCGGGACCCCCATTGCGAGCGCCTCCTCAACGGAGGCCGGCACGGAAGCGGCGCGGGTCGTCGATGGGGATTCGTCGAGCGCATGGCGGAGCGATGCGAGCGGCAGGCAGTGGCTCGCGCTCGATTTCCAGGCGCTGCGCGAATACGGGGGCCTCGTCATCGATTGGGAGCCGGGCGCCCACGCGAGCGACTACGCCGTCGAGACCTCGGACGACGGGATCCGCTGGGAGATCGCGCGGCGCGTGACCGCCGGGGACGGAGGTCGCGACTGGCTGTACCTGCCCGAGTCGGAATCGCGCGCGCTGCGGCTCGCGCTCGAGTCCGGGCCCGCCCGGAGGTATGGAGTGCGCGAGCTGGGCATCCGCCCGCTCGAGTTCTCGACCTCGATGAACGATTTCTTCCGCGCGATCGCGGCGGAGTCACCGCGCGGTGTCTACCCGCGGCCGTTCCTGGACGAGCTCGTCTACTGGACCGTTGTCGGGGGGTCGGGCGACGAGGCCGAGGCGCTCCTCGCCGAGGACGGCCGTCTGGAAATTCACCCTGGCGGCTTCTCGATCGAGCCTTTCGTATCGGTCGGAGACCGGCTCCTGACGTGGGCCGACGGGGAGCACCGACAGACGCTCCTCGAGCGGTCGCTTCCGATCCCGACGGTCACTCGGGCGCACGGGGATCTCGTCCTCGCGGTGACGGCGGTCGCGGCGGGAGACTCGGGTGCCTCGGTTCTCCACGTGCGCTACCGGGTGCACAACAAGAGCGAGACCGCGGCGCGCGCAGGCCTGTTCCTCGCGATCCGCCCGTTCCAGGTGAACCCGCCGACCCAGTTCCTCGCCGTTCCCGGCGGCGTCGCTCGCGTGCGCGAGATCTCGCGCACGGGGAATGGCGTACTGGTCGACGGGCATGCCCTGCTCGTGCGGCCGGAACCGGTGGCGTTCGGAGCCGCCACCTTCGACCAGGGCGACGTCGTCGAGCGGCTCCTCCGCGGATCGCCGCCCTCGGCCGAGCGGGTCGACGACCCCTTCGAGCACGCCTCGGCCATGCTGACCTGGGAGCTCGAGATCGCGCCGGGGGACTCGGCGGAAGTGGATCTCGTGGCGCCTTTCCACCCGCCGTCCATCGCGCCCGGGCCGGGCAAGGCGTCCGATTTTCCCTCCTTCGACGTGGCGCTGGCCGAAACCGCCGCCCGGTGGCGGGAACGGCTCGGTCGGGTGTCGATCGAGCTGCCCGGCGAGGCGGCGCGGCTCGTAGACGTCCTCCGCAGCAACGTCGCCTTCATCCTGATCAACCGGGACGGTCCCGCGATCCAGCCCGGTTCGCGCGCATACGACCGGTCCTGGATCCGGGACGGCGCGTTGACCTCCGCCGCGCTCCTACGGATGGGCCACGCCGGCGTCGTGCGGGATTTCATCGAATGGTACTCCGGCTTCCAGTATCCCAGCGGCAAGATCCCCTGCTGCGTCGATCATCGCGGCGCCGATCCCGTGCCCGAGCACGACAGCCACGGCGAATTCGTCTACCTCGTCGCCGAGTACACCCGGTTCACGGGCGATACCGTCCTCGCTCGCGCGATGTGGCCGCACGTCGCGGGGGCCGTCGGGTATGTCGACTCGATCCGGCAGACACGCCTGGGACCCGAGTACCAGGTCGGCGAGAAGCGCCTGTTCCGCGGCATCCTGCCCGAGTCCATCAGTCACGAGGGGTATTCCGCCAGGCCCGTCCACTCGTACTGGGACGATTTCTTCGCCTTGCGCGGACTCGAGGACGCGGTCGAGCTTGCAGAAACGCTCGGCGAGACGGAGGAGGCCGCGCGGTTCGCCGCGATCCGGGACGCTTTCCGGACGGACTTCCACGCGTCGATCCGCGCGGCCATCCAGCATCACGGGATCGACTACGTCCCCGGATCGGCGGATCTGGGCGACTTCGACGCCACGTCCACGACGATCGGAGTGGCGCCCGGCGGACAACTCGAGCGCCTGCCGCGGCGCGAGCTGCTCCGCACGTTCGAGCGCTACCTCGCCGAGCACGAGCGCCGGCTTCAAGAGGCCGGATGGGAGGCCTACACGCCGTACGAGCTGCGTGTCGTGGGGACGCTCGTGCGGCTGGGATGGAAGGAGCAGGCCCACGAGCTCCTCCCCTTCTTCTTCGGCCACCTGCGACCGACGGCGTGGAACGCGTGGGCCGAGGTCGTGGGGCGCGAGGCGCGCTCGCCCCGGTTCATCGGCGACCTCCCCCACACGTGGGTCGGATCCGACTACATCCGTTCGCTCCTCGACCTTTTCGTCTACGACCGAGAGAGAGATCAGGCGCTGGTCGTGGGGGCCGGCATACCGGCGGATTGGGCACGCGCGGACGGCGGGGTCCGCGCCAGAGGCCTCCTCACACGCTGGGGCAGGTTGGACTTCGAGATCGCGGCGGCGGGCGATTCGGCGCGCGTGCGCCTCGAGGGCGATCTCGAGATTCCCCCCGGAGGGCTGGTGGTCCTGTCGCCGCTCGAAGCGCCGGTGACCGGGGCGAGGATCTACGGACGGCCGCTCCAGGTGGGCGACTCGGGCGAGGTGATCGTGCGCAGCCTTCCGGCGGCGATCGTTTTTCTGCATCGGAGGCAGTGACTCGACATGGCGCGCGTTCGACTGGAGAACGTCCGCAAGGTGTACGGCGTCGAGTCCCAGGCGTTCGTCGCCGTCCATGGCGCCGATCTGGAGGTTCGGGACGGCGAGCTACTGGTTCTCGTCGGGCCCTCGGGTTGCGGCAAGAGCACGCTCCTCCGGATGATCGCCGGCCTGGAGACGATCTCGGAGGGTCGCCTGAGCATCGGCGATCGCGTGGTCAACGACGTGCCGCCGAAGGACAGGGACATCGCGATGGTCTTCCAGAACTACGCACTCTATCCCCACATGACGGTATACGAGAACCTCGCGTTCGGTCTCAAGCTGCGAAAGCTGCCAGGAGACGAGATCGACCGCCGCGTGCGCGAGGCCGGCGCCATTCTCGAGCTGGCGGAGATTCTGGACCGCAGACCGCGCCAGCTCTCCGGGGGCCAGCGACAGCGGGTGGCGCTCGGGCGGGCCATCGTCCGCCAGCCGGCGGTCTTCCTGTTCGACGAACCGCTATCCAATCTGGACGCCAAGCTACGTGTCCAGACGCGCGGCGAGATCGCGCGGCTGCACCGCCGGCTCGGCGCGACGATGATCTACGTGACCCACGACCAGGTCGAGGCGATGACGCTCGGGGAGCGGATCGTCGTCCTGAACGAGGGCAGAATCCAGCAGATCGACACTCCGCTCGGCCTCTACGAGCGACCCGCCAACCGGTTCGTCGCGGGGTTCATCGGGAGCCCGGCCATGAATCTCGTGGAGGGAGTGGTCGAGCGTCCGAACGCACCGGTCTTTCGCGCGCTCGATGGCGGCTTGACGATCAACCTGACCTCGGCGGCCGTGCCCGAGGGGTGCATCGGACAACGGGTGACGCTGGGGATCCGACCCGAGAACATCCGGGTCGCCGGCTCCCTCACGTCGGGAGGGACTCAGAGCGAGGCGACCCTGCTCCTCGATGTCGTCGAATCGATGGGGAACGAGATCTTCGTCTACGCGAGGAGCGGCAACCAGGCCATCGTCGCGCGCGTGCCCCCCGAGCCGCTACCCGCTCCCGGCGAACCGATCCGCCTCGTCTTCGACCTGGACAAGCTCCACTTCTTCGATTCGACCGGTGGAGACCGCCTGGGATAGCGTCCCGGCGCGCGCGGGTGCCGCCTACTGACAGCGGGGGAAGGTCGGCGCGCGATCTCGAACGAGGGTCAACGGCCCGAGTATGCGATCATCGGGCTCGGCGACGATGACGAGATCGAGCCGGCCGCCGACGATCCTTCCCGCGTAGCGGGCGCGCAGCGACTCGTTCGGCGGCACCGGACCCGGCCACCACGGGCCGGTCGCTTCGAAGCGACCATCGTCGAGGAGTATCGGCCCATCGATCCGTCCGTCCGCGCAGGGCAGCTCGACGCGGGCGCCTTCGTCGTCTACGACCAGGGACGCCTCCGAGCCACCCCACTCTCCCGAGAGCGGACCGAACGTGGGCGCTGGAGCGGTCGCGTGGGACGAGCAACCGGCGGCGAGCGCGCCCAGGGGAAGGATCCGAAGGAGGAGCCGGCGCGCCGAGCGGCCGGTGCCCTCCCGCGCGCTTGCCATCCCGTGCATCACCGGCGTCTCCCGACCGCGAGTCCCGCAGCCTTGGCCGCCGCCCGGAACAACGGCGTCAGGTCCTCGAGCTGGTAGTTCGCGTTGAGACCGCTGGGGTTGGGCAGCGCCCAGACCTCGGCCCCGGCGATCACGTGGTCATCCTGGCGGCCAACCTTTGCCCGTGGCCGTCCGAACGCGGTCCGATACGCTGTCAGCCCGACGAATGCCACGACCCGGGGCTTCCAGTTGGCGATCTTGCCGACCAGGCGCTTCGCGCCGCGCCGGAGCTCGTCGTCGTCGAGCTCGTCGGCCCGTGCGGTGGCGCGGTTCACGAGGTTCGTGATCGTGATGCCACGCGAAGCGAGGATATCGCGCTCTTCGTCGTCGAACCCGTCTCGGGGATCGAGAGCGCGCGGTGTGATGCCGGCGCGATGGAGCGCCTTGTAGAAGCGGTTGCCGGGCCGGGCGAAGTGGGCCTGGGCCGCCGCGGTCCACAGTCCCGGGTTGATGCCGACGAAGACGAGCCGTATCTCGTTGCCCACCAAATCGGGCACGCTCCTCCCGCGCGCCGCCTCGAGCTCCGTGCGAGTGAATCCCACCGCCGAGCGCGCGGTCTAGCGCCGCTCGCCCTCGTCGGGCGGCTCCTCCCCGTCCGCGACGGCGGGGGTGAACCGATCGGCGAGGGATTCGAGCTCGGCGCTCATCCAACGCAGGGCCTCGACGGCCGACCGTCGCGCCTTCGAGGCCATTTCCGCGGGGCGCGCGGTTCCCGCGCGATTGAGCGCCCGCTCGCACTCGTCGACGAACGCGCGCGCCCCGGACCGCAGCTCCTCCTGGACCTTGCGACGCTCGGCGCTTCTCCACGCCGCGTCGAGCGTTTCTCCGACCTGCTTTCCGAGCCGCTTGAGCTCGGCGATCACTTCCGGGTCTACTCCGGCTCGCTCATCCGCGTTCATCTCTCCTCCTCCTGTCATGCCGCACGAAAACCAGGCTCACGCCGGCCGGTATAGCTCGCCCCCGGCCTCCGCGAACTCCGCGGCCTTCTCCGCCATTCCGGCCTCGATCGCGGCCGTCTCCGCGAGCCCGTGCGCCTTCGCGTAGTCGCGAACGTCCTGGGTGATCTTCATCGAGCAGAACTTGGGGCCGCACATCGAGCAGAAGTGCGCCACCTTGGCGCCCTCGGCCGGTAACGTCTCGTCGTGGTACTCCTGCGCCCGCTCGGGGTCGAGCGAGAGCGCGAACTGATCGCGCCAGCGGAACTCGAAGCGCGCCCGGGACAGCGCGTTGTCGCGGATCTGGGCGCCCGGATGACCCTTGGCGAGATCCGCGGCGTGGGCCGCGATCCGGTACGCGATCACGCCCTCGCGAACGTCGTCCCGATCGGGGAGTCCGAGGTGCTCCTTGGGCGTCACGTAGCAGAGCATCGCGCAGCCGTACCATCCGATCATGGCCGCCCCGATCGCGCTCGTGATGTGGTCGTAACCGGGCGCGACGTCGGTGGTGAGGGGCCCCAGCGTGTAGAACGGGGCCTCGTCGCACCACGCGAGCTGCTTGTCCATGTTCTCCTTGATCATGTGCATGGGGATGTGGCCCGGGCCCTCGTTCATGACCTGGACGTCGTGCTCCCACGCGCGGCGGGTCAGCTCGCCCTGGGTCTCGAGCTCGGCGAACTGGGCGGGGTCGTTCGCGTCCGCGATCGAGCCGGGGCGCAGACCGTCCCCGATCGAGAACGAGACGTCGTACGCCGCCATGATCTCGCAGATCTCGTCCCAGCGGGTGTAGAGGAAACTCTCGTCGTGATGCGCCAGGCACCACTTCGCCATGATCGATCCGCCCCTCGAGACGATGCCGGTCACCCGGTTCGCGGTGAGCGGGATGTACCGCAGGAGCACGCCGGCGTGGATCGTGAAGTAGTCGACGCCCTGCTCCGCCTGCTCGACCAGCGTATCGCGGAAGACCTCCCAGCTGAGCTCCTCGGCCTTCCCGCCGACCTTCTCGAGCGCCTGGTAGATCGGCACGGTGCCGACCGGGACCGGGCAGTTCCTGAGGATCCACTCGCGGGTCTCGTGGATGTCGGCGCCCGTCGAGAGGTCCATCAGGGTGTCGGCGCCCCAGCGCGTGGCCCATACCATCTTCTCGACTTCCTCCTCGATCGAGGACGCGACGGCGGAGTTTCCGATGTTCGCGTTGATCTTCACCAGGAAGTTCCGCCCGATCGCCATCGGCTCGAGCTCCGGATGGTTCACGTTCGCGGGGAGGATCGCGCGGCCGCGGGCGACCTCGTCGCGCACGAACTCAGGCGTGACCCGGGGTGGCACCGCCGCGCCGAATGCCTGGCCCGGATGCTGGGCGTGGAGGCCCGCGTCGGCGAGCGCCTCGCGCAGTAGCCCCTCGCGGATCGCCACGAATTCCATCTCCGGCGTCACGATCCCCTTCCGCGCGTAGTGCATCTGGGTCACGGTGCGACCCGGCCGGGCGCGGCGCGGGGGCCGGCCGCCTTCCGGCGGACGACGCATGATCGGCTCCGTATCACCGCGCTCCTCGATCCACGCCGCGCGGATCGGCGGCAATCCCTGCCGGGGATCGATGACCGCCTCCGGGTCCGTGTAAGAGCCCGACGTGTCATAGACCGCGATCGCGGGGTTCGGCCGCGAGCCATCGGCGTCTCGCGTGTCGGACTGGGTGATCATCCGCATCGGAACGCGGAGGTCGGGCCGGCTGCCCCGGACGTGGATCTTCCGGGACCCGGGGAACGGGCCCAGCGTCAGCGCGCTCGCGCGTTCGCCGTTCCGGTAGGCTGGGGTATCGGGAGAGATCACGGGGGGCCTCCCTTCGCCGGTATGAACCGGATCAGGTTCTGCGGGTATGCTCTCAGCCGCGGCGTGGGAGGTTCCATGCGCCGCGACACCCCGGTCGGTCAGAGGTGGTTTCCTTGATCGCGAAGGTATCCCCCGCGCAGTCGGATCTCAAGCTGGTGGCGCTCGCGATCGGGCTCGCGCTCGTGCCGGCCGCCGCCCGCGGGCAGACGACGGACGAGCGGGACGCGCGGGCCGAGGCCCGCGCGGCCCAGGCCGCCTTCGAGCGGTTCCGGGTGGCGCGGCTGCCCTGGTCGTGGGAGCCGGCCTCCGGAAGCTGCGACGAGATCGTGGGCCGCTTCTGTTACCGGCACGAGGGAGGCTCCGACGACCCGCTTCCGCCCGAGCCCGAGGGTGTGGCCGCGGCGCGGGACTCGCTCATCGCGCGCCTGGACGCGATGGCGGACGACGATCCGGGGAACGGCTGGATCGCGGGGCAGAGGGTGCGCTACCGGATCGAGGCCGGCCGGGCGACCGAGGCGGTGGCGCTGGCCGAAGAGTGCCTCGCCGAGGCCTGGTGGTGCCGGGCGCTCGAGGGGGCGGCCCGCCACGCGGCCGAGGACTTCGCGGGCGCCGAGCGCGCGTTCGAGCGCGCGCTGGCGGCGATGCCGGCGCCGGAGCGTGAGCGCTGGGAGGACGTGGGCCCGCTCCTCGACGGCGCCTCGCGCGCGATCTGGCGAAGCCTGGGACCCGGGGGGCGAGCGGCGTTCGCGGCCCGCCTATGGTGGGCGGCCGACCCCCTCTGGTCGGTGCCGGGGAACGAGCGGCGCTCCGAGCACCTCGCGCGGCGCACCTGGGACCGGATGCAGGAGGGCGCCGCCTCCGCTTACGACGTGACATGGGGCCGGGACCTCAGCGAGCTGCTCGTGCGCTACGGCTGGCCGGCGGCGTGGGAGCTGGCGCGGGGGGACCTGGGAAGGCTGGGAGGCGCGGGTCGGCCACCGGTCGTGGCCCGCGATCCCCGCGGCGCGAAGCGCTTCGTGCCCGAGCTCGCCGCCATCTCCGATCCCGCCGTCGCGCAGCCTGCGGACTGGCCGCTGGACGACCCGACCCCACGTTCCACCTACGCCCCGTCGTACGCCGACCGGTTCGTGGCCATCGACCCGCAGATCGCCCGCTTCCGCCGCGGTTCGGACGCGATCCTCGTCGCCGGCTGGGAGATCCCGGAAGGCAGCGTGCCGGCGGACGGGGCCGTGTCCAGCCAGGTGCGCGCGAGCGCCGCGCTCTTCGCTTCCGAGGGGCCGGATCGCCCGTTCGTCGAGGCGCGCGGGTCCGGCGGCCGGGGGGGTGGCTCGCTTTCGCTGCGGGTCCCGTGGCCGCGGGCGGTCGTCGGCGTCGAGGCGAGGGTCGGGGGACTCGCGGCGCGCTGGCGCTCCGGCGTGGAGCTTCCCGCCGGGCGAGACGACCTGCCGGCGCTCTCCGATCTCCTCCTCCTGGCCTCCCCGGACGACCTCCCGGCGAAGCTCGAGGACGCGGTTCCGCTCGCCCGTGGATCGAACGCCGTACTCGCGGGAGAGCGCCTCGGCGTCTTCTGGGAAGCGTATCCCCCGCAAGGCATCCCCGCCGGACCGGTAACGATCTCGGTTTCGATCCGGGGACGGGAGGCGCATCCCGGCGCGCTCCGCTGGCGCGAATCTCTCCCCGCCGACGCGTCCGTCGTTCCCCGCGCCGTAGCCCTCGAGCTGGCGGGCCTCCCGCCCGGCCGCTACGCCGTCGAGGTCGAGGTGACGTGGCCCGGCGTCGCTCCGCGGCGCTCCCGGCGGGACATCACGATTCGCGACTGAATCGACGGCACATCCCTTGCACCACTCCCTGGCGAACCCCCCGCGCCGGGAGCGGTGTGTCCGGGGGATGAAAAAAGGAGCCCGAAGTTGCTAAATTCCACCTTCCCGAAACCGAGATCAGCTCCAACGAGAACGGCTCGAACCGTTCCCCCGGCCGCATCCTGGTCCAAGGCCGCGCGCCCGCCGGGGGCAAATTCTCCGCCGCGACGGCGACTCGCCTCCTACGAGGACCTGCGCATGCCCGAGCACGAAGCCCGCTGGACGAACATGAGCCCCGTCCCATTCCTCATGGCTTCCTGGTTCGCCCGCCTGGTCGCGATCGGCGCCCTGGTGCTGATCATCCTCATGATCCTCCCCTACCCGCTGCGGTACGTCGAGAACGCCGACCAGTACGAGTACCTCCAGAAGGCCGTGGATCTCGGGACGCGCGCCCGGGCCCGGCTGGGTGCCAAGGTGCAGGAATGGGTTCCGACCCACATCGCGGGTGCGGATCGCACGATGTGGATCCTGGTGGGCGGGTTCCTGCTCGTGGAGATCGCCGCGGCGAGGGTCGGCGGGCTGTTCGGCGCGCGGGCGGACTACCTGAAGCTCAAGCGCAAGGTGGAGAGCTGGCAGCAGGAGATGGGCCTGGCGAAGGACTCCGCGGTGGCGTCGTCGCTCAACGCCAAGCTCGAAGCCCTGAAGGAGGGCAGCAAAGGCGACCGCGAAGAGCTCTTGCGGATCTTCGCGGAGACCAAGCGCAAACTTTCGGGGATGGGCCGCGAGCTCGCCTTCCTGTCGATAGACATCGTGGACTCGACCAAGATGAAGATCGGCGAGGACCAGGAGACGATCGAGTACGACTTCAAGCAATACAAGACATTCGTCGACGAGATCCTGAAAGCGAACGGGGTCATCAAGGTGGCCTGGACCCCCGACGGAATCATGGCCTGCTTCTCGAACATCGACACGGCCGTGAAAACCGGGAAAGACGTGATCCGCGGGTTGAAGCAGTTCAATCGAGATGTCAAGCTCATGAAGTCGGATTTCCGCGTGCGGTGCGGGGTCAACTCGGGCTATGTCTACATGGACGACGACGTGCCCCTCGAGGACGTCAGCGACCGGGTGATCGACATCGCAGGGCACATGCAGAAGCACGCGGAGCCGATGACCGTGTCGGTGGCCAAGACCGTCGTGGAGCCGCTGACCGACAGGGAGGGGTTCGAGGAGACGCCCAAGATCGTGGACGGCTATCAGGTGTACGCCTGGAGCGGAGAGGGCACCGCCCCCCCTGGAGGGAGCTGAGCCATGCGGGTCCTGATCACGGGCGGGGCGGGGTTCATCGGCTCCCACCTCGCCGAGTTCCATCTCGAGCGCGGAGACGAGGTCCACTGCGTCGACGACCTGAGCACCGGCACGCTGGAGAACGTCGCGCCGTTCCGGGATAGCACGGATTTCCGCTTCGACCGCGCGGACATCCTGACATGGGACGGCCTAACAGAGGCGCTGGCGCGGGCCGAGCGCGTGTATCACATGGCAGCCGTCGTCGGGATGTTCCGCGTCCTGACCGAGCCCGCGGCGGTTCTCGCGACCAACGTCGCCGGAACCGAGCGCGTGCTGCGCTGCGCAGCCGAGGCCGGCTCCCGGCCGCGCGTCCTGGTGGCTTCCAGCTCGGAGGTCTACGGTCCGGTTGGAACCCATCGGCTGGACGAGACCGACGCTCTCCTGGTCCACTGCGACACCGCCAAGACGCAGTGGAACTACGCGCTCAGCAAGCTGGCCGGAGAGGCGCTGGGTATCACCTACGCCGGCTCATTCGACCTGCCCGTGACGATCGTGCGGCTGTTCAACACCACTGGTCCGCGGCAGTCCGGGCGCTACGGAATGGTCGTTCCGCGCTTCGTGCGTCAGGCGGCTCTCGGCGAGCCGCTCACCGTCTTCGGCGACGGACTCCAGACGCGCTCCTTCTGCCACGTCGGCGACTCGGTGCGCGCGCTCCATCTGCTCTGCGAGAGCGATGCCGCCGAGGGAGAGATCGTGAACGTCGGCAATGACCGCGCGATCACGGTCCTCGACCTCGCGAACCTGGTGCGTTCGATGGCCGGCAGCAGCTCGCCGGTGATCTTCGTCCCCGACAGCGAGGCGTACTATCACGGCTTCGTGGGGATCCGGCACCGCAAGCCCGCCCTCGACAAGCTCAAGCGCCTGGTCGGCTTCGAGCCCGAGCACACGCTCGAAGACACGATCACCGATCTGCTCGCCGCAATACGGCCGACCGCCGAAGGGGCCAGGGCCACGGGCTGATGGCGGTATATCCGCTATTCGTAATCAGCCCCAATACGATCGTCAGCCTCGTAGGTTACGTTCGCGGTCCCGACAAGACGATTCCCGTGCCCACCGAGGACTATCGGCAGGCGAGGGTCGACGTGGTCATCCCCTGCCTGAACGAGGAGCGGAACATCACGCTCGCGCTCGCCTCGGTCGCGCGTCAGACGATGCAGCCACGGCGGATCATCCTGGTGGACGACGGGAGTCTGGATCGGACAGTGGAGTTCGCACAGGAGTTCTGTCACGTCAACGGAATCGACTTGATCGCGATCCGGCGCAAGAAACCGATCGGAAAGACTCCGACCTTGAAGCGACAGGCTCGCGAGTTCGATTCCGACGTCGAGTTCATCTTGGACGCCGATACCGTGCTGGAGTCGGAGAACTACATCGAGCGGACCGTGGAGGAGCTGTACAAAGCGGTGGGAATCGCGAGCGCGTGCGGGATCATCATGCCGCAGCGGGCGCGGGACCGCGACCGCTTCGGGAAGACGACGGCCATGCAGCGCTTCCTCGTGAATCACCCCGAGGGCAAGGTCTACGAGGACAGGAGCCGGATGCGGCGCTTCCTGCGCGGGATCACGAACCTCTACCGGGAGACCCTGTACGTCTATCTCCAGCGTTTCATCTACCGGGGCCAGATGACGTTCTTCGGATCGATCTCGGGTCCGATCGGGTGCGCCGTCGCGTACCGCCGGCAGTACGTGGAGAACCTGTTCGACAAGTACGAGCCGATCATGGGCGACGATCTCACGAATTCCGAGGACGTTTTCCTCGGCCTCGCCTCCCTCAACGAAGGCCACCGGAACATCCAGCTCCAGGACGTCGTAGCCCGCACCGAGGAGCCCGAGTTCCAGCGCCTCCACAAGCAGCTCTATCTGTGGTCTTCGGCGTTCCTGCAGAGCGCGTTCTATTTCGACCCGCTCATGTGGAGCCCGTTCAAGTCCATGCGCCGGCTGATCAACGGCGACTGGCGGCGCAACAAGGTGCGCTCCTACGACGAGCGCCGGCGGGTGGCCGAGCCGTACCGTCAGGCGTTCGGCGAAGAAGTGACGAAGAGCCGGGGCCGGCCCATGGGATGGGTGCTCCTCATGGGCGTTATCGAAAAGCTGTTCTTCCCGGCGGCGATCATCATCATGATGCTCCTCGGATGGTGGGAAGCGCTGCTGGTGACGATCGTGGCCGAGATCCTGCTGGCGTCCACCCTGCTTGCGATCTCCTCGCCGGGCCAGCGGGTCGAGTACTTCCTCAAGTGCCTGCTGATCACCCCTATCCGGTACGTGTCGCTGATGTGGGACTTCGTCACCTCCATGCGCTTCGCCGCCGATCTCTGGATCTTCGGCACCCGGAAGTGGCGCAAGTGAAGGCCTTCGTGCTCGTCCTCTCGTTCGCGCTCGTGAGCCCGGCGGGCGTGGCGCTCGCCCAGGAGCCGGCCGTGCCGGCCGCCGGTATGGCCGCGGAGGCGGCGGGGGACCTGGACGCCGCGATCGCCGTCTACGAAGAGGCCGCGCGCGAGGGCGGCCGCGCCGACCTCTGGGTCCGGATCTCCCGCATCGAGGCCACGCGCGACAACCCGCGAGCGGCGCTGGATGCGATCGAGCGCGCAGTGGAGCTCGAGCCCGGCGACGTGGAGCACCTCCGCGCGCGGGCGGAGCTCGCCTCGTGGGCCGGCGACTACGAGCGCGCGGCCGACAGTCATCGGCGGATCGGGGAGCTGACCGGAGATCCGTCCGCCGAACTGGGCCTGGCGCGGATCGCCGCCTGGCAGGGGAAGACCGCAGTCTCGATACGGCATTATCGGGAGTACCTGAGGAGGCAGCCGGCCGATTCCGTCGCGACGATCGAGCTGGCGCGGCAGGAGACCTGGCGCGGGAACGCACGCGCGGCGCTGAGGGTTCTCGATGGATACCGGGCGCGGTTCGGCGAGACCGTCGACTACCGGATCGAGCGCGGTCGCGCGCTCGTGACCGGGAATCGGCCGCGCGCGGCGATCGAGATCCTGGAGCCGCTCGTAACGGAGCGCCCCGGTGACTACGAGGCGCGACTGGTCCTGACGCTCGCGCTGTCCGACGCGGGGCGCCGTCGGGACGCCGTCCACTCCGCGGATGAGCTCCTGCGAATCGATGCGGCGAATCCGCGGACAGCGGAGGTGCGGGCCTACGTCACGGCGCCGATCCGTTCCTTCGTCCGGCCGCGGTACGAGTACTACGACGACTCCGACGAGGTGCGCCACGACCTGTACGGATTCGAGGTCGGCGTGGAGCTCTCGCCGGACTCGAAACTGGTCGGTCAGGGCAGCGATACCCGGGTGCGGTCGGAGCCAGGGTCGGGCCTGGCGCCGCTCTCGGGCGATGCGACCGTTCACGAGCGGGCCGCGGACGCTGGGATCGTCTACGGACTCGGCGGTTACGGAGAGGTCGAGGCGCGCGTGGGAGGCGCGTGGATCGACGACGGCGGACCGGAGCTCTTCACGTGGCTCGCCGCGCTGCGCCTGGCGGCCTCCGACGCGGTGGGGATCGCGCTATCCAGCGGACGCGACTTCTTCGACGTCTCCGCGCGCGCGCTCGACCTCGGCATCGAGCGCACGGCCGGCCGCGCCCAGCTCCGCTGGTCGCCCGCGATCGGCTGGACGGTCGACGCCGCCGGCTCGCGGGAGTCGTACAGCGACGACAACGGTCGCTGGGAGGCCCGGCTGGCGGTGAGCGACGGCGTCCTCCGGCGGCAGCTCGTCAACGTCGACCTGGGCGTGGCGAGCCGATGGCTGTGGTTCGACGAGAATACCGACAGCGGCTACTACGACCCGGCGCGCTACGAGCAGCACCTGGGGGTCGTGTCCACGTACTGGAAGCTGGGCGATCAGTCCGGGCTGTCCGCCCGCGGGGCGATCGGGGCTTTCCGCGACGACGAGATCGAGGACTTCAAGCGCAGCGCGGAGCTCGCCGCCGAGGCGACGTTCGGCATCACGACCGACTGGTCGCTGGTGGCGCGCGCTGCCTACCTCGACAACGTGCGCTCGGTTACGGGGGCGTTCAGCGCCACCGGGGCGGGCTTGTACCTCACTCGCCGGTTCTGAGGTCCCGGCCAGCGGATCGACAGGCGCGTCAGAGTACGCCGCTCAGGTAGGCGATCCCCATCGCGATCAGGATCGCCGCGCTGATCCGCGGCAAAGCGTGGTGCCAGCGTTCCACGCGCTCGCCGAGCCTTCCGAGTGCCGCGATGGAGAGCAGCGTCAGCCCGATGATCGCCGCTGCGACCGTGAGCGCGTACGCCCCCATGACGCCCCAGCAGCTGGCTCGTCCCGCACATAGAGCGACGATCGCGAACTCCTCCTCGTGCGCGAAGCCCAGCACGAAGGCAAAGGCCGCGATCCCCCAAAGGCCATCACGGCCCTTTGCATCGCGCTGCCCGTGGCCATCGGAATGGGAGTGCGAATGGCCACCGCGCCGCCACTGCACGACCCCCATGACGATCAGGACGGCGCCGGCGATCGGACCGACCCAGGGTGTGTCCGTGAGGTCCACCCAGCGGTCGAGCAGCGCGAAGAGGGCGACTACAGCGAAGGAGGAGACGAGGTGCGCCCCCCCTATGAGGAGCCCCGCCAGCGTTCCCTCGAACCAGGGACGTCGCCGACCCAGTGCATACGCCGCCGCTACGGGCCAACCGTGGCCGGGCTCCGTTCCATGCAGCGCGCCGATCGTCACGGCCGTGACGTAGGCGGCCTCCGCTCCCTCGATCATGGCCGCGGCCCCCTCCTGGCAGGCTCAATCCCGGTCGGTCGTAGCCGCCGGATCGGTGGGGCCGCCGAGGTGTCGGGCGAAGAAATCGGTCAGGGCGGAGAAGAGGGCGATGCGGGCGGGCGGGTCGCCGATCGCGTGGCCGCGGCCCGGGAACACGTGGACCTCGGGCGCGCGGCCCGCGGCGATGAGCGCATCCACCAGGCGTTCGCTGTGCACGGGGTGGACGTTGTCGTCGGTCGTGCCCCAGGCGAGGAACAGCGGGTCCCGAACGGCCCCGACCACCGGAAGCACGGACGTCTCCTCGTACCCCTCTTCGTTCTCCGACGGAAGCTCCATGTAGCGCTCGGTGTAGGCGGTGTCGTAGTCGCGCCAGTCGCTGACCGGCGCGACGGCGGCCGCAGCCGCCCACGTCTCCGGCTCCTGGACGAGCGCGCGGGCGGCCATGAAGCCGCCGTACGACCAGCCCCAGATCCCGGTGCGGGTCGAGTCGGCGGCGGGTTCGTTCCGCCACAGCGCGCGCACGCACGCGGCCTGGTCCTCGCTCTCGAGGATCCCGAGCCGCTCGTGCACGAGCTCCACCCATGCCTTGCCGCGCGCCCCGGTCCCGCGCCCGTCGCACGACCACACGAGGAAGCCGCGCTGCACCATGAGCTGGTGCCACAGGCCGCGGCCGCGCGACAGCCAGTCGTCGACGACCGTTTGCGATCCGGGCCCGCCGTAGGTGAAGGCGATCACGGGATAACGGCGCTCCGGGTCGAAGTCCCGGGGGCGGTAGAGCATCGCGGGTAGCGAGTCCTCGCGCATCCCGCCGTCGTCGTCGATCGGGCGCACCCACAGGAACTCGGGCCGCACCAGACCGTAGACCGCGAGCCGCCGGGGGTCGTTCTCTTCGATCCACGCGAGTCGCTCGCCGGTGTCCGCGTCGCGCGTGGAGACGGAAGGCGGACGCGTGGCCGTGGACCAGGTGTCCACGTAGCGATCGCCCTCGGGCGCGAAGGATACCTGGTGCCAGCCGGGCTCGCGGCTGACGCGCTGAAGAGGCGGGGTCCCGGTCTGCGCCTGTGCGCCCGAAGCACCGCCCTCCGCCCGCCCGCGCGCGCCCGAGCCGTCGAGACGCGCCCGGTACAGGTGCCGCTCGAACGGTCCCGAAACGTGCCCGGTGAAGTAGAGCCAGCCGGCGTCGGAATCCACGTGGGCGATCGACGCCACCGACCAGTCTCCGGCGGTGACCGGATGCGCGAGCCGGCCACCCGCGTCGTAACGGTAGACGTGCTCGTGTCCGGAGCGCTCGCTGACCCACAGGAAGCCGCCGTCGGGAAGCCACAGGGGGTCGTCGCCGATGCTCACCCATTCGTCGTCGCGCTCGGCGAAGAGCGTGCGCGTCACCCCGGTCACGGCGTCCGCATCGAGAACCCGGAGCTCGTTCTGGCTCCGGGGCAGGACCTGGGCGACCAGGCTGCCTCCGTCGGGCCGCCAGGCGACTCGCGCCAGATACCAGTCGGGACCCGTGGGGATGTCGATGCGGACGGCGGGAGCCGCCGAGTCGGATGGGGTCAGGGAATCCACCCGCGCCACCCACAGGTTCACCGTCGCATTGGGGTCCCCCGGTCGAGGGTAGCGCTGGCGGGTGAGACCGCCGTAGTCGTCGCGATAGTCGGCGAGCGCGAAGACCGGGACGTCGGACTCGTCGACCTCGGTGAACGCGATCCGGCTGCCGTCCGGGGACCACCAGTGGCCGCGGCGCCGCCCCAGCTCTTCCTGCGCGATGAACTCCGCGACGCCGTACGACACGGTGTCGCTCGCCCCGGCCGTCAGACGGCGCGTCGCCCGCGTTCGAACGTCGAGGAGCCACAGATCTCCGTCTCGCACGAACGCGATCCGCGGTCCGTCGGGCGAATAGCGTGGGTCGAACTCGGGGGCCGGAGTGTCGGTCAGGCGGCGGGTCGTGCCCGCCGTCGCGTCGTGCTCGTAGAGGTCGCCCGAGACCGGAACGAGGATGCGGCCGCCGTCGGGGGACCATTGATAGGATGTGATGCCCCGGGCCGAGAGGCGGAGGCGCTCCCGCATCGCCTCCTCGGCTTCGCCGAAGGTCTGGCGCTCGCCCCCCAGCAGCTCCTCGATCCCGAGCAGGCGCCGGCGCTCGCCGGAGGCCGGATCGGCCAGCCAGAGGGCCAGCACCTCGTCCCCCGTCACGCTGTCGCGCGAGGCGGGCGCCAGGAAGGCGACGGCGCCGCCGTCGGGCCGCCAGGTCACCTCGCGGAGCAGCTCGCCGTCCGGGCCAGGAGGAGCGAAGATCCCCCTCGCGGTGAGCGATTCGACCGGCGCCTGCGCTCCCGCGCGAGGCGGCGGGCGGTCGTCACGATCGCATGCGGCCGCTCCGAGCGCTGCGGCGAGACATAGAGATAGGAGGCGCCGGCAGCTCATCGGGGGGAACGCTAACGCGCGTCCGGGGCCGGCAGCAATCGCAGTCATGCCCGCGCGCGGACGCGGAGCCCGCGGTACACTTCCAGCGACCTCCGAAGGAGTCGCGCCGGTGCACACCCACCACGAGCACATGGAACCAGACGCGGAGGAATCCGCCTCGCGAGCTGCGCATGAGGCGCACGCCGGTCATGACGCGCACGCCGGGCACGACGCGCATGCCGGACACAGCGTGGCGATGTTCCGGCGGAAGTTCTGGGTCTCCCTCGCGTTGACGATCCCCACCGTCGTGTGGGGACACATGCTGGCCCCCTTGCTGGGCATCCATGCCCCCGCGTTCCCGGGCTCCGCGTGGATCGCTCCGGTCTTCGGGACGGCGGTCTTCCTCTACGGCGGCGGCGTGTTCCTCGAGGGTGCCTGGCGGGAGTGGAAGCGCCGGCTTCCCGGCATGATGACGCTGATCTCGCTCGCGATCGGGGTCGCCTTCGTGTTCAGCCTGGCGGTCACCCTCGGCTATCCGGGGATGCCTCTCTGGGAGGAGCTGGCCACCCTCGTGACGATCATGCTCCTCGGCCACTGGATCGAGATGAAGTCGATCGCGCACGCCCGAGGGGCGCTCGGGGAGCTGGCGAAGCTCCTCCCCGACAAAGCCGTTCGAATATCGGGCGACAGCACCGAGGAGGTGCCGGTCGAGGCGCTCCGCGGGGGGGATCTCGTCCTCGTCCGACCGGGATCCTCGATTCCCGCCGACGGTCTCGTACGCGAGGGGGCGAGCGACGTGAACGAGGCCATGATCACGGGCGAGTCCCGTCCCGTGGAGAAGAGCGAAGGGGAGGCGGTCATCGCCGGAACGATCAACGGCTCGGGCTCGCTCCGGGTCGAGGTCACGAAGACCGGCGAGCAGACCGCGCTGGCGGGCATCATGCGGCTCGTCGGGGAGGCCCAGAGCTCCCGCAGCCATGCCCAGGACCTCGCCGACCGGGCGGCCCTCTGGCTGACGATCGTCGCGCTCGCCGCGGGGGTGCTGACGCTCGTGGCCTGGCTCGCCATCGGCTCGGAGACCGCCTTCGCGGTCGAGCGCCTGGTCAGCGTGCTCGTCGTCGCGTGCCCGCACGCCCTCGGCCTCGCGATCCCGCTCGTCATCGCGATCTCGACCACGCTCGCCGCCAAGCGCGGGCTCCTCGTGCGGGACCGCCGCGGGCTCGAGCTGGCGCGCGAGCTGGACATGGTCGTCTTCGACAAGACGGGGACGCTCACGCGGGGCGAGTTCCGGGTGGTGGAAATCGCGGTTGCCGGAGTCGGCGAGGACGAAGCCCTGGCGCTCGCCGCCGCGGTCGAGCGGGACTCCGAGCACACGATCGCTCGCGGAATCGTGCGGAGCGCGGACGAGCGCGGGCTCGAGGTCCCGCGGGCGACGGGGTTCCTGGCGATCCCCGGCAAGGGCGTGCGGGCGCGCGTGGGGACGCGCGAGCTCCTGGTCGGGGGCCCGGGCCTGCTGGCAGCGCACGGCGTGATGCTGACACCCGATCTGGCCGCCGCCGCCGACGGGTTTGCGTCCCGAGGCCACACCGTCGTCTTCCTCCTCGAGGGGAACCGTCCGCTCGCGGCGCTCGCGGTTGCCGACGAGATCCGGCCGGAGTCGCACGAGGCGGTGGCCCGGCTGCACGCGCAGGGGGTCGACGTGGCGATGCTGACGGGAGATTCGCGGACGGTGGCCGAATCGGTGGGCAAGCAGCTCGGAATCGACGTCGTCTTCGCCGAGGTGTCCCCCGGGGAGAAGGTCGAGCGGGTCCGGGAGCTCAAGGCCTTCGGCGGCCGCATCGCGATGGTCGGAGACGGGGTGAACGACGCTGCCGCGCTGCTCACCGCGGATATCGGGATCGCGATCGGCGCGGGCACGGGGGTCGCGGTCGAGGCCGGCGACATCGTCCTCGTCCGAAGCGACCCCCGGGACGTGGGGCGGGCGATCGATCTGTCGAAGGCCAGCTATCGCAAGATGGTGCAGAACCTCGTGTGGGCGGCAGGCTACAACGTCGTCGCGATCCCTCTCGCGGCCGGCGTTCTGGCCAATCGGGGAATCCTGCTACAGCCGGCCGTGGCCGCGATCCTGATGTCGGCGAGCACGGTGATCGTAGCCCTCAACGCGCAGCTCCTGCGAAGGCTGGAATAGGCGTTCCGGTCACGATGGGCGAATTCCCCCACACGCGATCGTGGGATTCCACCGACAGATCGGCGGGTTGGAGAGGACTAGGATACCGGGTATGCTTGGAGTCACGCGAGCGATGAGGGTCCTGGTCGCGGTCGCGGTCCTCGGGATCGGGCTACTCCCCTGCCTGGTATGCGCTCCCGAGTCCGGGCGGCCGGCGATCCGCGCGGAAACCCCGTGTCACGGAACCACGCCTCGAGTCGAGTCGGTATGCGCGGATGACCTCGGCGTCCGAATCGCGGTCGCCCCCATCCTTTCGCTCGCAATCGCTCCCCCTCCGCCATCCGTTCCCGAGCTCGTCGCGGGCTCGTTGCGGACCCTCGCTCGACCCAGGAGCGAGCCGATCTCTCCGGGGGACGGCCCTCCCCTCTGGCTCCGCCACGCCTCCCTGCTGGTCTAGAAGCTCCTCCTTCTGAATGCGTCGGCAGGGGGCCGGATTTTCCGGCCTCGCTCTCGCTCGTTCCATCGGAACGGAGGAACACCGTGGGTTCTCGAATCCTACTCGTCGCCGCGGCGTCGATCGCCTTGACGGCGGCATTCAGCCGACCGATTCCCGTCCGCGCGCAGGAGGGCGCGGGCTCCGCAGGCGAGCTCCGTCTGGAAGGGGTCTACGCGCTCGCGGCCGAGCGGAATCCGCGGATCGCCGCCGCGACGGCCGTGGCCGATGCCTCTGCGACCATGGTCTCCTCCGCCGGCCTGCCGCCCGACCCCGTCTTCCAGATCGGGGCCATGAACCTGCGACTGCCGGAGTTCGAGGCGAACATGGAGGCGTCGATGGCGCCATCGCTTCAGCTCATGCAGATGGTTCCCTTCCCGGGCAAGCTGGGTCTCTCGGAGCGGATCGCCCGAGGAACGAGCGAGATGGCGCGTGCGAACGCCGAAGAGACGGCGTGGATGATCCGGACGGAGGTCGCGATGGCGTTCTACGACCTGTACGCGGCCGACCGCCAGATCGAGGTGATGCGAAGGACTCTCCGGATCCTCGAGGACTTCGAGCAGGTGGCCCGGGCGATGTACGGCGCCGGCACCGGGCGGCAGAGCGACGTCCTCCGAGCGAACGTCGAGATCGCCCGCATGGAGGCGGAGATCGCCCGGATGACGGCGATGCGGGAGGTCGCCGCGGCGAAGCTCAACGGGCTGCTCGTCCGCCCCGCCGAGACCCCCGTTCCGTCGCCGGTCCTCCCCGACCTTCCCGCCGCCATCCCTGCCCGCGACACCCTGCGATCGTGGGCGGACGCGACCCGTCCGATGCTGCTGGAGGCGAGGACCGCTGTCGAGCGCGCCGGGGCGGCGCGCGATCTGGCGCGCAGAGAGCTCTGGCCAGACCTCGCGCTCGGCGTCCAGTACGGCCAGCGCGACGCGGGCATGGGCCTCGAGCGCATGGGGAGCTTCATGGTGGGGTTCAGTCTTCCCGTATTTGCGGGAAGCCGTCAGCTACGGATGCGGGACGAGGCGGCGGCGATGGAGCGGATGTCGGTGGCCGACCTGTCGGAAACGCGAGCCGACATCGACGCGCGGATCGGTGAGCTCCTCGCGGAGCTCGACCGCGCGCGCACGCTGATCGACCTCTACGAAGGCACGATTCTCCCGCAGGCCGAGGCCAACGTGGAGTCGTCGTATTCCTCCTATCGGGTCGGGAGCGTCGATTTCATGACGCTGGTCGACGCCCGGATGACCGTCAACCGATACGAGCAGGAGTATCACCAGCTCCTCGCCGACTACGGCATCGGTGTCGCGGAGCTCGAGGCGGTCGTCGGACGGGAGCTGCCGCCCGGTCCGGGGTCGCTCGCGGAGGTCCGATGAACGCGCGGAAACAGGTCCTGGTGTCCATCGGCCTCGTAACGGCTGCCGCCATCGTGGTCGCTCTGGTGACTCTGGGAAGGGGCGGGGACGCGGCGGATGGCGGGGAGCGAGGTCACGACCATGCGGCGAGCTCCGGAGACGAAGGAATCGAACGGTCTCCGGTCCGGCTGGACGCCGCCGCCGCGCGCCGGATCGGCGTGGGGTACGCGACGGCGGAGCTCAAGGTAATCGACCACACGGTGAGAACGGTGGGGACCGTCACCTACGACGAGACCCGGATCGTGGACGTCGACCCCAAGGTCGAGGGATGGGTCGAGCGTCTCTACGTCGACTTCACGGGAGCCCCGGTTCGCCGCGGGCAACCGCTGCTGGCGGTGTACAGCCCCATGCTCGTGTCCGCGCAGGAAGAACTGATCCTGGCCCGCCGTCTGTTCGACGAGTCGGCCGTCGATCCGCAGGGTCGCGCCCTCGAGCGCGCGGAGCAGCTCCTCGAGGCCGCGCGCCGCCGGCTCGCGTATTGGGACATCCCGGCCGGCGAGATCCGGCGCGTCGAGGACACCGGCACCCCGACCAAGACGCTCACTCTCACGTCGCCGGCATCGGGGTTCGTCGTCGAGAAGAGCGTGTTCGAGGGAGCGCAGATCGGCCCGGGAATGAACCTCTACCGGATCGCCGACCTCTCGACCGTCTGGGTCGACGGGGAGGTGTTTGAGAAGGACCTGGGGCTCGTCCGCGAGGGTCAGGCGGCGCGGATCACGGTCCAGGCGTATCCCGGCGAGACGTTCCGGGGGCAGGTGACGTACGTCTACCCGACCGTGACGATGGAAGCCCGGACCGGCCGGGTCCGGGTGGCGCTGGCGAATCCCGGTCTTCGGCTCAAGCCCGGGATGTACGCCGAGGTCGAGCTCGAGGTGTCGGCCGGGGACCGGCGGCTCGTCGTGCCGCGGGGCGCCGTCCACGCCACGGGGGAGCGCTCGTGGGTCTTCCTCCAGACCTCCGAAGGAACCCTGATCGCTCGTGAGGTCACCACCGGCCTCGTGGCGGGCGGAGACATCGAGATCCTGGCCGGGCTCGAGGAGGGCGACTCCGTCGTCGCCTCGGCCAACTTCCTGATCGACGCCGAGTCGAGCATGGGATCGGCGATCGACGCGATGCCGGGCATGGACATGGAGGACGACTGATGCTGCGCCGGGTCATCGAGTGGTCGGTCGACAACCGGCTCATCGTCCTGGTCTTCGCCGCCGCCGTGGTCGCGGCGGGCATCGTGGCCATGCGGGGAACCCGGCTCGAGGCGCTGCCCGACCTGTCGGACGTCCAGGTGATCGTCCAGACCGACTATCCGGGACAGGCCCCGATGATCGTCGAGGACCAGGTCACGTATCCCATCGCCACCGAGATGCTGAAGGTCCCCGGCGCGCGGACGGTGCGGGGGTACTCGTTCTTCGGGGTCTCCTTCGTCTACATGATCTTCGACGACGGAGTCGACCTCTACTGGGCTCGGAGCCGGGTCCTCGAGTACCTCTCGGCGATCCGCAGCAAGCTGCCGGTCGGCGCCGAGACCGCGATCGGTCCCGACGCGACCGGTCTCGGCTGGGTGTACCAGTACGTCCTCATCGACACGACCGGCACGCGCGACCTGGCCGAGCTGCGCTCGATCCAGGACTGGTACCTGCGCTTCCAGCTCACCGCCGTGCCGGGGGTCAGCGAAGTCGCCAGCGTGGGCGGCTTCGAGCGGATGTACGAAGTCACCGTCGACCCGACCAAGCTCCGGGGCTATGGGATCGGCGTGACCAACGTGATGTCGGCGATCCGCGCCTCGAACGAGGACGTCGGGGCGATGATGATCGAGCTGTCCGAGCGCGAGTTCATGGTCCGGAGCCTCGGCTACCTGAAGGGGATCGACGACGTCGAAGGAGTCGTCGTGGGATCGACCGAGACGGGTGTGCCGATCCGGGTGGCCGATGTGGCCACCGTCCAGCTCGCGCCGGACGTGCGGCGCGGCGTGGCCGATCTCGACGGCCGCGGGGACGTCGTCGGCGGGATCGTCGTCATGCGATTCGGCGAGAACGCGCTGGCGACGATCGAGCGGGTGAAGGAGAAGCTGGCAGGGATCCAAGGCGGTCTGCCCGAGGGCGTGGTCGTGAAGCCCGTCTACGATCGATCCGATCTCATCCATCGGGCGATCGATACGCTCAAGGAGAAGCTGCTCGAAGAGTCGATCGTGGTCGCGCTCGTGTGCCTCGTCTTTCTCTTTCATGCCCGGAGCGCGCTGGTGGCGATCCTCACGCTGCCGCTCGGCATCCTGATGGCGTTCATCGCCATGCGCTTCCTCGGCGTCGGCGCGGACATCATGAGCCTGGGCGGGATCGCGATCGCGATCGGGGCCATGATCGACGCGGCGATCGTGATGATCGAGAACATGCACAAGCACCTGGAGAAGACGATCGTCGAGAAGGGGCAACGCCTCGGCGAAGCGGTCGTGGACGCTCGCGGACGACTGTCGACCTCGATTCTCACACCCTCCGAGCGCTGGGACGTGGTCGTCCGCTCGTCGAAGGAGGTGGGGCCGGCGCTCTTCTTCTCGCTCTTGATCATCACGGTCTCCTTCCTCCCGGTCTTCACGCTCGAAGCGCAGGAGGGCCGGCTGTTCGAGCCGCTGGCGTGGACGAAGACCCTGTCGATGGCCGCGGCGAGCCTGCTCTCGGTGACTCTCGTTCCGGTGACGATGGGGCTCTTCATCCGCGGGCGGATCCGCGCGGAGCGGGCCAACCCGATCTCGCGCGCTCTCCAGGCGGTGTACGGCCCGGTCATCGACTTCGTGCTGGCGTATCGCTGGCCGGTCGTGGCGGGCGCGATCGCGGTCATGATCCTGACATGGATCCCGTACCGGCGGATCGGCTCGGAGTTCATGCCGCCGCTGAACGAGGGAACCCTGCTGTACATGCCCACGACGCTGCCGGGGATCAGCGTGGCGCGTGCCAGCGCCGCGCTCCAGCGCCAGGACTCGATCCTGGCGACGATTCCGGAGGTCGAGACGGTGTTCGGCAAGGCGGGGCGCGCCACGACCGCCACCGATCCCGCAGGCCTCGACATGTTCGAGACCACGATCACGTTGAAGCCGGAGGAGCAGTGGCGCGCCGGGATTACGGTGGAGGGCCTGATCGAGGAGATGGACGAGAAGGTGCGCTTCCCCGGATTCACGAACGCGTGGACGATGCCGATCCAGGGGAGGAACGACATGCTCGCCACCGGCATCCGGACACCGGTCGGCGTCAAGATCTTCGGCGAGGACCTGGCCGAGCTCGAACGTATCGGCGGGGAGGTCGAGGCCGCGGTGCGGATGGTTCCGGGCACGCGGTCGGTCTTCGCCGAGCGGACGGTCAGCGGCTACTACCTCGACATCGACATCGACCGCGCGGCCGCCGCACGATACGGCCTCAACGTCGAGGACGTTCAGACCGTGGTCCAGTCCGCGATCGGCGGCATGGCGATCACCCAGACGGTCGAAGGGCGCGAACGGTACGGCGTGCGGTTGCGCTATCCGCACGAGTTGCGCGACCAGCCGGAGAAGCTCGAGGAGGTGCTGATCCCGGTACGCAGGGGACGCGCGACGGGCGGCATGGACGGCCCCGAAGGGGGCACCGGGAACGGCATGTCCGGGAGCGGGATCGCCGGAGACATGACGGTGAACGCTGCGGGGACCGCGCAGATCCCTCTCGGCCAGATCGCAACGATCCGCGCCGTCGGCGGCCCGATGGCGATCAAGACCGAGGACGCGTTTCCGACCGCGTGGGTGTACGTGGACGTGGCCGGCCGCGACATCGGAGGCTACGTGGCCGAAGCCAGGGAGGCGGTGCGACAGGCGGTCACTCTGCCGCCGGGCTACACGCTCCAGTGGTCGGGCCAGTACGAGTACATGCAGCGCGCCAAGGAGAAGCTGAAGCTCGTGGTGCCCGCCACGCTCCTGGTGATCCTCCTGCTACTGTACTTCAACTTCAAGAACGTCGGCGAGACGCTGATCGTCATGCTGTCGCTGCCGTTCGCCCTGGTCGGCGGCGTGGTGTTCATGGCGCTCCTCGGCTACAACTGGTCGGTGGCGGCGGCGATCGGGTTCATCGCCCTCGCCGGGGTCGCCGCGGAGACGGGTGTGGTGATGCTGGTCTATCTCGACCACGCCTGGGCCGCACGGCGGTCGAGGGGCGAGACGGGCGTACAGGATCTCTACGAGGGGATCACCGAGGGCGCCGTCGACCGCGTTCGGCCGAAGATGATGACGGTGACCGCGATCATCGCTGGACTCCTGCCGATCCTCTGGGGGCAGGGGACGGGGGCGAGCGTGATGAAGCGGATCGCGGCGCCGATGGTGGGAGGGATGGTCTCCTCGACGATCCTGACCCTCGTCGTCATCCCCGCCATCTACTCGCTGTGGCAGGAGGCCAGGCTACGGCGGGCAGCCGGGGCGAGCGCGGTGTCCGCGATCTCCGTGGCCGATGAAGGGAACGTACCGTCAGGAGAAGCCTTCACTGGGTAGTTCGCGGTTCCTCGGCATCCGATCGATGGGCGGCCGGTTCCTGGGGCCGCACCCCCGCCTCGCGGAGCCGGCGCGCGAGCTCGATCCCCGCCGTTTCCCCTTCGGCCATCGCCTGGGTGACCTGCTTGCGGCCGCCATCGCAATCCCCGGCCGCGTACACGAACGGCACGCTCGTGGCCTGCCGCTCGTCCGTGACGATGTAGCCGACCCGGTCGAGGCGACAGCCCAGCGCCTCGGCGACGTCGGTCCGGGGTAACACGCCGGTGGCGATGAAAACGTGCGGGAAGGGCGGCGGGTCGTCAGCGGAAGCGAAGCGCACGCCGTCCGCGCCGCAGCGGTACTCCTCGAGCGGGGCCGGGTAGACTCCCACGCCCCACCCCTCGAGCCGTTTCGCATCCGCGCCGCGGGGTTCGGACTCGCCGTCCAGGAGGAGGTGCAGGTCCGACGTGAAGTCGCGGAGCGCCTCGATCGTGTCGACCGCGCGCTCGCCGGAGCCGACGACGGCTACGCGCTGCCCGAGCACCTCGCGGCCGTCGCACACGACGCAGTAGTGGACGCCACGGCCGGTCTCCCCGTAGAGGTTGCCGCAGCGAAGCTGGCGGTCCTTTACGCCGGTCGCGAACACGATCCCGCTCGCTCGGAAGATCCCTTCGGTCGTGACGAGGGCGAATCGCGGTGGTTCCTCGGATTCGATCTCGACGGCGGTCACGGCGGCATTGACCATCGCCGCGCCCCACCGTTCCGCCTGCTCACGTCCGAGCCGCAGGAGTTCCTCACCGGAGATCCCGTTGGGGAATCCGAGGTAGTTGTGGTAGCAGGGGGCGTGTGCCGTGCGCGGCGTTCCCGCCTCGAGACATACCGCGCGCCGGTTCATGCGCCCCGTCGCGATCGCCGCGGCGAGGCCCGCCGGCCCGCCGCCCACGATGGCCGCGTCGTACGGGGTCAGCGCCCGTCGTCGGGATCGGCCTCCCGCTTCATGCCCTCGTGGTGCTCCCCGGGGCCGTGCATGCCCATCATCATCGCGTGCATGGCGCGATGCTGGGAGAGCATCTCGTCGAGGAGCGCCTCCATCGCCTCGAGCTTGGCCTCCCCGGTGGCGGCGTGCATCTCGTTCTGGAGCTCCTGCAGCCGCGCGGCGCCCTGCTCGTGCATCTGCATCATCGCCTCGTGCCGTCCCTGCATCGCTTCGTGGTCCTGCGGCATCGGGCACGTCTGACCCGCCGGACAGGTATGCTCGCTCCGTGGCTTGACTTCCTCATCCTGGCCCGAGGCGAGCCGGGGCATGGCGAGGACTCCGAAGACGAGTATCGCCGGGATCCATGAGCTTCTGGGCATGGAATTCCTTTCGCTGAATGGTCGAATCGGCCCGAATGCGAAGATACGGGCGTCGAGGGGCTCCGCCATCGGTGGACCGAGGATACCCCCGAGGGGTATATTACGAAGATGAGGACCGAAACGCCAGACGGGCATCCCGGTGCCCCGGGATACATCCGCGCGGAGGGCAGCGAGAAGCTGATCCACCGACTGCGCCGGATCGAGGGACAGGTGCGTGGAATCCAGAAGATGGTCGAAGAGGGTCGCTACTGCGTGGAGATCATGACGCAGATCGACGCGGCGGCGGCCGCGCTCGCACGCGTCCAGGACGGAATCCTGGAGTCCCATCTGCAGCACTGCGTGGCGGACGCGCTCGAGGGCCGGGACGTCGGCGTCCGGCGGGAGAAGGTCGACGAAGTGGTGACCCTCCTGAAGAAGTATCGGCGGTCCGCAAGGTGAACCGCGCGGTCTCCTCCACGCGTACGGCCGCAGGCCGCGCGGTGCGCCTCCCGATCCAGGGGATGGACTGCGCGAGCTGCGCGGCGAAGATCGAGCGGGCGCTCTCCGCCGTGCCCGGCGTCGACCGGGCCACGGCCAACGTCGCGGCCGAGGAGGCGACCATCACGCTCTCGCCCGGAGCGGCTCCCGAC
>DASSPT010000043.1:0-6406 GCA_035699465.1 Gemmatimonadota bacterium
CGGAGAGCGCCAAGACCACGCGCCCGAAACGATGCACGGCACCTCCAGATCGGATTTCGGGTACTGGCTCCGGGATCGAAACGGTAGCTTCCGCGCCCGCGACGAGCCGCACGACCGAGGCTTCGAGGGCGGTGAAGGACATCGCCAAGCTAGCCGCTTTGCCCCTGCCCGTCCGGTGGGATGACCGAGTTCCCGGGAGCGGTGGCATCGAGCAAGGGAGGGCCGTGCAGGAACGCATTCTCGAGTTCATCGTCCCGTTCCTGAACGATTACGGGTACCTCACCCTGCTGCTGGTCACGTTCCTCGAAACGAGCGCGTTCCTGGGGCTCGTGGCTCCCGGCGAGACCGTGATCGTCCTGTGCGGCTTCTACGCCTACCGCGGGGTGCTCGACCCCTGGATGGTGGGAGCCATGTCGATCGCCGGGGCGATCATGGGAGATCAGGTGGGTTACGTGCTCGGCCGAACCTACGGGCACGGCCTCATCAAGCGGTTCGGCAGGTACGTGTTCTTCGACGTCAAGCGGCTGCGCGCCACCGAGCACTACTACAAGCGCCATGGCGGCAAGACCGTCGTCATCGGACGCTTCACTTCCATCCTGCGGTCGTTCGGTCCGCTGGTCGCCGGCATCAGCCGCATGCCCTATCGCACGTTCCTGGTTTGGAGCATCGTGTCGTGTATCATCTGGGGCGCGGTTTTCACGATCCTCGGCTATTTCTTCGGGAAGTCCTGGGAGATCATCGAGGGCTATCTGGGCTGGGGCGGCGCGGTGGCGTTCGTCATCGGGGTGGTGGCGCTCGCCTGGTTCCTCCACCGCAGACGCGGACATGAGATCGCCGAGGAGCTGAAGCTGGCGGACGACGAGAAGTAGGCCCGAAAGGAGCGCATGAGAGCGCGGAGACCGAAACGCATCAGGCAAGCGATCGTCGCATTGCTGGGTTTGATCGCGGGGTCCTGTGGTGGCGGCGAGCCGCAGGCGGGCGCGGGGCGCAACGTTCTCCGCCTGACGATCGGACCCGATCCCGCGAGCATGGACCCGATCCAGGCCGTGGACGTCTATCGCGGCCAGCTCACCGTCTACATGTACGACGGGCTCGTGCGTTTCATGGACGGCGCGGCGCAGCCGAACCTCGCCGACAGCTGGGACGTGTCCGAGGACGGCCTCGTCTACACCTTTCACCTCCGCGACGACGTCACGTTCCACAACGGCCGCGCCTTCACCGCCGACGACGTCAAGTACTCGTTCGAGCGCGCGCTGAGGCCCGAGAGTCAGAGCCCGCTCACCTGGGTCTTCGATTTCATCGCGGGATCGGACGCCATGGTCGCCGGCGATGCCGACTCGCTGTCCGGGCTGCGGGTTCTCAATCCGACCACCGTCGAGATCACGCTCGAGCAGCCGTTCGCGCCCTTCCTCCTGCTCATGGCCATGCCCGCGGCGCACGTCGTCCCCCGCGAGGAGATCGAGCAGAAGGGCGCCCAGTTCTCGGAGGCGCCGGTAGGCACCGGGCCGTGGATATTCGAGTCCTGGGCCCACGACGACGTCATCCGGCTGACCGCGAACTCCCGTTACCATCTCGGCCGCCCGAAGATGGACGGCATCGAGATCCGGATCATCCCCGAGACCACTACGGTGATCGCGGAGTTCGAGCGCGGAAACATCGATCAGGTAGACCTGAACGAGTTCCCGGCCCCCGAGTTCGATCGCTTCTCGTCCGATCCCGAGTGGTCGCCCCTTCTCCATCAGCGGCCGGCGCTGATCACGTACTACCTCGCGCTCAACAATCAGAAGCCCAAGTTCCGCGACCCGCGCGTGCGGCGCGCGCTGAACTACGCCGTCGACATCGAGCGCATCGCCGACGTGATCTATCCCGGCGAGGTGGTCGTGTCTCACGGCCCGATCCCGCCGGGGATCTCCGGCTACCGCGAGAGCGGGCGGGCCTACGGACACCAGCCTGACAGCGCCCGGGCGCTCCTGCGCGCAGCCGGCGCCGAGGGCCTGACGTTCGACGTCTACTTCCGGTCGCTGGCCATCAACCAGCGCTTCCTCGAGGCGGTACAGGCGAACCTCGCGGACGTCGGGGTCACGATGAACCTGCAGCAGCGGGACTGGACCGCGGTCCGCCAGGCGATGCAGCGCGGCGAGCTCGACGGATACCTCGCCAACTGGTACGCGGACTACCCCGACGCGGAGAACTTTCTGTACCCGCTGTTCTACAGCGAGATGGCGGGCGCGGGCGGGAACGCGGCGTTCTACTCCGACGCGACCGTGGACTCCCTGATCCTCACGGCTCGCCGGACGCTCGACGACGAGGCGCGGATCGCCATGTACGCACGCGCGGACTCGCTGATCCACGCGGGAGCGCCCTGGATCTTCACCGTGCATCCCATCGACTACGACCTGGTCCAGCCCTGGGTCGAAGGGTACGAGATCAAGCAGGTGTTCTACGAGCAGAAGTGGCTGGACGTGTCGCTGGGCTCCGACTAGGGATCCGCCCGGTCCACGCCGCTCAGGCCGCCCGGCGAGTCCAGGCGGCCGGGACGACCGACGGCACCCTGCCCGGATAGGGCGGCACGAGGCGGCGGGCGAGGTCGGCGGCCGGGCGCCCCTCGATCCACGGGACCAGGTCCTCGAACGCGAGCATGGCGGCCAGCGACGTCGCGATCTGGAAGTCCGCGGCTTTCGGCTCGGGGCCGCCGATCGTCCCGCTGGCGATCAGCGCGTCGACCCGGTCGAGAAGTGTGCTCAGTCCCTCCATGTCCGCGCGCACCGTTGCGTCGTCCGCATTCGAGACGCGCGCGAATCGCGTGACGATCGGCTTCATGACTCTGGCCGCGATCCCCGGCAGCGGAAGCCCCGCCCGCTGGAGGACGCGCCGGCGGATGGCGGGATTGCCCGCCATCGTCCAGCGGAAGAGCCGGCGCGGAATCGGCTGCAGCGTGGACTCCCCCCACCGCTCCGCCTCCTCCACGCGCTCCCGTGCCGCCGGGTCCACCGGGAACAGGATTCCCGCAGGGCCGCGGGCCTCGATCGCGCGCGAGATCGCCCGCGATCCCTGCACCTTGCGACCGTCGAGGGCGAGCGCCGGGACCGTGCTGCCAGGAAACCCTTTGGCTTTGAGGAACACGGGGTGGAGACCCATCGGGAAGTTGACGACTTCGTGCGGGATCCCCGCCCGTTCGAGCATCAGGCGCGCCGCGATGGACGGGTGGGAGAATGGAATCGCGTAGAGCTTGTTCACGAGCTGCCCGTCAGTCCGTCCACGTGTTGTTCTGCGGGTTGATGTCCCCCCACTCGGGACCCGCGTTGACGGTGATCTCCTCGGCCTTCGCGGGCAGCGTCAGGGTCGCGGTCGCGCGATCGGTGCCGTAGAAGGCCTGGACCGGGATCGTCACCGTATCGGTCGCCGTGCCCGCAGTGGCCGTCACGGCGGCCGGCATGAGCAGGCGCCCGCGCTGGTCGATCGTCACCGTCACAATCCACGTCCCGCCCGACTGCGTCTGGTCGACCCCCAGGATCGCGAGGTCGCTCGTCTGCGTGGTCCAGATCCAGTTGTACCAGAACCAGCCGAGCTCCATCCCCAGGCCGTCCTCCAGCATGCGGAAGAAATCGGCGGGCATGGGGTGCTTGTATGCCCAGGCGCGCGTGTACTCCACGAGCGTCTCGTCGAACAGCTCGTGGCCGCCGATCTCACGCAGGGCGGTCATCATGACACCCGGCTTGATGTACGCCCCGACCCCGAGCCCCGGGCCGCCGGGATCGAACTCGTCGGGGAAGCTCGCGATCGGCTCCTCGCTGTAGACCCGGATCAGAGACGCGTACTGGGCCGTGTTCTCGAGCGCCGGCTCGCTCTCGGGGAAATACACCTTCTTGCTGAGGAGGTTGATGAACGTGTTGAAGCCCTCGTCCATCCACGCGTAGCGGCGCTCGTCGGACCCGACGATCATCGGGAACCACATGTGGCCCCACTCATGGTCGAGGACGTCGAAGAGCCCCTCGGCCGTCGTCTCGGGGGCGACGAACACGACCATCGGGTACTCCATCCCGAAGACGGGCCCCTCGATCGCGGTGGCGGCGGGATAGGGATACGCAATGAGGTAGTCGGAGTAGAACGCGATCGAGTGGCGCGTCATCGCCGCCGCCTCGCGCCACTGGGTCGCCTCGGGACGGTAGAGCGCGTGGATCAGGGTCCCTTCCCAGGCGGTGGCGTCCCACACGAACCTCGGGCTCGCGCCCCACGCGAAGTCGCGCACGTTTTCCGCCCGGAAGCGCCACGTGAGGGTGCCGCTCGTGGCGGGCCGGAACGACGCCGGATCGGACAGCTCCGCGGCCGTCACGACGGGGACGACCTCAGCGTCCTGCCGTGCCCGATCGAGCGCCGCGCGCTGAGCCGCCGTCAGCACGTCGGCCGGGTTCTCGAGAGCGCCGGTCGCGCCCACCAGGTACGTGGCCGGCACCGTGATCGCCACGTCGAAGTCGCCGTACTCCAGGTAGAACTCGCCCTGTCCCAGGTACGGCATGGTGTTCCAGCCGTTCACGTCGTCGTAGACCGCCATGCGCGGGTACCACTGCGCCAGAAGGTACAGGTCGCCGTCACGGCCCATGCGGTCGGCCCCGTTCTCGGGCACGGCAAAGCTCCAGTCGATCTCGAATCCCACGGTTTCGCCGGGCGCGAGCGGGTCCGAAAGCTCGACGCGCATCTGCGTATCGCGGATCGTGTGGTCGAGGGCGATTCCTCCCGACGAAACGCGCCGGATGGCGTACCCACCCTCGAACCCTCCCCCACCGAAGCGGCCGTCGGGCGGGAAGACCTGGGCGCCCCCGCTGCCGGGAGCGAACAGGTTCTGGTCCAGCTGGACCCAGAGGAATCCGAGGGTATCCGGGGAGTTGTTGGCATAGGTGATGGTCTCGCTTCCCGTGATCGTGTGGGTCGCCGGGTCGAGCGTCACCCGGATCGAGTAGTCGGCGCGCTGCTGCCAGTAGGCGGGACCGGGCTGGCCGTTCGCGAGACGGGCGAGGTCGGGGGTCGGCAGATCGGGTTCGGCGAAGCGGTCGTCTATCGGGCCCTGCGCGCGGGCCGGCGACCAGGCCCCCAGCAGGGTCGCGAAGGCCAGCAGGGCGACCGGCAAGAATCGGAATGGCACGTCGTTCCTCCTCGTCTCGGTGTTCGAATGCGACTGCTATAGGGCGCGCGCGTTGCGCGCGCTCGGAGGGCATCGATACGTTACGGCGAACGCCCGGCTGATCCGGTCCCCAAGATACCCGCCGCGCCGAGGTCCCGCCCCGCCAGCATGCTCCAGTACGCGCTCCGCCGGATCGTCCACACGATTCCCGTGCTGTTCGGAGTGCTCGTCGTGACGTTCGTGCTGCTGTACATCGCGCCCGGCGACCCGGTTCTCGCGATGGTCGGCGACCGGTTCGATCCGGCGACGCTCGAGCGCCTCCGGGCCGAGCTCCACCTCGACGACCCGCTCTGGAAGCAGTTCGCCCACTACGTCTCCGGCCTCGTGCGCGGCGACTGGGGCACGTCGTACATGACCCGCCAGCCGGTCCTCGAAGGCATCCTCGAGCACTTCCCGAAGACCCTCTACCTCGCCTCGGTCGCGATGGTCTTCGCCACGTTGTCCGGCGTCCTGATCGGGATCGTCTCCGCGGTAAAACAATCGACATGGCTGGACGGGTTGGGCATGACGTTCGCGTTCCTGGGAATCTCGTTCCCCGTCTACTGGGTGGGGCTGATCCTGATCCTCGTCGTGTCCGTGTCGTGGGAGCTCCTGCCGCCGTCGGGCTTCGGCGGCGGCGCGCTGCCGTATCTGATCCTTCCCGCGCTCACGCTCGGCATGCGCTCGACCGCGTACATCGCGCGGCTGACGCGCTCCTCCATGCTCGAGGTCATCCGCCTCGACTACATCCGCACCGCGCGCGCCAAGGGGCTCGGCGAGGTCACGGTGATCGGCAAGCACGCGCTCAAGGCGGCGCTGATCCCGGTCGTGACCGCGATCGGCCTCGACTTCGGCGCGTACCTGTCGGGCTCGGTCCTCACCGAGTCGATCTTCGCCTGGCCGGGGATCGGCCGCTTCGCGCTGAACGCGATCCTCAAGCGCGACCTGCCCGTGATCCAGGGCACCGTGTTGTTCCTGGCCGTCGTGTTCGTGCTCGTGAACCTGGTGGTCGATCTGATGTACGGGTGGCTCGACCCGCGGATCCGGTACGAGCGGACGGAGGCATAGGTGGAGCTCTGGAAAGCGCTCCGGAGGCGGCGGCTCGCGATGGCGGGGGGCGCGGTCATCGCGCTCCTCATCGTGGTGGGGATCGCGGGGCCTTGGATCGCACCGTACGACCCCCTCGCGCAGGACCTGTCGAAGAGCCTGATCGGCCCGTCCATGGAGCACTGGTTCGGCACCGACTCG
>DASSPT010000044.1:0-5174 GCA_035699465.1 Gemmatimonadota bacterium
TCAGGCAGGTGAGTCTGGCTTGCGGAGTCGAGGGCCGCAACCGCCGCGCAGAATCTCGCGTTCGTCGGGCGACGGAGGCGGCGTCGTGAGGTTCCTGGAGATCTTCCGTTACGAGCTGACGTATCGCCTGAAGAGCGGGGCGACCTGGGTGTACGCCGGAATCCTGTTCCTCGTCGCGATCTGGATGTTCCTCGCCCTCGCCGAGGAGGCGGGTCATGCTAACGCGCCGGGGCGGATCGCCGGCCTCACCGTGATCGTCGGCATGTTCGGGATGCTCGTCACCGCGGCGCTCTTCGGCGAAGCGGCGGTCCGCGACGTCGAGGTCGAGATGGACGCGCTCCTCTTCTCCTCCCCCGTCGGCAAGGCGGAGTTCCTCGGCGGCCGATTCCTCGGCTCCCTGGTCGTGAACGCCCTCGTCATGGTGGCGATCCCGCTCGGGATCGCGGTCGCGACATGGATCGCGTCGAGGGGTGCGGAGGAGGTCGGCCCGTTCCGACTCGCCTCCCACATCGAGCCGTACTTCACGTTTCAACTGCCCAATCTGGTGCTGGTCGGCGCGGTCCTGTTCACGATCGGGATGTTCGCCCGGCAGACGCTTCCTGTGTACCTGGGGGCGATCGCGTTCTTCATCGGCTATGTCGTCATGCTCAACTACGTGGACCGGATCGCGAGCCCGACCCTGGCCACGCTGGTCGACCCGCTGGGGGCGGCGACGCTGATGGAGCTGACGCAGTACTGGACGGAAGCCGAGCGGAACACGCGGCTCGTCGGGTTGCCCGCGGCGCTGGCGTGGAACCGCGTTGTCTGGCTCGGGGTCGCCGCCGCGGTCCTCGCGCTCCTGTTCGGGATGTTCCGGTTCGAGCACGTGGAGGAAGGCGGCCGCCGGCGCCGGCGGCGCGCCGGCGCCCCCGCCCCCGCCCTTCCCTCCGAGCGGTCGTGGCCGGTCGACGTTCCGCGCGTGGCCGGCTCCTTCGGCGCCGGGAGCGCGGTCCGCCAGTCGCTCGCGGTCGCGCGCAACGAGCTCGCGGGCGCCGTGTCGAGCCGCTGGTTCTTCGTAGTGCTCGCCGCGTGCGTCGGCCTCATCCTGCTCTGGGGGTGGAACGTGGGCGAGACGGTCTTCGACACGTCCACCTGGCCGGTAACGCTCCTCATCGTCGAGGAGGTCCTCTCCTCACGTAGCGGACCCCTTTTGCCCGTCCTCATCGCGCTCTACGCCGGTGAGCTGGTGTGGAAGCAGCGCGCCGCGGGGTCGGGCGCGATCATGGACGCCGCGCCCGTGCACGAGGGGGTCATGCTCGCGGGACGGTTCCTCGCGCTCGTCGCGCTGATCGTGATGTTCCAGGCCGCGACCATGATCGGCGGCCTCCTCATCCAGGTGCTCCAGGGCTACACCCACTTCGAGCTCGGCCTGTACCTCCGCGTCGTCTTCGGGATGAAGTTCCTCGACTACGTGATCCTCGCGGCGCTCGCGATGACGATCCACGTGATCGTGAACCACAAGTACCTGGGCCACATTCTCGTGCTGGTCGGAATTCTGGCGCCCCCGCTATTGCGGCTCATGGGACTGGTCCGGGACAACCTGCTTCTCTACGGCCGCGATCCCGGCTGGCTCTATTCGGACATGAACGGCTTCGGACCGTTCGCCGCGCCGTTCGTGTGGTTCAAGCTGTACTGGGCGGGGTGGGCGCTGCTCCTCCTCGTCGGGGCGGTCCTGTTCTGGGTGCGCGGATACGAAGGCGGCCTGGGGCGTCGCCTGCACCAGGCGCGCGAGCGGTTCGCGGGCCGGGTCGCGGCAACGGCCGGTATCGCGCTGGTACCGATCCTGGTCTTCGGCGGGTTCGTCTATTACAACACTCACGTCCTCCACCCGACGGCCGGCGTGAGCGAGGCGAGGCAGGCAGAGTACGAGAAGCGCTACCGCCGATACGTAGACGTCGCGCAGCCGACGATCGAGAGCGTACAGCTCCGCGTCGAGATCCATCCGGCGGAGTCCGCGGCCGACCTGCGCGGGAGCTACCTCCTCGTCAACCGGACCGACGTGGCGATCGATTCTGTGCACGTGTTCCTCGATCCCGAGATCGAGGCGCGCGCGGTGTCTATCGGCCGGTCGGCCGAGGCCGTCCTCGTGGACGAGGAGGTCGGCTACCGGATCTTCGCTTTGGAAGAGGCGCTCGAGCCGGGGGATTCCCTGCGACTCGCCTTCGACGTGGGCTTCCGGCAGCGCGGCTTCCCCAACAGCGACATCCCGACGGAGGTCGTCGCCAACGGGACGTCCCTCGACCGGGTGAAGATGCCGATCATCGGGTATCAGCCGCTGTTCGAGCTCGCGAACGGCGAGGCCCGCGAGCGCTTCGGTCTCTCGCCCAGGCCGCCGACCCCAGGACCCGAGGACCCAGCGGCGAGGGACGACCGCTGGTCGATCGGCGACTCGGATCTCGTCCACGTCGACGCGATCATCGGGACGGCCGCCGATCAGACCGCGATCACGCCCGGCGTGCTGCGCCGGAGCTGGACGGAGAACGGGCGCCGTTATTTCCACTACGTGACCGAGACACCGATCGCCTTCGGCGGCACGATCGCCTCCGCGAAATACGACGTGCTCGAGGACCGCTGGAACGACGTCGCGCTCCGGATCTTCCATCACCCTGCGCACGACGCGAACCTGGATCGCATGGTTCGCGGCATGAAGGCCGCGCTCGCGTACCTGACCGAGCAGTTCGGCCCCTACCCGTACAGCGACCTCCGCATCGTCGAGATCCCGCGCTACGGGGGCTTCGGCAGCGCCCACCCGCACACGATCGCCTTCACCGAGGACGTCTTCTTCAGCCGTGTCCGGGAAGGCCAGGTCGACCAGCCCTTCTACGGGACCGCGCACGAGGTCGCCCACACGTGGTGGGGCGGACTGGTGCGGGGCGCCGGCGTCCGCGGCGCGGGGTTCCTCTCGGAGTCGATCGCCAACTACAGCGCGATGATGGTGACGGAGAAGACGTACGGCGCCGAGGCGGCGCGGCGGGTCTACGAGTTCCAGATGGAGCGGTACTTCCGGGGGCGCGCGGAGTTCGCGCGCGAGGTGCCGGTGCTCCAGGTCGAGGACCAGCCGTACATCGCCTATCGCAGGGGCGCGATCGCCCTGTACACGCTGCGGGAGCTGCTCGGCGAGGCAGCGGTGAACGGGGCGCTGCGCCGCTACTTCGAGAAGTATCAGGGCGCCGGGCCGCCCTACCCTACCTCCCTCGATCTCTACGCCGAGCTGCGCGCCGTCTCCCCCGACTCGCTGAACGGCTTGCTCGAGGACCTCTTCGAGACCATCACTCTCTGGGACGTCCGCGCCGAGCGTGCGACCTTGGAGCCGACGGGCACCGGCGAGTACCAGGTGGCGCTGACGGTCGGAGCGAAGAAGGTGCGAGCCGATGGCGTCGGCCGCGAGACCGAGGTGCCGATGGACGAGTGGGTCGAGATCGGCGTCTTCGCGGCCGGCGAGGGCGAGGAGCTCGGCGAGCCGCTCTACCTGGAGCGGCACCGCATCCGGAGGGGCGAGCAGACGATCCGCATCACCGTCCTCCGCGAACCGGCCCGCGCCGGGATCGATCCCAACCGCAAGCTCATCGACCGGCAGCGCGACGACAACGTCCTGGCGGTTCACCCTCTGTGATCCCGCCGATCCCTCTCCGGTGGGTGGGCGTCCTCCGCGTCCTCCTCCTCACTTCCGCCTGCGCCACCGTCCAGGCGCCCGAGGCCGGCGACGCTCTGGAAGATGGGATCGCACGCGTCGAGACTGGCCTCCTGACCCACAACGTCGTGCGGGGCGAGGACGCCCGCCTGACGATCGAGGAACGACTCCGGTTCTACCGGGTTCCCGCGGTCAGCGTCGCCGTGATCGATGGCGGGCGCATCGACTGGGCCCGGGCGTGGGGCACCGTCGAGGTGGGGCGCGGTAGCGCGGCGGACACGACCACGTTGTTCCAGGCGGCTTCGATCAGCAAGCCGGTGACCGCCGCCGGGGCGCTCCAGCTGGTCGAAGACGGGGTCGTGACCCTCGACGGCGACGTGAACCAGTGGCTCGACTCATGGCAAGTGCCGGAGAGCCCGTTCACCGTTGAGGAGCCCGTCACCCTCCGACGCCTCTTGAGCCACACCGCCGCGACGACGGTCAGTGGCTTTCCCGGCTACACGGCCGCCGACCCGATCCCCATGCTGGTCCAAGTCCTGGAGGGGTCCGGTCCGGCGAACACGGAACCCGTGGAGGTCGACACCTTTCCGGGCTCGCAATTCCGCTACTCCGGAGGCGGCTATTCCATCGTCCAGCTCTTGATCGAGGACGTCACAGGGAAGCCCTTCTCCGACTTCATGAGTGAGCGCATCCTCGGGCCCGCCGGCATGACCCATAGCACGTTCGCTCAGCCCCTCCCCCTGGATCGCGCGGACGAGGCGGCCACCGCCCATGGACTGGATGGCGCCCCGATCCCCGGCCGGTACCACATCTATCCCGAGATGGCCGCCGCGGGCCTGTGGACGACCCCGTCCGACCTCGCCCGGTTCGTGCTCGAGATCCAGCGGGCGCTGACCGGTATCGAGGGTGGGCCGATCTCCCCCGAAAACGCGCATCTCATGCTGTCGCGCCGGGAGGGGGATCCCTACGGGCTCGGGGTGTGGGTGGATGGCGCGGCCGATTCGCTGTGGTTCTATCACGGTGGCTCGAACGAGGGCTTTCAGACCTGGATGATGGGATCCGGGACTGAGGGCCGCGGTCTCGCCGTCATGACGAACGGCGCGGGGGGCTACGGCCTGGCGATGGAAATCGTTCGCTCGATCGGCCGCGAGTACGGCTGGGATCTCTTTCTACCCACAGCGCACGACGCGATCCAGGTCCCGATCGACAGGCTCGCGGGCCTGACCGGCACCTACCGCTCCGAGCCGGACGGAGAGGGGGAGTCGTTCGTGATCGAGATCCGCCTGGAGGGCGGCGAGCTCCGCGCCAGCCTTCCCGCATTCGGGTGGAGCGGATACCGCCTTCGAGCCCAATCCCCGACGCGCTTCTTCTTTCTGGAGGGGCCGGGTACGCTGGAGTTCAACGACAACCAGACCGGCGCCGACGTGGAAGTGGTGCTGACAGGGCTGGGCGAGCCTCTTCGGGCCGTCCGTCGATGAGCTGGGGTCCTCGCGCCCGGCAGTTT